>CAZRFI010000277.1:3443-6710 GCA_964598905.1 uncultured Candidatus Sericytochromatia bacterium | reverse complement strand
TCATGTCTAAATACTCCGGTAACTCACGAGCAGCAGGCCCGCAATCACGCCAAACCAGACAATGCCTGCCAAGGTGGCCGATAAAAAGACATAAAAAAGCAGCATGCGCCTATCACTGCGGGGGTCAATTGTGCGGCTGAGCAGAAAAAAGGCCACAAACAGGGCCAGACCAATGCCTGCCCAGTGTTCTTTGATATCAAAAAGGTTGCTGGCCCAGGGCATTTTGAGATCGAAATAGAGTTCCCGCACATGGTAGCGGTAATTGGGATAAATAATGGCACCCAGGCCAAAGGTCAGCAGATAGGCCACAAACCCGACTTTGACATACAGTTTTTCCAAGCGGATTTTTGCGAATTTGCCACGCAGATAATTCACGCTGATCAGCACATTGTGGGTGAGGGAGCCCAGCAGCAGTACCGCCATCAGGGCATGCAAAATCAGCAAGGGCTTGCCTTGGGCCTGCAAAAAAATCGCAGGGTGTGCTGATGCGCCCTCAGCCAGGGCCGGGAGCACGGGCAAGAGGGTCGGCAAAATAACAGGCAAGAGCAGCAGGCCGAGCCAATTTAAAATAAGTCCCATGCAGGTTATTTTAACCCCATGTTATCCTGATAGGGAAATAGACAGCTTTGATTTGATCGGTTTTATTCATGCACAAACGTCTTTTCTTCTGGATTTTCTTTTGTCTGAGTGGCCTGGGGCTACTGCTTTCGCTGCGTTTGATCATGCTCGACTACACTGTTTTGACAGGCACCGGTGTGGCTGAGTGCAACCTCAATGCCACCTTTGATTGCAGTGCCGTGGCCCGCAGCGCTTATGCCTTTTTAATTGGGATTCCCGTTGCTGCTTGGGGGCTTTTGGGTTACGCCTTGGTTCTGGCCTATTTGCTTTTTAACCGTGCCAAAGACCTGCGTTTGCCGCTCTTGTTGATCTACGGGCTGTTTTCGGGCGTGAGCCTGTATTATTTCTGGATCACCAAACAGGAATTGCAGCTGATCTGTCTCTATTGCCTGTTTACCTATTTGATCAATTGGGGTGCCACAGCCGGATTGCTGTTTTTAACCCTTCGCCCCCCTGCTGCGCGTCTGTTTGAAAATCTCGGACTTTTGCCTCTGCCTGTGCTGGCTTATTCGTTGCTCAGTTTGGGGATTTTGCTGCCAGCCTATCTGGTTTTTCACCCGCTGGCACCCGCACAACGCGCCGCCCCGCAGGCCTTATTGGCTTATCCCCCAGGGCATTTTGAACCCCAAAATTGGCAAGCCAGTGTCGGGGCCGAAGCAGAGAAAGCGGGCGTTGTGCTGGAGGTCTTTTCTGATTACCAATGTCCGTATTGCGCTCAATTTGAGCCTATCTTGCAACAGGCCCTGCAGGAGTTTGTCAATCTGCGCCTGATTCGCAAGGAGTTTCCCCTGGATCGCCAATGCAACCGTCTTTTGGGCGAGCGCCAAATGCACCCTTTTGCCTGCCAAGCAGCTTATTTTGCCAAATGCGCGGGTCTGCAGGGCCAATTTTGGCAGGCCGCTGAAGCCCTGCATCAGGGGCATGAAGGGCTGTCTTCAGAAACCTGGGACAGACTCAGCCGTGAGTTGAAGTTGCAGCCCGTGCAAATCCAGAGCTGTATGGCTGGCCAAGCTGTTCAAACGTCTGTTTTAAACGAGATTCAAGAGGGGCTCTTTCGCGGGGTAAACAGCACCCCCGCCTATTTTATCAACGGCAAAAAACAGGCGGGAATTCTGCCTTACCCTGAGTTTAAAGCGCTTTTGCTTCAAGCTGGGGGCCAACTCAAACGTCCTTAATGCAGGGCGGCCTCGGCAAAGGCTTCGGCGGCAATGGCCGAAGAACTTAGGGCCACATCCAGGCCAAAATAACTGCGCATTTGTTCGGCAAAATCCCGGTCATAGACCCTCACCACAATCCGAATATGGGGATTGAGCTGTCGGGCGTTGAGGGCCATTTCGAGGTTGTCCATGTCTGCGGTGCTGGCGCAGAGAATTGTTTGGGCTCTGGCAATGCCTGCCCGCTCCAAGGTTTCTGGCAGGCGGGCATCGCCAATTAAAAGCGGCAGCCCCGCTGCGCGCAGGTGCTGATTAAAACGCCCATCGGGATTTTTTTCGAGCACCACCACCTCTGCCCCTGTACAAATCAGGTTTTCGACCACGCGCAGGCCGACGTCCCCTGCACCACAGACGATAATATGCCCAGAGAGTTTGACCCGGCCCTGCCCCAGCAGTGATTCCAGGCGCAATTGAAAGAGCTTGTCGGTCAGCAGCGCAAACAGAATCGCAAAAAGGCTGGCACCGCTTAACATCAGCCCCATTCCCACCATTTTGCTGCTAAAGGGGAAGTCTTTTAAACTGTAGTCGCCATAACCTGTGGTGGTCAGGGTCGTCACCACAAAATAGAGGGCATCTCCCAGGGGCAGGCCATGGCGCAACCAGAAAAAGCCACTGCCGAGGGCGATCACCGACAAAAGTCCCAACAAAACGGCCAAGAGCAGCGGATCTTGTTGGGTTTTGGCTTTGAGTTTGGAGCGGCGTTGCCGTTCGGGTGTGGGCAGGGCTCTGTGAAAGTCACTGGCCTGCAGGGCCGTGATTGAGGTCTCGGAACCCTTTTGCAGGCTTGCCATCAGACCCTTTTCATCTTTCCAGGCTGAGAGCACGCCATCGCTGAAGGCGGTGGCGGCAAAAAACGGCGCGGCCCGATCGGAAACACTCAAGACGCGCACATGGGGCAGACGTTCTTCGATCTCGCGGCCCAAATCGAGATTAAAACAGCGGGTGACAATCCGCATCTCTGGCCTGAGAGAGTGCAGTTGCAGGGTGGCGTGTAAATTAAATTGTTCGTCTTCGCTGGCGATGATCACGGCGTCACAGCTTTGAAGCGCGTCCGGCAGGTTTTGGGGGGTTAAATAGGGCAAAAGATGGCGCATAACCTTGCTGGGCAGAGGTGTGAGTTGGTAACTGTCCTGCTCGTGGGCAAAAAACAGCACCTCTGCGTCTGTTTCGAGCAAGCGCAAAGCAGTGCGATAGGCCACATTGGAAAAACCCAGCAGGGCGATTTTGATACTCATGCGGACAGTTTAGCAGAATTGAGCGTTTTTGCTTGGGACTTGGAGCTGGCCATGGTAGATTCTGAAAGCAGCAATCTGCCAGCACTGTGAATCTTTGCATATATTGAGGTATAAAATTAATGACTGTCTTGCCATTTCTTTTGCGATCAGCATTTTTGGCGGTTGGAGCCGGGGCCTGTTTGATGGGATGTGCGACAACA
>CAZRFI010000277.1:0-3343 GCA_964598905.1 uncultured Candidatus Sericytochromatia bacterium | reverse complement strand
GTCCCAGCGCACAGCCCACGATCTCTCCATCTGTGGCACCCCAAGCAACGCCGCCAACGCCCCCCCAAGCAACACCCAGCCCAGTGGCCTTTCAAACCATCAGCCAAATCATCGACCTGCGCTGCTCAACCTGCCACGGCTTCAATGGCGGTGTCAGTTTACGCAGCTCTGAGCAAATTCTGCAGGCGGTTCCACGCATTCAAGTCCGTGTCGTCGAACAAAAGAGCATGCCACCTGGCGGATTGCCTGAAGCAGAAAGGGCCCTGATCGGGCGTTGGATTGCCGAAGGAGCCAAACTGAACCCTTAAAAAACCGGGCCACAGAGCCCACGAGAGGTGTTTAAGGCGTGGTGGGTGTTTCTTCGGCTTTGAGGGCCTGAATTTCGACACCCGTGTAATAGTGGTGAATAATCTCTGAGGCATTTTTGCCATCAGCGGCCATTTGGCGTGCACCCCACTGTGACATGCCCAGGCCGTGGCCCCAGCCGCCGCCATCAAAGCGAAAACTGCGGGGGGGTTGGCCCTCGACAGACACTGTCCAGCGGGTACTGGAGAGGCCGGCAGCAAATCGGAATTTATTGGCATCCACCTCAGCATTGCCAGTGCTGCCAGAGAAGCGGATCTTTTTGACCCGGCCTTGGGGGGTTGTCTCCAGGGCTTCAATCTTTTGCAATGTGCCCACATTCAGACCCAATTTGGTCAGGGCGGCTTGAACTTGGTTGGGGGTCATGGTTTTGTCCCAGCGGTAGCGGGGAGCTGCTTGGTCAAAGTCTTTCACCGGCTGGATATACGGCAGATCCACACCCCAGACTTCCAAAGAGGAGTCGGTATAACCACCTGAGCTTGAGAAAAACAGAGCGGTGATTGGTTTGCCCTGGAAGGCAATAATTTGGTTCTGGGTGGCTTTGACGGCTTCGCTGGATGCCGGTTGTTCGCCCTGGATGCCGGTATACATCTGATCAGAGGTGTCGGCATTCATATCAAAGCCCAAGGCTTCGCGTTTGCGCCAATTGGCGACGGCATAGGTTCGAGCAGCCATGGCCTGGGCTTTGAGGCTTTCGATTGGCCAAGAGGCGGGGCTTTCAGAGGGCACCACGCTGAGCAGATAGTCTTCGAGCATGACCGTATTGATCAAATTAAAGCGGCTGGGATTTTCGGGATGGGGGCGAATTTCCAAGCTGCCCCGGTAGCGGGAGCCATTGAGGGAAACCGGGCCTGCGCTGCTCTCCAAACGCAAAACCCCTTCAAAACTGCCCAAATCTTTGCCATCAGACGTTTTGAGCTGAAAGCCACCCGGCAGCGCACTGATCTGAAAGCGGGCATTTTCAAATTCCCCCAAAGACACAGTGCCTTGTGGGGTGTCGACCTGGAGTTGGCCTTTTTCAAAGGAAAAGCTGGCATTTTGCAGGCCAATGCCCACACCAATGCGCAAAGGGGTCACAGCAAAATCTGGCAATTCAGCCAGACTGGGAGCCACCTGTTTGATCTTTTGTATTTCCTGCAACCAGCTTTCTTGACTGGCAAATACCGAGTCGCTGGGGACGGGGCCTTGCAAGCGAACGTGGGGATTGAAGCGCAGCTGATCGCGGATCTCCGCAGGGGCTGCGGGTGTGGCAATTGTGCGCAGGGCAACCGGCCCCGGCTGTTGCGGGGGAAAAAAGGCCTGTAAGGAGCTGGGGATGCGCAGATTCATGGATTTAAAACACAAGCTCCAGGCTTGCAACCTGGAGCTTGTGGACTTCCTTTACTTACGGTGTGGCGCCGGGAACGGCTTTGCGGCCAATGATTTGCTCATACATCGTCAGCTCGGGAGCGCTGGGCTGGTAGCCCTGACGGTAGCGATTGAGCAATTCCAGGGCCCATTGCAATTCGGGGTCGGTGGCGCCCACATTGACCATTACGCTGCCAGGCGCCACGGGGGCGGGCTGGGGAGCGGGGGCTGTCGGGGCTGTTGGAGCCGCAGGTGTCTGGGCGCTCACGCCCCCTTGCATGCGGTTGTAAATGTCGGTATAGGTGGCAATTTCCTGTTCAGAGGCCTGATAGCCGCCCTGAACCAATTGCTGCAATTGGCTGGCCCACTGGACTTCTTCCTGGGTGACCGGGCGTGCTCCACTGGGGGCTGCCGGGGCCATCGGTGCACTGGGGGCAACTGGCTGAGCCGGTGCAATCGGCTGAACCGGTTGCATCGGGGCCTGAGGTTGTGGCTGGGGCTGGGCCTGTTGGCTGTCCAGCAATTGTTGGTAAAGGGCAAAAATCTGGGTATAAGCAGCCACCTCTTGCTGGGTGGGCTGATAGCCCTCAAATTGCACCTTGTGCTGCAATTGCAGTGCCCAATCAATTTCAGACTGAGTCAGACTGCCTGCTGTGGGGGCTGCAGGGGCTGTGGGAGCCGCAGGTGCTGTAGAAGCCACTCCATAATTGGCCAGCTTCATTTGAATCTGGTTGTATTGGTAGAGTTCATCAGCACTGGCCTGAATGCCTTTGGCCATTTTGTCTTCGAGCTGATTGGCCCAGCGGATTTCATCCATGGTGGCACCACGCTGTACGGGTGGAGCCACGGGCTGTTGGGGCTGGGTGGGCACAGCAGGCTGGGTGGGAACCTCCGGTTGCTGGGGCTGGGTCGGGGCTGCCGGTTGTGTTGGTGCCACAGGCTGCTGGGCCTGTTGTGCTTGGTAACGGGTATAAATATCCGTGTAGCGGGCAATTTCGTGTTGAGTCGGGCGATAGCCTTGGGTATCAATCCGCTTTTGCAAGTCCATGGCCCATTGCAATTCCTGCTCGCTGACGGTATTGTCCACCACCACAGGGGCAGTTACACCGGGATCATAAGCCGGTTTTTCGGGCTTGGGCGGTGCGGGGGGCGTGCCAGGATTGGCGGGCTGGCTCTGATAGCGGTTGAAAATATCTGTGTAGCGATCCGCTTCTGCCTGATTGGGGCGATAGCCTTTGATAATGCGATCTTGCATTTGCGTGGCCCAGTCCAGTTCTTCCTGGGTTACTGGGCGCAATTGGCCCGAAGGCTGAGGTGCCGCTGGGGCTGCAGGCTGCTGAGCAGCGTAGCGCTGTTGAATATTTTCATAAGCGGCTGCTTCCTGTGGATTGGGGCGGTAACCCTGCACAATCCGATCCTGCATTTGCATGGCCCAATCGAGTTCTTGCTGAGTCACTGCGCCCTGAACGGGAGCGGTGGGATTGGGGGCGTAGACAGGGGGTGCAGGCTGGGGGGCGTAGACCGGCGGAGCAGGCTGAGCCGGAACAGGCATGGCAGGAGCGCCATTTTGCTGCTGGCGGGCAAGAATATCCTGATAGCGATCGTATTCTTGCTGGCTGGGTTTATAGCCAAA
>CAZRFI010000276.1:0-6726 GCA_964598905.1 uncultured Candidatus Sericytochromatia bacterium | reverse complement strand
ATACCTGCATATTTTAAATCCCTCATCTCCCAAACGCCTTCAGCGTCACCCCAAACGGTGTGGCATAAATCACCGTGTGGCGCGGGTTCACATCAAAGCTCTGCAGGTCAGTAAATTGAAGCTGGCGTTGAGGGTTGAGTTTGCTCATGGTTTGGGCTCCTGTTTGCTGATTTGGGGCTTTAGTTTTTCGAGTTGAGATAAATCCAGGGTGTAGATTTGTTGATTTTTATAACTCGCAACATAAAGGATATTTTTTCTTCCGTCTTTTAAGAGGGTGCATAAGCAGTTTTGAAACAATGTTTTGACGTGCCCCTGGCTAATCCAGCGCAATGCCCCCCCTTCATTGGAATCCAAAACGAACATATCTCCCGCTTCAGTCAAGGCCAAAGGACCAGGGTAAGCAAACTGGGCTTCATTTAAACGACCATCCTGAAAGCCGCCCACAAAATCTTTATCAATGCTTCTATTACTGGTGGGAATACCTTGACCGCTGAAGGTACTTACCTCACGCGTACCCGCAGCCACCTTTCTGATTCGCTGATTTTGGCTATCTGCAACATAGAGATTGCCATCACGATCAAAAGCCAATCCTGCAATTCTATTGAATATAGAATCGTCGGGCGGACCATCTTTAAAATATCTTTCAGCATCGTCAATCGAGCCACCACCTCTCACATCCGCATTTCCAGCATAACGCTCCAAATGATAGCGTTGATTGGATTGAGTCAATTTCCAGATTTCGACACTCATTTCTAAATACAAATCCCCTTTATACACAGCAAGAGAACCTGGGCGGCCAAAAACAATCGGCAATACAGAGGTATCTAACGTAGGCAAACGCTCAGGGGGAGTGTACTGAGCTTCGATCATAAAAAGTTCGGATCTTTGAGTATCTAAATTAAGCCGAAATAAGCGCTTTGCTTCGAAGTCGGATACATATAATTGGTGAGGATGTTTGTAGAAAAGATCCCCCACACTATAAAATTGGGTCTCCGCAAAAGAGCCCATTTTGCCATTTAACACTTTCTCGCCTGTTCCAGCCAAAGTGCTGACTTGACCATGAATATCTATCTTGCGGATGCGCAAATCCTGATAATCTGAGACATACAAATTGCCCTCATCATCTTGTGCAATGCCGCCAATAGTAAATTCCGCCTCCAGCTTTGGTCCATTCTTATAGCCCGCTTTGCCACTGCCCGCAAAGACTTTCAGCTCCAGCCCCGGCACCAGGATTTTCGGCAGTTTGGGGTCTTGGGTTTCAGATGTAATGGTTAGAATTCGATTGAGTCCAGAAGAGGGAATGGGGTTGGCTGGCCCTGGCTGGCAAGCTGTGCTTAGCAAACTGAGGCTCAGCAGGGAAAAACAAATCATCTTTTTCATGATTCAAACTCCTTCAACGCCACCCCAAATGGCGTGGCATAAATGAAATGAAACCCCAGCAGCGAAATTCATTAAAATGACCTCGAAAAATGCTGAAGTGATGATAGCTCTATTTAAAGGGATTGTAAAGCGAGGGCTTTGTGTTCTTGTCTTTTAATGGTCACATTCTTTAACGAAAGTCCTGCCGAAAGGCCAGTTTCTCATATGTTTGGGCCAATTGACTTTACCTCAAAGCCAATGATTTTAGGGGGTGTTGGACCGCCAAGCAGCAAACAAAATTTGGCTGTGAGGCCCACCCGCCAGGGCGGGGATCAGGTGCAGCAGTTCCGGCAGGGCTTGGTGCATCTCCAGCCAGGTTTGGTAGAAAGGGGATGCCTCGCTGGCAAAGGGATCTTCGGGCGCTTTGTTGGCTGTTTGCGCGCTGCCATCGCTTCCCCAGCCGGGACACATCAGCAGCAGGCCAGTTAAACCCACGGCTTTTAGACCCTGTTTGATTCGCTGCTTGGTTTGGGGCTTAATTCTTTTCATGGATTGCCTCTTTTGCTTTTTCTATTTCTTTTGCTTGGCTTTATTCTGACCGTCGCTTTGAATAGACGGTTGCAGTCTGAAAAAACAGACTGGGTCCAGGCCTTGAAATGCCGCTTTTGCTAGCCGCCAGAGGCTGAATCAGGTACGCTGATAGCAGAATCTCAATGAAATGGCCCTTTCTCCCATGAAACTCGAAGACGAAATCAAACGCCGCCGCACCGTGGCAATTATCTCCCATCCCGATGCAGGCAAAACCACCCTGACCGAAAAATTCCTGCTCTACGGCGGTGCTGTGCAGGAAGCCGGGGCCGTTCGCGCCCGCAAAAACCAGCGCTCCGCCACCTCCGACTGGATGGAGATGGAGCGCAAACGTGGCATTTCCGTGACCTCAACCGTGCTGCAGTTTCCCTATGGCGACTATGTGATGAACCTGCTCGACACCCCCGGTCACCAAGATTTCTCAGAAGATACCTACCGCATTCTCACCGCCGTCGACTCGGTGATCATGGTGATTGACGCCGCCAAAGGGATTGAGACCCAAACCCTGAAACTCTTTGAAGTCTGCCGCAAGCGCATGATTCCGATCTTTACGTTTATCAACAAAATGGACCGCCCGACCCGCGATCCGCTCGATTTGCTCGATGAAATTGAAAAGGTGCTGCAAATCGGCGTCTACCCGATCAATTGGCCCTTGGGCACGGGCTTTGAATTTAAAGGGGTCTTTGACCGCCTGGCCAAACAGGTGCATTTATTTGAACGCACCACCGGCGGAGCGTATAAAGCGCCTGTGGCTGTGGGCGGCATTGCCGAGGCCTTTGTGCAAGAGACTTTGGAGCCAGAGGTCTATGCCCAGGTCGTCGAAGAACTTGAAATGCTCGACATTGCCGGTGAGGAGTTTAACCACGCGGAAGTGCTCTCAGGCATGATTACGCCGGTTTTCTTTGGCTCGGCCATGAATAATTTTGGCGTGCAATTATTGCTCGACAATATCTTCAAATACGCGCCCTCGCCAGGCTCTTACCCCAGTAGCTTGGGCCAATTGGAGCCGACCCGTGAAGACTTTTCGGGCTTTGTGTTTAAAATTCAGGCCAATATGGACCCCAAACACCGCGACCGCATTGCCTTTGTGCGGATTTGTACGGGCAAATACAGCAAAAATCTGGCCGTGCACCATTCCCGCACCGGGCGCAAGGTCAAACTTTCAAATGCCCACACCCTCTTTGGCCAGGAGCGCGAGAGTGTTGAAGAGGCCTTTGCCGGGGATATTGTCGGTCTGATCAGCTCCGACCGCTTTGGCATTGGCGATACCCTGAGTGAGACTTCGGGATTGATCTACGAAGGCATTCCCTATTTCGCTCCTGAGCATTTTATATTTCTGAATAATCCCAACCCCTCCAATTACAAACGCTACCGCGATGGCCTCGATCAGCTCCTGCAAGAGGGCGTGATTCAGGGCTTTGAATTACATACCCACTCCAGCAATAACTATATTCTCGGGGCGGTGGGCCCGCTGCAATTTGATGTGGTGCAATACCGCCTCGAAAGTGAATACAAAGCCGAAACCGAGCGCATTCCCGCCAATTGGAGCGTGCTGCGTTGGGTCGATCCTGAAATTGATCCGGCCCGCCTCGACCGTTCGATTCTGCCCGTGGGTGCGATTTCGGGCAAAGACCGCGATGGCAATGCCGTGCTGCTCTTTACCAACGATTGGTCGATGAAGCTGTTTATGGACAAACAGCCCGAGATCAAATTGGCAGATACCCCTTTCCGGGCTGGGCTGATCAGCTTAAAGCTCTCGGGCAAAGGCCGATAGCTATTTTGAAAAACGCAGGCGAACCTGTTTTTCGGTTTCAATTACGATAAACAGGGCCATGCCTATTGCAAAAATGAGGCCCCAATCCATGAGTGAAACTGCTTGGGTGGCAAAGATTGTCTGACATAAAGGCAAATAGGTGATCGTGAGTTGAGCTGCCAAGACGAGTGAAACGGTCAACCAAACGATCTTGGTGGCACGCAGTGCTTTCCAAGAGACGGAGGTTCCATAAATGTTGCGAATAAAAAACATATGGAAGATTTCGAGCACCACCAGGGTATTCATTGCCAGGGTACTTGCCAGCTCCTGTGAATACCCCTGTTGCAAGGCATGGGTATAGATACCAAATACACCACAGAGAATCAGGCTGGCCACCATAAAAATATGCCAAGTCAGGTGGCGTGTAAGCAGCGGTTCATTGCGCTGACGCGGTGGGCGACACATGGTGTTTTCTTCAGTGGGTTCAAAAGCCAGGGCAATTCCCAGTGTGATGGCGGTGATCAGATTGACCCATAAAATTTGTACGGGCGTAATCGGCAGGTTGATTCCCAGCAAAAGCGCTGCCACAATCGTCAAGGCTTCTCCGGCATTGGTGGGCAAGGTCCAACTGATCACCTTTTTGATATTGTCGTAAACGGTTCTGCCTTCTCTGACTGCTGCAGCAATCGAGGCAAAATTATCGTCAGCCAATACAAGTTCTGAGGCCTCTTTGGCAGCTTCGCTGCCGCGCAGTCCCATCGCAATACCCGCATCCGCACGTTTCAATGCCGGGGCGTCGTTGACACCGTCTCCGGTCATGGCCACAATCATGCCATGGGATTGTAACGCTGTGACCAAGCGCAATTTGTGTTCTGGGCTGGTTCTGGCAAAGATATCCGTCTCCAGGACGTGTTTTCTCAGTTCTTCTTCGTTCATTTGATCCAATTCACTGCCCGTGAGCACCGTGTCTGGGTTTTTTAGGCCGATTTGTTTGCCAATTGCAGCTGCCGTACCGGCATGATCTCCGGTGATCATTTTGACGCGAATCCCCGCGTTGTGGCAGTCTTGAACAGCAGTAATGGCTTCTGCCCGTGGGGGATCGAGCAGCCCCACCAGTCCAATCAGAGTCAGTTCTGGCTCCAGATCACTGATTTCCAAGACGGTGTGCTCGGGTAAGACAGGTTTAATCGCCAAGGCCAGGACCCGTTGTCCAAGGCCTGCCAGTTTTTCTGCTTCGGCCTGCCAATAATCCCTGTTGAGTGGCTGTGTTTCTTGTTCACTCAGCGCTTCTTTGGTGCAGATTTCCAGGATTTTTTCGGGGGCCCCTTTGACAAAAATATAGGCGTGGTTTTTGTGATCGTGATTCAACGTGGCCATAAACCGGTTTTTGAAGTCAAAGGGTATAAAATCCGTTCGTTTCCATTGATTCAAATTTTCGTAGGTCTCCTGATTGGTTTTGCCCGCAAAAGCCAAGAGGGCCCCTTCCATTGGATCGCCTTCCACATGCCAGATCCCTTTCTGCTCGTGTAATTCTGCATCATTACAGAGGGCGGCTGCGAGTCCCAGTTTTGAGAGCAGTGGATAGTTTTGGGGGGCAATCGTCTCTTGCTCCAGTGAAATCTCTCCCCAGGGCTCATAGCCGGTGCCAGCCACTGAGAATAAGGCTTCACGGGTCAAGGCCTGAATCACAGACATTTCATTACGCGTCAGGGTACCTGTTTTATCCGAACAGATCACCGAAACCGAACCCAGGGTCTCGATCGCGGGCAAACGCCTAACAATTGCATTTCGGCGGGCCATGGCCTGTACCCCTACAGAGAGGGTAATCGTGATGACGGCGGGCATACCTTCGGGGATCGCTGCTACGGACAAGCCCACGACTGCCATAAATAGGTCTTTAAAGGCATACTCGCTGAAAAAATAGCCAAAGATCAGCAAGAGAATGCCCAGTCCGAGGATGATGATTGTCAGCCAGCGGGCGAAGCGATCCATTTGTTGAACCAAGGGCGTGGTCAGTGTTTTTACCTCTGAGAGCAGGTGGCTGATCCTGCCTATTTCGGTGTAACCCCCGGTTGCCACCACAATGCCTTTTCCCTGTCCATGGGTGACAAGGGTGCCGCTGAAGGCCAGACTTTTGCGATCACCCAGGGCTGCTTCTTTTGCGACTGGAGCCGTGTCTTTCTCTACAGCCAGTGATTCTCCCGTCAGAAGTGCTTCTTGGATCTGCAAGCCGTGGATTTCTTGTAGGCGCAGATCTGCGGGTACCTTATCCCCTGGTTCGAGCAAGACAAGATCACCAGGAACCAGTTCTTCCCCTTTGATATTTTGCCGTGAGCCATTCCTTAACACGGTTGCTGTTGGGGCCAACATTTCACGAATGGCATCCATGGCTTTTTCTGCTTTGCCTTCTTGGATATAGCCAATGACGGCATTGGCTATCACAACGGCCAGGATCACACAGGTATCTATCCAATGGGACAATAGACCTGTAATCAGTGCGGAACCGAGCAAAACATAAATCAAAATATTGTGAAATTGCAATAGAAAACGCAAGAACGCATTGCTTTTTTTTGGGGGGGGCAAGCGATTCATACCGTATTTTTGCAGCCGTTCTTCAGCCTCAGTTGAACTGAGTCCTTGGGCAGACGTGCTCAATTTGGAAAAAATCTGATCCAGGTCCTGATGGTGCCAATTTGGGAGCGCTTTCATGGGCGGACCTCGCAGCTCTTCGGTAACATAGATTCATTTTTCTTAACCTATTTAGTTTACCTTTGATGCTGGTCAGAAAGATAGGCTTAAAAGGCTTTAAAGCGCAGAATTCTGAGAGCGTTGACGCTGCCGGGTTTGTCGGAGAGTACCAACATTTCTCCGCCTGGCGTCAGCCCGATCGCATGGGGGCCAAAATCCCCCCCCACGGGCAGGCGGTGCATCTGGCTGATGCGCTGCTGTGCAAAATCATAGACCAGGGCATACCAGATTTTGCGTTGGCTGTCCGTGCCGATCATGAGCAGGTGGCTGTCGCCCGG
>CAZRFI010000275.1:5487-6748 GCA_964598905.1 uncultured Candidatus Sericytochromatia bacterium | reverse complement strand
TTTGAGTTGATTTTCATCTCACATCAAAATAGAATCAAACTATTCGTTCCCTCGAAGAGGTTCCGCTCATGAAAAAGTTGCTGGTACTGTTTTTGGCTTGTGTTTTGACTTTTCAGTACCCGTCCCTGAGCTGGGCAAACTCTCCTTCGCCGCAAGCACAAGCAGTGATCCGTTTGATTGATCTGGGTTTGGAAGAAAATTACACCGCTATTTTAAGCCAATCCAAGCTTTTATCCGAATCTGAGCGGGAATTCTTGTTTAGTCTCAAACAGAAAGACCCACGGGTACCCTTCATCCTCAATCTATTCCCATTTTTTGGTTTGGGTTCTTTTTTGTCTGGTGATATCGACGGGGGCCTGGTTCAACTGCTTGGCGAAGTAGGTGGCCTTGCCATTGGCACTTGGGGCTCGACTTTGTTGAGTGCCTTTAAACCTGAGGTTTTTAGCCCTGAAGTCTTACCCGCCTCCAAACAAAACCTCGATAGCCTCTACCTTTGGATGATTTTGCTGGGATATGCCTCCCTTATTGGTTTTCACATTTATGGCTTCACCCAGCCCTTTCGCTTCAGCGCTGACTATAACGAAAAACTCAAAACAGCCCTGACTGGTGAAAGCCTTTCCTGGCAACCCTTCGTCAGTGAAAATGGTATCGGTATTCGCTTGGCTTTTTAAGTCAAAACCAACTGTTCTGTTCCGGCTGTTCTGCTTTAAAACGATTCCCAGGAAATGCCAATCCCGTTGGCCAAGCACCTGAAAAGTGAAGGCAATTGCCCGGCGCACGGCCCACGGATGGAGCCGCCGTGTGACGGGCATTAGTGAGCGGAGCCCATGGATGGGCGTAGCGAGCGGCCTGAACTTCAGGTGCTTGCGCCAACCGGAACCATTTACCGCTCTCACTCCATCAAAGCAAACAGCCCTGAAAAAGCCTATCCCGCTGCAGAAACACAGTAAAATGCGGTATTCTGAAGTCTAGTTTTGGCACAGAGGTAAAGTCCCATGGATGAAAATCAAATCGATCGCGAAGATCCCCAATATCAATTGCACTGTATCCGTCACTCAGCGGCGCACATCATGGCCCACGCGGTTCAGGACCTCTTTCCTGAATCCCAGTTTGCCATCGGCCCGGTAATCAAAGACGGCTTTTATTATGATATGGACCTGCCCCGTGCCCTGACCACAGAGGATCTCGAAGCGATTGAAAAACGGATGAAAGAGATCATCAAGGCAAACAACCCCTTCATGCGTGAAGAATGGGAAAAAGA
>CAZRFI010000275.1:0-5387 GCA_964598905.1 uncultured Candidatus Sericytochromatia bacterium | reverse complement strand
GCCGCCAAACGCGACCACCGCAAGCTGGGCAAAGAGTTGGACTTGGTCATGTTCCATGAATATGCCCCCGGAGCCCCTTTCTGGTTGCCCAAGGGTCAGACGATCTTCCGGATTCTCTCCGACAAAATGCGCAACTACAATCTGCGCAACGGCTATGTCGAAGTTGGCACCCCCCAAATGTTCCGCAAGGATCTCTGGCAAACCAGCGGACACTGGGATCATTACCGCGAAAACATGTTCATCTTTGACGACGAAGACACGCAGATTGGCCTCAAAGCGATGAATTGCCCCAGCCACATGCTGATCTTCAAAAACGAGCACCACTCCTACCGCGATCTGCCCATGCGCATTCACGATCAAGGCGTCTTGCACCGCAACGAAAAATCTGGGGCCCTCTCAGGCCTGACCCGCGTGCGCAAATTCTGCCAAGATGACGCCCACCTCTTTGTCACGCCTGAACAGGTCGAACCCGAATTGCGCACCCTGCTGGCAATGGCCAAAAACACCTACGAAGTCTTTGGCATGAAATTCAGCAAGGTCTATCTCTCCACCCGCCCCGATGACTATATGGGCGAGCTGGAAATGTGGAACCAGGCCGAAGCCAGCCTGACCAAGGTGATCGAAGAAGCGGGGCTGAATTACCAAATCAACGCCGGGGATGGGGCTTTTTATGGCCCCAAAATCGATTTTATTATCGAAGACGCCCTGGGCCGGGAATGGCAAACTGCTACGGTTCAGCTCGATTTTCAATTGCCGCTGCGCTTTGAACTCAAATACATCGCCCAGGACAACAGCGCCAAAACCCCGATCGTGATTCACAGAGCGATCTATGGCAGTTTAGAACGCTTTATGGGTGTCTTGATTGAACATTATGCAGGTGCTTTCCCAACTTGGCTGGCCCCCGTACAATGCCATGTGATCAATTTGGGCGAAGCCCATGTTGACTATGCCACTTCGGTCCACAAACAATTGCTCAAAGCGGGCTTGCGTTCGTATTTGGATCTGCGCAACGAAAGCGTGAATTACAAGATCCGCGAAGCCCAATTGCAAAAGATCCCGTATATGCTGGTCGTGGGTGACCGCGAAATGGAAGCGGGTGCTGTTTCTGTACGGGCTCTGCGCGAAGGCAATCAGGGTTCGGTACCGATTGCCGAATTCATTGAACGGATTGTCAGCGAAGCCGACGTGGACTTTGCTGATCCGACCTAAAGGCCAAAGCGGGCATCATCATGATGAGTGAAAACCAAAACACCTGGGGCCTGGCCCCGGCCTTTAAGGGCCCCATGGTGACGGTCAGTTTACTGTTTATTCTGATGCCAATTGTCTTGAACCTAATGATGTGGCCCCGACTCTTGGCTTTGCCCCCCAGCTTAAATCGCTATCTGGCTCTGGGACTGATGGCCCTGCCTCTGCTTTTCTCACTGGGTATGGCCTGGCTCTTGCGGGCCACCCTGGCAGAAACCCGTTTATGCTTGAACAGCGAAGGACTGGAATACCACAGCCCGCTGCTAAGCCTCAAAGCCACTTGGCAACAAGCCGAAGCTTTGGTGCCCAGCGATCTGAGTGCCCAGCGCTGGAATTTACAATTAAACAGCCCCGCAGAAGTACTGAGATACCGGCTGGTTAAGCCGCCCGAAGCCGGGCGCCTGCAAATCCCACTCTTTCCCTTTGCCGGCAACGAGATTGAAGCCTTAGAACAGGCCTTAAAACAACACAGTGCCGAATTAACGCGGCAAGCGGCTAAAATAGCGTCTTAAAAAATAGCTCTATTTTCAATCCATAACCCGATTCAGGGCGGCGATCAGGGTATCAGCCGTAAAAGGCTTAATCACGTATTCTTTCACGCCCGAATCCAAGGCTTCCATGACCTTATCGATGGTACCTTCGGTGGTGATCATGACCACTGGAACAGCTTCGGCCTCAGAACGCTCCCAAGATTTCTCGCGTTCACGCAATTGCTGTACAAATTGCAAACCACTGATGCCAGGCATATTCCAATCACTGATCACGACATCAATGCTGGTGTCAAAGAGGGCTAAACCTTCTTCCCCACTGGGAGCTTCGAGCACCTCTGCAGCTTCATAAGCGGGTGTGGCCTGAAGATGTTTGATCACAATACGACGGGCAACTCTCGAATCGTCGACAACGAGGACTTTCATGTGAACGAACCCTCTTTCTGAATTACTTACAAAGTATTCAGATCATCTAATCACATCCCCGGTTCTGCGTAAAGAGTGGGAATAGAGAAGAAAATTGGAAGAGAAATCTTTTGAAGGAGGTTGAGAAAAAAGCATTACAGCAAGATAAGCTGCGAAGTCAGCTTGATCTTGTTAAAAGTTGTATTTGGGAAGGCCAATTGCGGCATTGACCCAGGCAGAAACCATGCCCTGATTGGGGGCTTCCATCATCAGGCCACGGGCGGCGGCAGCGCCAGCCAAACGTTGAGCCAAGACAGCTTGGTCAGCGGGATTGGTATAGAGGGTTAAATTTTGAACATTCCAAAGACCGACATCTTGCATCATGCGGGTCTGATTGGGGCTGGCGCCTGTGCGCATCAGATCAGCAGAGCTGATCCAGCCAAAAACATTTTGTTTGATCTGGGTCTGTTGAGCAGAAGAGGTAAACATCGGCACACTGCCCGAGAGCACATTGACGAAAAAGCGGCCCACCACACCCAAGCCAGCACCCACTTTGAGCAGGCGATCAGGCGTATTAATTAAAAAGGCACTCAAACGACTGGCTGCGGCTGAATCACCCACAATCGAGCTGATGCCACCCTGGGCAGCCATGCTCATCGGGGAATAATCACTGCCACCGGTATATGAATCGGCCAAATAGGGATTCACGCTGGAAGAGGGCGTATTGGCGACAGAAGCAGAACGCTGCACAGGGGCGTAACCGTAGTAGGAGGAAGAACCACCAACTGCCTGTACCATTTTATTTCTGTCCTTTTTAATAAAAATTTATCTGTGCTTGAGCTTAACTTAATTTGATTATAGTCGAAAAAATGGAGATTCCTGCGCTCTCAAAGTTATCATGGCTTTAAGTTTAGTTAAAAAAAGATTAAAGAAGCGCGCTGCGATGGAACAAAACAAAAAAGCGGATCCGATGGGATCCGCTTTTAATCGTGTATGATCGGGCTTAAATGACTTCGAGCGCCGTGATCTTTTCTTCTTGACCTGGTACCCCAAAGAGTTGAACAATCTGGGGATCGTAACGAATACCCGCATAGCGATTGAGTTCATCGACAATTTGCTCAGGGCTCAAAGCCGAGCGATAAGGCCGATCTTGGCTCATGGCACAGTAGGCATCTACGATGGCCAAAATCCGGGCAGGAATCGGAATTTGCTCACCGGCCAGGGCATCGGGATAACCCGTGCCATCCCAGCGCTCGTGAGACCAGCGCACCCATTTGGCAGCCTTTTCATAATCAGGGCCCAAGCGCTCCATAATAAAGCGATAGCCGTGCAGGGGATGTTCTTCGAGCATGCGCCATTCGTCGTGACGCAGGGCCCGCTCTTCTTGGACAAAATCGTAATTGTCCATTTCGCCAATATCGTGCAAGAGCGCGGCGATTTTCAGGGACTCCAGATCGGAATCGCTCATTTCAAAATGGGCGGCCACTTGCAAACAGAGATCGGCCATATACTCAGAGGTATAAGGCTCTTGCACCATTTCAAAGGCATCCGACTGGGCACTGAGTGCCAAAATATCGTCGAGACTGAATTGACCCGGCTTTTTCTTGAGCAGGGATCCGCCACTGCGGGATTGCCCGCCCCCCATCCGGGGCATGACAAACAGGGCCAGTGCATAAATAAAGAAAATTGCGTACAGGGCAATAGAGGCAAACATCGTCAGGCTTTTTAAACCCAGACTGACCCCCAATAAACTTTGAAGACTTTCCATAATCAGGTTATACCTCGCATGAGTTCGAGAAATGCAGCTTCGTCGAGAACCGTTAGGCCCAATTTTCGGGCTTTGTCTAATTTGCTGCCAGCTTTGTCTCCTACAATAACATAATCTATTTTACTACTTATAGTGCCTTTGACACTCCCTCCCCACTTTTCGATCCACTCACCTGCCTCGGGACGGCTCATGGCGACAAGGGTTCCGGTCAAGACAAAACTTTTTCCAGAGAGCGGCAAACCTTCGGGTTTGGCAACGGGCAAAACAAAAACCAGTCCGAGATCTGAAAATTTTTGCAAAAGCTGAGTGGTTGCTGGGTTTTGAAAAAACTGCAGGGTGCTCTCTGCAATTTGTGGCCCAATGCCATGAATCGATTGGATCTCTTCAAGAGAAGCCTGCTGAATGGCCTCTAAGGACCCCAAATGTTCCACCAAGAGCTGTGAGGCCTCTTTGCCCACATGGCGTATGCCCAGGCCAAAGAGAAAGCGCTCCAGGGGCACGGCCTGCAGACGGGCCTGCAACTGAGCAAGCAAATTTTCGCTTGATTTGGGTCCCATGCGCTCTAGCGAGAGCAATTGCTCTGCATTTAAGGCAAAGAGATCTGCAAAGTCTTTGACCAAGCCCTGATCCACCAATTGGGCCACCAGGGCCTCACCCAGCCCTTCGATATCCATCGCATTGCGTGAGACAAAATGCTGGAGTTTGCCTTTGAGTCGATCAGGGCAGGATTCATTTAAACAGCGAATGATCGGTCCATTGGGGTCGGGGGTGAGAGGGTGTTCGCAACTGGGGCAGACTTCAGGATAGGCAAAGACCTCTTCTTGGCCATTGCGCTTTTCGGACAGCGAACGCACCACTTCGGGAATGATCTCCCCGGCTTTTTGGATCACCACCACATCGCCTTTGCGGATGTCTTTGCGGTGGATCTCTTCTTGATTGTGCAACGTGGCTCGGGAAACCAGCGAACCCGCCAAAAAAACGGGTTCCAACTCGGCCACCGGAGTGACGGCGCCCGTGCGACCAACCTGCAGGGAGATGTGCTGAATCCGGCTCAGGGCCTGCTCCGCCGGAAATTTATAAGCGATCGCCCAGCGCGGGAATTTGGAGGTGAAGCCCAGTTCTTTTTGCAGGGCCAGATCATTGACCTTGATCACCACGCCATCAATTGCAAAGGGCAATTCCGGCCCGACTTGAGCCCATTCTTGGCAGGCCTCCCAGACCTGTTCCATGGACGAGCAAAGCTTAAAATGGGGACTGGTGGGAAAACCCAAATCGCGAAAATAGGCCAAAAGTGAAGAGTGTGTTGGAAGTTGAATTTCCGGGGGTAAATGGCCCATATAAATAAACAGATCCAATTTGCGGCTGGCTGTGATCGCCGGATCCAATTGGCGCAAAGCCCCCGCTGCCGCATTGCGGGGATTGGCAAAGAGTTTTTGCTCTTTGGCCAATTGCTCGTGATTGAGCTGGGCAAAGGCCTTTTT
>CAZRFI010000274.1:0-6764 GCA_964598905.1 uncultured Candidatus Sericytochromatia bacterium | reverse complement strand
CATAAAGCGAATTGGTGTGTTTGAGGACTTCAATTTTGGCCTGGCCTTTTAAAGCAAACATATTAAAGCTCAAGCGCGAAGGGGTTTTGCCACTGACCATTTCAAAGCCTTCAACCATGAATTTAAAGCTGTCCAAGGAGCTAAAACGGTCCACGGCTTTGGTGACGAGTTGTTGTGCGACGGAAAGCTGTGGGGCTGCGGCTTTGGGGAGGGCGGTGGGGGGGATTTTGGCTGCGGTGGACTTCAAGGGGAGAGATTTGGCAGCAGGGGTTTTACTGGCAAGAGCGTTTTTATTGACGGTGGTACCCGCCTGAGCGGGGGCTGCAGAGGCCAATGATGGGCTGATGGATTGTCCCATCTGTTGCGCGTTTTGCAGATTCTGGGAATAGGCCATCTCAGGCTGATTGGCTTGCATAAAGGCGTTTTGCTGGCCAGCGTAGCCCAGATTTTGCTGTGCAGAATAATTGGGATAGGCTGCGCTATTGGGGACATTGCCCGAACAGGCACTCAGGCTATTGAAAGCGGCCAGGGCCAAAACAACAATCATCTGATTTTTCATGTTAAACGGATTCTCTACTCTCTTACTCGCTGATTTAATTATGGGCCTGCGACCAGAATACTTTCTGAAGATAAGGATAGAATGCCGTTAAGTTTTATTTAAAAGCAGCAGAGACGGGCCACGCCAAAATCCAGTATAATTGAGGCTGACAAACTGCCATGAAACCGATTCACACTTTTTTTATCCAGCTCGAACGCCTGCTTCATCCCCGAATCAAAGAAGTCATCGCCAAATCGCTGGTCTATTATTTTGCGCTCAAAGAATATAACGAATACCACAAAGACCGCTACCAGGACCACCCTCACCTATTGGATGGGGTCGATCGGCTTGTGAATACCGCCCATCGGGGCTTTTCGGGGGTTTATCCCGAAAACACCTTGCTGGCCTTTGAAAAGGCCCTGGCCCAGGGCGCAGACATGATCGAGCTGGATGTGCAATTGAGCGCGGATGGCGAAATCGTGGTTTGCCACGACCCGTTATTAAAACGTTTGACTGGCCAAGCTGTGTATATCCGCGATTTGCCTCTGCAAAACTTGAGAGAGTTTGATGTCGGCGCCTGGAAAGCCAATGACTATCGGGGTCTGTCTATCCCCAGACTGAGTGAGGTATTTGACCTCATTCCCCCTTAGACCCTGATCAAGATCGAGATCAAACATGAGGCCTGCAGCTTTTTTAATTGGCAGACTGAAAAGGCCTTGCTGGCACAAATCACAGCCCATCAACGTGAAAAACAGGTGGTCATTGCGGCCTTTAATCCGATGATCGTCAACCGCATTCGCAAATTGGCCCCCGAGATCTCCACTGCTTATCTACTCACTCAGAACTTAAACCCCCTCTTGATCTTTTTGCTGGCCCGCATTCGGGCCCGCTACTTACATGTGGATATGCGCTATTTGAGCCCCCGGATCGTCAAGTCCCTGCAAACAAAAGGTTTCCAGGTCTTGGGTTATACTTTAAATACCGTTGCAGATTTCCAACAGGCTTCAGCGCTGGGGCTGAAAGGCATTATTACCGATTACCCGGATCGCCTGCACGATTTTTTAAAACAAAGACAGCCCATTGAGGTTCAGAAAGGCACAGATGGAACCGGCTGAACGTGACCGCTACGACGCCATACAAGCGGCCTTTGATCAATTGCAGGCCCGTTACCGGGCCCAATTGGGTGCGGAGGATATCGCATATATCCAGGGGCTGCGGCAGAAGAGCCGAATTTTTGAATTGATCGGCAGGGGGCTGATCTGGTTTGGCTTTGAGCCCTTGAGTTTTGTGATCGGATCTGTGTTTTTATTTTTGCACCGCAATCTCGAAAGCATTGAAATTGGCCACAATGTACTGCATGGGCAATACGATTATTTTCCCGAGATTCCCGAGTTTCACGCCAAAAACTTTCGCTGGAAATCCCCGATCGACGAAGAGGGCTGGCGCCGGGAGCACAACAATATGCACCATGTTTTTACCAATGTCTATGCCAAAGACCCCGATCTGACCCACGGCATTCTCAGAACCAATGACCGTCTGCCCTGGAACCCCATGCACCGGATCCAATTCCCACTCTACCTTTTGTATTTTTACCCCTTTATGACCTATAAATTTAACGCCCAAAATTTGGGTTTTAACAGGGCCTTTATTGACAGACATTTTCCCACAGGCGAGGGCTATGCCGAGTTAAATTATCTGATCGACGGCGGCGACCCCAAAGCCTTGCGCAAACGGGATTTTCGTGCCAAAGCGCGGGTGATTTTAAAGGAGTATTATCTCTTTCCGCTTTTGGCACTGTTTACGGATTTTTCCCTGCTGCGGGTGGTTTTCGCCAATTTAGGCGTGGATATTGTCAACAGTCTGTGGATGACCTTTACCCTACAGAGCAGCCATTTTACCGAACCGTTGCAGGCTGACAACTGTCTGGAGCACAAAGGCAAATGGTACGAATCGCAAATTCTTTCCACGATCAATTTTAAGGGCCGATTCAAATGGCAGTCTGTATTGTGGGGGCATATCGACTACCAGATCGAACACCATCTCTTTCCCGATCTGCCTTCGCGCCACTACCCCAGCCTGGCGCCAGAAGTGAAAGCGATTTGCAACCAATACGGCATTGATTATAAATGTAATCCGAATATCTTTGTGGCGATAGCCCGCTATCTGGCGGTCTTTTGGAAATATTCGTTTCCCCCCAAACCCCAAAGAGATATTCAAGCAATCCAAACCCAAGAAAAACAAAACCGCGCAGCCCTCCATTCTGGGACTTTAGAGGTCTCAAACTGAGTTAGGGAATCTTTTCCAGAATCTGGTGGGGGGGGATACGCGGTAGAATCACTGCTGTGCGCTCTTTGAGCCGGGACCAATGCAACGTGGGCTGTTCGTGATGGGCCACATGGTAGCCAATATTGAGACTGATCAAATTAAAGAGTTTGCCGGTATACATATTGGTGGAAGTATAGATATCTTCTGCGGGCACGTTTAAATGGTGCCAATAGGCCCCCAGCCAGACCAAGGCCCGGTTGATACCATTGGCCAAGAGCAGAAAGAAAAAGGACATCTTCGGATTTACGCTCAAAAAATAGGCATGTACGACCAGCCAGAAGAGCGTTTCGAGAATCAGCACCCGCAGATAGCGGGGCTTCTTTTGGCGGTAAAACTGCAGGGCCATCTGCAAGCAATCGGGGTAAATTTTGAGACTGCCTGAGACGATATACTCCAGTTTGCCCATGTATTTGCCACTGTCGGCATGGCGCACCGAAGAGGTATCCT
The DNA here is from genome assembly GCA_964598905.1 of uncultured Candidatus Sericytochromatia bacterium. Lineage (GTDB taxonomy): Bacteria > Cyanobacteriota > Sericytochromatia > UBA7694 > UBA7694. The sequence goes on along the minus strand of CAZRFI010000274.1, from coordinate 3,454 downwards.
CGCGCGAATTGATCCGATTGCCATGGTGGCCAATATTGTGGTGTAAGTTCCACTCCGAGCAGAGATGCCCTGCGCTGATTGCCAAGAGCAGATCAAAGGTGGAATTTAACAGACCAGAATGAAAGATTGGGTAATGCACGTGGTTGTGTTGAACCAAAGAGGCAATGGGCTTAAAAAACAGCAAGAGCCCCACAACCAGACACAGGCCCAGGGCATTTAATTCGACATAGAGCGGCAAAAGACTCAGCCCCAGCACAAAGAGCACCAAGGCGATTGAAATCAGGTCGATATGATAGCGAACGAGTTTGGTTTTCATGAGCAATGGGTGGGATTCAGGGCTTGCTCTTGGCTTGCAGCAGATGCTCAGCAATCAAGGCCGTTGAATTTTGTTTGGGAAAGTTTTCCAGATTGCGTTTGAGGGCTGCGTATTTTTCGGGCTGGGTCAGTAAGAGACTCAAAATCGCCTTAAGACCCTGACGGGAGCGAAAGACCATCCCGATTTTGTGTTGCTCGACATAGGCGTCATTGCCGCGCTCTTGCCACATAATAAAACTGGAGGCGTCGATCAGCAGGGGCAGGTTTTGAGTGATGCTTTCGACCATTGAAACCGAACCGGGTTTGGTCAATAACAAGTCTGAAACCTGCATCAATTCGTCGATCTCACGTGTAAAGCCCAAGACCTTGATCGGGATCTTTGCTGATTTGGCATAGACTTCGAGTTGGGCTTGAACCTGTTTGCTCTTGCCACAGCAGGCGATAATTTGGATGGGCAAACCCAGACTGTCGATCAGTCTGCAATAGCTGTATATGCTCTGGGAGCCGTTGGCACCCATCAAAATCAGGAGCGTAAAACGTGTGGGATCCAATTGGTATTTTTGTTTGAGGCTGGCGAGATCTGCCCCCTGCTGGTAAAAGCGGGGGTGAACCGGCAGGCCTGTCACTTGCATTTTTTCTGCGGGAATGCCCCGCTGCTCAAAAAAGGCTTTGGATTCCTGGGTTGGCATAAACGAAAAGGCCTGCTCAGGCATAATCCAATTGTGGCGCATGCTGACCAGGTCGGTGATCACGGTATAAAGGGGAATTTCTTGGGCTTTCTGGAGAAATTGCAGACCATGGTAAGTAATCTCCTGGGTGGCTGGCACAAAGGCGACTATCGCTTCGGGCTGAAATTCGGCGACAATCTGCGCATTGCGCAGGGCAATATACTGATGAATAACGGGCAATTCCATCATATACACGGAGTTAAACAAAAAGGGCTCCATCCAATAGGTACCCATTTTAATGGAATGGTTATACGCCTCTTCGATCCCGCGCGAAAACAGCCGTTGTGGGGTGTTGAGAATATCCACTGCAGGCATTAAATAGACACAGGCATCGGGCTGCTCGCTGAGAATTTGTGCTTTGACGGCATTGGCGGTGGTGCGGTGTCCGCCGCCAGAATCGGCAATAATAAACAAAAACCGCCGTTTGGCTTCACGGTAATGGGTCTTTTCGAGTTGGCGTCGGGCTTCGTTTTTAAACCTCAACAATTGGTCGCAGGGGCTCAAGATCTGATCCAAAGTGCGGATGATACTCATTGGTTTAGGGGGGCTCCTGTGTTTATGTGTTTTGCCGTGATATACATGCCCAGGGCCCGCATCTCTGCATAGTCTTCGGGGCTGGGAAAACGTTGCTTGCGCCAGATCAGATCCCCGCCCAAGAGCAGATTAAAATTGCAGTGGACATATTTGTGGTGCAAAAAATGGTGCTGGGCCAAAAAGCGAAAATAGCGGCTGCGCAAAAAGAGCCGCATCCAAGGAGAGGCCGTATTGAGAGCCTGTGCGTAATTCATGTGCAAATAGGGGTGGGCATAGTGAGCCAGCCATTGGTAAAACAAGACGGGCAAGAGCGCACCGAGACTAAACCAAGTCCCGCCCAGAAAACAGAGCAGTGTGTAATGGGGCACATGGGGATAGACGTATTTGATAAATTCTTTGAAACTGCCCACACGCAGGCCATATGAATTGAGGGCGATTTGCCTTTTGCCCCGCTGGGTGAGATCTGCGCGCAAAGCCACTTCTTCATCAGGGGATCTAAATTGCGTGACATGGTCCTGACAAAAGGTGCGGTAATGGTGCACCACATGGTGGGAATACCAGGAATTGTGGACATAACTGCCAATGGCACCCATGCGCTGCCAAAACTTGCGAATGCGCGGACCGGCATGCAAAAAATGGTGGTGAGAGGCTGATTCGCTGATGCACAGCACGGCATAACCGATCAACACGCCACTCAAAATCTGAATCAGGATCAGCATGGATTAATAGCCCAACACCACCCGCTCAGATTTGGCATAAGCACTGCAAATATACACCGCTTTGCCTTGGGTCTGCCCCAGGACTTGGCCTGCATGTAAAACCAGTTTACAGCTGCCACAATAGCCTTTGCGGCAACCTTTTTCCAAATTCAAACCATGTTCCAAGCCCAGCTCCAAGAGGGTCTTGTGCCGATCTTCGGGCCGCATTTGGATCCGGCAATTATAGGCACTGAAATAGACTTCGGGCAGCGGCTCTGATTGTGGCAAGGTCGCCCATGGTATTTCAACCCTGTGACCCGCAAAATGTTCAATCTGCAATCGCTCAGCCGGAAAGTTTAAATTCTCAAGGGCCTGAATCACCGTCTGTTTAAAGCCTTCAGGGCCACAGAGATAGATATCCTGTTGCTGAAAATGGGGGAAGATTTCACTGAAATTCTCAGCGTTTAAAGCCGGACAAGTGCCCGCTGCCGGTGCTTGGGTGTAAGCCAGATCAATGGTCAGACCTGACGATGGGCCAGACGCTTGCATCTGTTTGAGGATTTCAGCAAAGATCGTGTCTTGGGGATGGCTAAATTGGGCATAAAACTGAATCTGGGGGCGTTGAGAAACGGGCAGAGCCAGCAGTTCAGACATGATTGAAAAACAGGGGGTAATGCCAGAACCGGCACAGATCAAGAGCAAGGATTTTTGCCCGTGATAGACAAATTGCCCCAAGGGACCGCGCAGGTTCAAGACATCGCCGACCTGGAGCCGATCATGTAAAGCACTTGAAACCTGGCCCTGTCGTTTGACCGTGATCCAAAAGCTGTGCGTATTCAAGGCTGAAATAGAATAGGCCCGCTCCAGGGTCTGACCCGCGACATGATAGCTGAGTTCAATATATTGACCGGCCTGCGGTGCTTGCCAGTATTGATTCGGCAATAGCTCAAAGCTCACCACCTCAGCTGTTTCGCTGCGGCGTTGCAAGACCTGTGCTTGCAGATCATAGCACCACAAAAACGGACTCAGCCGCCGGGTCAGGTTGTTCATGGTATTGCTGCAGAAATAGTCAAGCCGATCACGGCCCACACTTTGTAAGGCCCATTTTTGCAGCAAAGCGCTCATTTTTTTCATAGAGCTATTATACGCTTTTCTGCACAAAACATTGAAATGCGCAAT
>CAZRFI010000273.1:0-6819 GCA_964598905.1 uncultured Candidatus Sericytochromatia bacterium | reverse complement strand
TGCGCCCTGCTTCTTCGTGGTGGTCATCGTTTTCCAGTTTGAGCGAGACCAGGGCTGAAGCGGCCGGGTATTGAAAGCCGTCTTTGACGTCTTTGAGCAGACGTACAGGGCTGGTTTCGACACTGCCTTCGTCGGCACTTTTTTGGCGGGGGAATTGAAAACTGCCCTGACCCGGAGCTTGATTGACTTCGCTGCCTGCGTCAAAGAGTTCGAGTTGGGCGCTGAGGTCGCCTGAGAGAGGTTCGTTTTGGCTGTCAAAGAGGGTCAAACTGCCATTGGCTGGGGCCAGCAGCAGATCGTTGCTCTCGGCCAGCATCGTGGCAAAGCTCAGTTTTTGGCCCGCTTTGGCTTTAAAATTAAACGTCACTTTTTGGCCGGGGGCCAGGGTCTCACTCCAGACCCCAGCCAGTAGGGTGGGGGGCTGGCTGCTCAGGCTTTTTTGCAGTGGGCCAGTCTCGCCACTTTCGGCCAGACGCTGCAATTCTGCGCTGGCATTTTTGCCGATTTCGAACAGCGAAGGCTGGGCTGAAACTTGCCATACCCCTTGAGAAAAAGCCGTTTTTAAGGCGGTTTGGCTGGAACGATTTTCCAGTGTGAGGGTAAAACTGACCTCAAAATTTGCATCATGGGCTGTGCTGGGCTGCACTTTGACGGGGTTGTCTTGGCTGCAGCCGTTAAAACCCAGGCTGAAGAGACAGACTCCAAGACTGATTTGTTTGAGCGACATGATGTTGAACGACATAATGGGACTTCCCTCTGCGGTCTGGATTACTTGCAAGTCATTTGCAAATTCTGAATAAACTCTATTATTAACATGGAGCGTTATCTCCCTGCAATAGTGTGGATTGATCGGGTGTTTGAATTTTTCTCAAAAAATGGTATTACAATTGGTTTGAATTAAATCCCCTTGGGCAGCAACTCAGTATCTGCCCTTTGCGGGGACTCACATGGTCTGGACCTGAACAGATTTGAGAATATATCCCAAAAAAAGCCGGGAAAGCAGACCCAAAGCGGGTAAGGATCCCCTGGACGGTTTGTATTTGGCTTGAGATCTGTAGTAAGATTGTAGTTGAACAACCCTTTGTCATTGATAGGTATTGAACTTTTAGGTAGGAGTGTCATTTAAGCCATGGCGGTTACCCGAATCCAGCGGAACAGTACGAATCCACAGACCACTGAGACCAATGCCAGGGACCATACAACGTCCAAAACAGCTGGCAATGCGGATGCCACCCCTGCCAAAACGCAGTTTGACAATCCTGTTGCCAAGAATGAACTGGTCAAAGGCAACCAGGGGGGCTCTCAGGCCTCGACTCCCCATGGCCAGACCAATGTTTACAACAGTGAACAGGCCACCCGCCATCAATTGGACGTCAAGCCCCCTGGGGAAGAGTCTGCCCAGTTCAAAGGCGATAATTACAACCCCTCCTCATCAATTACCCGCAACAAAGAGACCGATACCAACGAAAAAGACGATCGCGACCACAAAGTCAAACGCAAAGGTGAGCGCGACAGCGACGAAGAAGATGCTGAAGGCGAAGGCGGCGGAGAACGCAAGCGCCGCCGTCCCCGTCAACCCGGTGCCAAACGCGCGGGGGGTGGCGGCTCGATCCCCGGTGGGGGTGGCGGTGTGCCAGCCATTGCCGGTGGAGGTGGGGGCGTTCCCTCTCTGGCCTCAGCCTCGGCTTCCGATGGCCGCCGTGTGAATATGGGCTCCTTAAAAGGGGCCACCGTTCTCGATGGACAGTCTCAGGATTTATTCCAGCCCAGCATTTCCAACCAATCGACAGCCGCCAAGACCCAAGAGCGCAGCATTCGCGAACAGATTTCGATGTACAGCTTGGGGGCTGTGGGTGCCGCCGTGTTTACCGCCGTTGCAGCCAATGCCGATCCCAATGGCGACAATGGCATGGGTGGCAATATGCAAAAGGTCTTGCTCAATCAGTCGATTGAAGCCATGGCCGAGGCCCCAGATATTCTCTCGGTACAGTTCCGCGAAATTGTGCGTGAAATTGTCCAAGGCACCCTGCAGGCCTCCAAAGAAAATGATATCCAGACCCAGGCCGCGATCAAAATGTTGGTTACCAGTCTGATGGCTGTCTCTCCCCACGATGACGACCCCAAGATGATGTGTGAAGCCCTCAAGGTCATTTCTTCGGAAATCCTCTATGGCAAGCTCAATATGGGTTATTCGATGAAATTGGCGGCTTATGCCCTCGGTGGCGCGCTGTTCATGCTCTCGATCTATTACAAGAATTACCAAAAGCGCATCGACTATACCAAACAGCTTGAGCAAAAACTCAAATATGCTTGCAATGACGGCATTTGGGAAGCCACCGGCGAAGTCACAGGCTTTTCCGAAGAGCATGCCCGCGCCAATACGGATCGCTTTGTGGCGGGCCGTATTGAAGAGGAAAAAGAGTTTCAGCGCAATATGTTCAAGGGCATTATCCTCATGCCTCTCAAGAAAATGGAAAACGTGCCTTTGGTGCGCAAAATTCTCTCCAGATTCCAGAAGGGGAGTATCTAAACTGTGGCTGAGCTGTCCGAAGATCCCTCCTTGGAACAACCCCAGGGCGCATCTGTTGCCACTGTGCAGCTCGAAGGTGAGATCCGCGTTAAAGCGAGTATGTCGATGCTTTTTTCAGATATTCTCAGCCAGGAACTCTCTTCTGCGATTGCCTCTCCCGATTCGGTTGGGGTTTTGCAAAAATACCTGCGCAACAAGCCTCTGGACCAGCTCAACCCGGCAGAATTGCGGCCCTTTCTTGAGAATATGCCGGAGTCAATCGCCCAGATTCTCAAAGAGGCCGTTTTTTGCAGCGGCGCTGCTGTTAAGCGCATTCATTGTGAGTATCCGCTCAAGGTCGGTGATCGCTTTATTTTTAGAGGTTCGGGTCTGATGGCCGATTTGGAATTACTCGATGGCCGTGTGGTTTCCATCAAACCCCTGAAAAAGCGTTAAATCCGCCTATGAATCAGTCCTCTTTGCCGCTGCAGCAGCAAGAGTCGGCCCTGCAGGCTGAGGCCTTGCCACCAGAAAGCCAATCGCTGCAACAATTGGTTCAAATGCTCAAGTCAGAAGACTTGGAGCAATTAAACAATGCAGTTCAAATGCTCTTGGAGCAGGGGACAGCCGCAACCCCGATCTTGATCGAATACCTCGCTTCGGTGGATGAAGAGATCCGCAAAAATGTGGCTTGGGTTTTGGGCTATCTGCGCGATCCTGATTCAATTGAAGCACTCTTTCGCTCGCTTTTACAGGAATCCAGTCTGGATGTCCGTCTCAGCGCCGCTTGGGCCTTGCGCAATTTTTCACCTTCGGAAATCTACCCCTATGTCTTTACCAAGCTCACGCCGCCGCGCAGTCTCGAAGACGTGGTTTATTACCTCGAAAGCAAGAGCTGGAAAGCCCGTTGGTATTGCTCTGTCTTGCTCTCCAAACAAAAAATTGAGAGCTGTCTGCCTCATCTGATCCGATTGGCTGAGAGTGATGAAAACGTGGTCGTGCGCTGCAGTGCCATTTTGACCCTCGCGAGCTATCCTGGCAGCGAAAGTGCAGATTGCCTGTGTCAGTTAGTGGGAGATTTCAACGACTTTGTAAAAATTGAAGCCGCCTCTGTTTTGGCGCTTAAAAATTACCAACCCGCTTTGCCCTATTTGCTCAAACAGCTCAAGGCCTTTAATGAAAATGTGCGCGTAAGTGTGATTGCCGCTTTGGGCGCTTTGGGTGACAGCAGTGTGATTCCTCCCCTGTGTCAGGCCTTGCAAGATCCCGTTGATCTGGTCAGGGTCAATGCCGCCATGGCTTTGCTGGATATTGCCCTGCGTCTGCGCCGTCCCCATTCCCAGATGGTCAAATACCTGCTCAAGGCCCTCAAAGATCCCAATACCTACGTGGTTCGCAATGCTGCGCGCACCTTGGGTGTGGTCGGCAATGCCGATGCCGTCACGGCGATTATCTCAATGCTCAAGCAAGAACAGCGGCCCGAAATTATGGCCCATTTGGTCTTGGCTTTGGGGCTTTTGCACGATCAACGGGCCCTCAAAATTTTACTCAAACACCTGCGCCATGGCCATTGGGAAGTGCGTTTTGAAGCGGCCAAAGCCTTGGGCGAATTGTCCAATCCGGGTGCCTATGGGGGCCTGATTCAGGGCCTGCGCGACCCTTCCCATTTGGTGCGGGAACAGGTGATTTATGCTTTGGGCAAATTGGGCAATCGCAAAGCCATTGCCCATCTCGAAAAGCTCAAATTACAACATCCCTACGGCGTTGTAAACAAAGCCATAGGGATGGCGCTCGATCGTCTGCTTTCGCTTTAGATCCGGCGTTTAATTATTATTGGTATTTGGCTTCCTGTTGGTGCACGATTTCGTCCATGATCGGGCTGTAATGCGCCTCATCTTTTTGGATCATTTTGCTCAGCACCAAATGGGCAAAGCGGGGAATGTCTGTGCGGTGCAGACCCACGGGTGAGACGATGTGGTACAAAACGCTGTCCGGGAAGATAAACAGGGAGTCTTCTTCGATCGTGGACAATTGTTCGGGATCGTCGATTTCGAGATTGCGGTAATCGCCCTGAAAGACCACCACGCGGCCGCAGAGGCCCGATTGGCCTTGGACTTCGACCGAGCAGAGTTTGATCTCAGGCATCGAGAAGACGCTGCTGAGTGAATCGCCCATTTTGAGCACGATGTAGTCGCCAGAAGGGGCTTTGTACATTTTGATCTGATTGGGATCGCCACCGTAGGCCTGTAAATCTGCTTTCATTTCGTTGATCATTTCTTCAAAGACCTTGAAGAGATAACTGACGGCATGACGGTGATATTCAGTCAATTTTTGTTTTTCACGCAGGCGATCACGCAGAATGAGTGCTAGTTCTTTGGTTTCCTGGCTCATAGTACCTCTAATTATCCTGAATGCTTATTGGTATGATAGTGGGCTCTTTGCCTTTGGGTTTGCGGGCCGAGCGTGTGCGAAAGGGGTTGGGCAAATCCTGAAAGGTGTCGCGTACGCTGCCACCAATGGTCTGCCCCTGTTTGCCGATTTCTTCTACTTCGTGAATAGCGCTGCGTGCGACCTGACCGATGCCGTGAATAAATTCATTGCAGAGGATCACGCCGTCTTGAATGCTCTCTTTGAGCAGCATTTGGGTCGTGTGACGGGTCTCTTGATGGGCATCTCCAAGCTTTTGCATGAGATTTCCCACTTGGCGGCCCAATTCTTCACTGCGGTTGAGGACCCGTGTGGTTTGGCCCAATCCTTCAATCAGCAGGTCTGCCGTCAATTGCATGCCCTGTTCCAGCACAGCTTCCACGCCTTGAAAAAGCGGATTTAAAACAGAAACGGTCCGGGCTGGATCCGCAGAACGCTCAGAGGTGGTGTGATTGCGCGTATTCATGATAAATACCTTTGTGGTTATTACCGCAGGGCATGACTCTAATTCCTGCCGATGCCTCACCTTATCTTAACATACCCAGAATGGGGAGACAAAATGCAAACGCGCTCAGGCGCGGGCCTTTTAAAAACTTCCCAGCAAAACCTCAAAATGCCAATGGCTTTCTTGGCCTTTGACAGGGGTTTGAACCAGTTTGGGTTGCCATTGGACCCAGTTCTCTTCTAAGGCCTTTTCGAAAGCACTCTGCCAGGCCGCGTTTTTTTCGTTTTGCACGCCATAGGCATCAAAAATATTCCAGATATACATGCTGATCGTCGCAAGGGTCGCTGCCACGATAAAAAAGGGCACAGCCTGTTGCAATTCGGCTCCGCTCCAGCCCGGCACTTTGCCAATTTCGAGCAGGGCCATGGTCAGGGTTGAGATCGCCCAGGGGGCAATAATAGTGCCTGCCATAAAGCCCCAGCCGCGCAGGGATTCGCCCAAAAACAGCTGGCCGCTGCCGGGCAGAAAAAATGAGGCGCTCCAACAGGCTTCACCACAGAATGGGCGTGGGGGCACGGGCACGGGATCGGGGGGCAGGGCGGAGTAGGTGTTAGGTGTTAGGTTGTAGGTGTTAGGGGAAGCAGAAGGGGGAACCAGAGGAGCGGGTGTGGTATGTGTCGCTTGGCTCTTTGCGGTTGTGGAAACGGTTTCGAGCGCGGCCAGGGCGGGGCTCAGATTCAGTTGCAGGTTCAAGAGGAGTGTGAGCAGGAGGCCGAGCAGCGGTCGCAACAGAGAGCGTGGCATCAGTAGATGACCTTAAATGCTTGGCCTGTGCCGGGGATGGTTTCGTGGATCTCTTCAAAGCCCAGGCCTTCCAGGGGGGCTGCTTGTTTCACTGTCCCTGTCACCAAGATTTCACCGGCTTTGGCGGTATCCTCTCCCAATTTGGATGCGGCATTGACCTCGGCCCCAAAGACATCGGCATCCCCAATTTTGAGCACCGGGCCGTAACCCAGGCCAATGCAGAGCAAGACCTGTTCGGTTTCTGGTTTGTGGGTATTGTAGGGAATCAGCGTCTTTTGCATCGCCAAGGCACATTCCAAAGCCTTTTGGGGGCGTTTAAAAATCACCAACATGCTGTCGCCCTCTTGTTTGAGCAAAATGCCGTCGTAGGCGTCAATGCAGGGAATGAGCAGGCGTTGAGACTCAAAAATGGTCTGTAAAAAATGAATGATGCCAAATTCATCCACCCGGCGCGAAAACCCCGCCAGATCGGTAAACATGATCGCCCAGGTCTCGCCAAAGAGATCCCAGATGCGTTCGTCCAGGGCTTTTTTATCTGCATCTGGCAATAGGCGCGCCTCAACCAGCTGTTCCAGGCGATCTTGCGAGGCCTGGGACTGAATGCGCAGGGTATAGGGCATGGGATTCCTCCAGG
>CAZRFI010000272.1:5374-6834 GCA_964598905.1 uncultured Candidatus Sericytochromatia bacterium | reverse complement strand
ATGAATAATTTGGCTTAGCAGGTGGCCAGCAGCAAAGATCCTGGTGCGACCCATCAGCCGTGCTTCAGTTTAACATAGCCCCTTAATTCGGCAAGTCGGGTCTGTTCTTAGTCTACTTTTAAATGTTTTTTAGTTTTTCTTAAATTCTTTTTATCCTGCCCTTGACATTTTTAACCAGAAGTTTTATTATGAATATACGAGCTTCGGAAAACAATCGAAGAAGCGTCGCAAACGGACCCGGTGAGAACCCGGGCCAAGAAGCCTCAGAGGGGCGGCAGCGGGTGTTGTTGGTTGGCGAAAGCCAAAGAACAGCGCAAAAATAGCAAGCCAACTCTCAATCGGAACAAAACCGTCAAGTTGTCGAAACAGCAAAACGGGAGCGACCTGGAAGCAGGTGGCCGCTGGTTGAGAGGGGAATTCCCTGGAAGGATGAACGCCCAAGAGGGTCAAGGTTGGGTTCGCCCAACACACGCAACGGTTGGCATAAACCGCTGAAGTCTCAGCCAGAAATGGAAAAAAGACAAGAGCGGCAGGCGCTGGTGACAGTGGCAGATAACCGTTAAGTGCAAAACCCTGAAGGTGTAACCGCATGAGGGTCACTGGCCGTAAGGCAAAGGATTCTGTCGGAGTGCAAAGCGTTGAAGGTCTGAAAAAAGCCAGGAGCGCCAAGGTGCGAAGGAGCCGAAAGGTTTGTTCGCACACACGCCGACAGGGGAGAACACCCTGTAGTGGCGCGAGAACCTTGTAGAAGGATTCCGCAGCAATGTGGAGTAGTGGATGTCAGATACAGGCCGCTAAGAGTGCTCTTGCCGCAAGGTGAGGGAGAAACACTGAAAGTGGTTGAGGCACCTGAAATGGGAAGTTGCCTGGCAGAAACGAAGACTTCAAGAAGGAATGTGACGCAGTAATTTGTTTGGTTTTCAAGGCTTGTGCCCTCAGGGGTTTCCTTGAAGGCCTGACCCGGCAGACGCCCCCCCCCTATTGTCTGCCGGGTTTTTTCATATGTTTTTTCAGTCGGGCCGCGTTTAGGGATCCCGAAACTCCTTGGACAGAACGTCAAAAAGCGGATTGGCTTTGCGTGGCGGTTCTGGATGTTCTCCCCGCTCCATGGCTTCCCAATAGCCTTCAGGCAGAGGCCCTGTGCCCACTTCGTAATCATACCCGTCCCATTCATCTTCGCGAAAAGAATAAAAAGCCCAGTGAAAGTGCGCTTGGTTCCAAAGTTGGATCAGATCCTGCAAATAATTGGCACAACCGGAATTGCGGCGGTAACAGCCAAATTCTGAAGCCACAATTTGGTGGGGAGCCAGTTTTTCTTGGCGGGCCCAGTCTAAAAACGGCTGCAAATAGCGCTTGAGAGTGGCTGCATTCCAGTTGATGGGCTCTTTTTCCAGGGGAATCATGCCGGGATAGCGGTAGGGCTGACCTGCTTTAAAATTGGCAACATTGGTAAAGGCATA
>CAZRFI010000272.1:0-5274 GCA_964598905.1 uncultured Candidatus Sericytochromatia bacterium | reverse complement strand
CCCATTTCGGGCGTGGGTTCGTTGATCAGGTTATACCCCACCACCGCCGGGTGATCTTTGAGGGCCTGGGCCAATTCTTGCCAAAACAGCGCCGCTTGTTGGCAATAGACTTTGTCCTGCCAGAGCCTGAGATCCGCTTGGTCGTTGTTGTTTTGCCGCCAGCGGGCGCCGGGCAGGCTCAAGGGGGTAATCACCACTTTGACCCCGGCCTGCTGGGCCATGTCGAGAACCCGTTTGAGCTGGGCCAAATCCTGGGGCTGGAGATGTTTAAACTGATCGGCATTGCCCAGCAAAAAGTCGCGCTCCTGGCCTTGCCATTTGTCGTACGCCAAACGGACCCAGCCCAGCCGCTGGGCTTTGGCTGCTTGAAACCAGGCCCTCTCTGGCCTCAGATTAAAACAATTGGCCCCTTTGCGCTGGGTTTTCCAAAAGGTTATTTTGGCGGGGGCCTGACTTTGAGCCTGGGCGGGCGAGAACTTGAATGCCGCGATCAGAAACAGAATCAGAACCAGAATCGGCCAGGACAAGACGACGCGCTTCAACTTTTGCCCGGTTTTTTGAGCTTGCCCAATTTGCCGCTGGGGCCAGCATTGGGTTTTTGCTGTGTGCGCTGCGCAAAGCGGGCCCGGATTTTCTCTGCAATATCTGGGTCTACCTCGGTTTTGGGGGCTTGCCCTTCTGGTTTGCTCTGAGCGACGCCTTCTGGTTTGCTCAGGGGGCGTGCGGGCGAGGGGGACTGGTTTGGCTTGGCTGCAGTCGTTGCAGCCGCAGCTGCGGGTTTGTTTTGCATGCGCTGTTGGTCGAGTTTGGCTTTGATCTCGGCCAGTTTTTCGGCGCTGCTCATGCTTTTGAGGTTGGTGTTCGCTCTGTCGGGCGTTTTGCTGGACTCTGGGGGCAAAAGGGCCTGTTTGGCATGGGGCTGGGTGACACTTGCCTCGGGCTCGGGCAGGGGAATATCCGGGTTTTGCAGGGCCTGCAGCAGGGCGGGCCAACCCATCTGTTCTAAACGCCAGGCCATGGCGCGGTAGCCATGGCCATAAGCCGGATCGGGGTCTTCGTCCATGCGCTGCAGCAGCACACGGGCCAATTCATCACCTTCGTGTTTGAGGGCATTTTGGCAGATCAGGGCGCTGCCCAGATTGCAAAAGCCCTCGACCTGTTCGTGGCTGAGGTGTTTGAGCGGGCGCTCATTGATCCAAACATGCAAAAGTTCATGGGCCAACACGCCTTTAAAAGCCACCTTGGGCAGGCCGCTGAGCACATGAATACCGTGTTCGAGAATCAGGCCATAGCCGGGAATATTGCGCTGGGCCGTGCGGGTATAGCCGTGAATATTGCCCGTGGCCGAGGCCCGCAGGCGCTGGTTGACCAATTGCTGGTCTTCGTCGAGTTTGACCTGGATATAGTCGGGGATATAGTCAAAGCCCACGGCCTGCATTTGGGCGATCACATCCAATTTGGCGGCCTGAATTTGTCTAAAGTCGTGGATTTCAGCGCTGTGGCAAAAGCTGCAGAGCAGGCGGCCATCACTGAGCACCTTGCTGCCAGTGGTCGCCGCAGGTGACATCAGCCGGGCGCAGACATGGCATTGGCCGGTGGGGTGCTGATCGTGTTCGGGGTGGGCTTTTTGGCCCCAGCCATCGTAGAGATAGCTGCCTTCAATTGCTCCCTGACAGAGGCTGCAGACGAGATTGTGCAATTGGCGGTAACAGTCTGTGTGGTAGCGGCCGCGCTCGTCTTTGGTATAAGCGCCCTGAATCGGCAAACCACATTCACTGCATTTGGGCGTAAAGAGTTTGTCGTGGCACTCCCCGTGGTAGAGGCGCTCACCCCGCGGCACAAAGCTCTTTTCGAGCGGCTTTTTGCAGCTGTCGCAGACAAAACAGGCTGGGTGAAACTGTTTGCCCACAGCGCGCACAACCTGGGGCCCCAGGCGTTTGCTGCAACGCGAACAGATGGTCGGCGGCGTGGGGGGCTTGCTCATATGTCAAAACAATCCGTTTCGACACAGAGATGGTCCGCAAATTGCGGATCGGGCAAGACCGCCGAAAATTTGCGCTCGGCGTCGGGTTTAACAATCTCCTGGTGGACCATTCCCTGGTTGCGCATCAGGCGCAAATAGACCTTGTCGAGGTCAAAGTCCAGATTGCCAGTGACTTTGACCTGGTTTTCTGCTGTGCGCTCCCAGTTGATCTGGATCCGGCCATTGGCAACCCGGCTGGAGGCACTGCCGCTGCTGAGTTTGAGGCCCTGAAAGAAGCTCCAATTGCCACTGGCTGTGGCCGTGCAGCCCCAGAGACTGAGGCTGCAACCCAGTAGCAGGGCCAGAATAGGTGTGGTTTTTTTTGCTGTTTTCATGCGGGTTGGGCCTCTTTGGGGCAGAGGATCTCGGTGCGTTCGTCGAGAATTTCGCCAAATTGTTCGACCAAAAACATCCACTGCTCGTACAAAGGCATCAGCGGGGCAATATCTTGGCTTTGGTTCTCCAGGGCATCGAGCTGGTCGGCGACCTGATCGCAGCGGTCCATAAACATCTCCAGCCCTGCTTCAAACTTGGGCAGATTGTAAGGCAGGATCTGTTTGCTCAGGGCAATGCTGGCCTCGCGGATCTCGGCAATTTCGGCCTTGAGCCGTTCATTCAGCGCTTTGATCACCTCTGAAATGCGCAGGGCCTCGTCAAAATGGGCCAAACGCTGCAGCAGCAGATCAAAATTGAGGTGCAGGCGGGTGGTCTCGTGTTGGTGGGTGGTATCCAGTTTGGTCAATTGTTCGCGCAGGCTGTCGCAGGTCTTTTTGAGGAAAGTCTGGTCTTTGCCCAGCTGTTTTAAAACCACCGGGTCCAAGGAGGCTTTGGGCAGCGCGGCCGTGCGGTAAGCAGAAACCAAGCCCTCCAATTTGGCTTCAACTTCATCAAAAAGCGAGTCGGTCAATTTGAGTTCGGCAGTTAACATGGCCTGTCTCCTGAGTGTTCGCAGAACGGATGCTTTTTAGTATTCCATGTTTTGGGATTGTTTGCACCTGTTTTTTGTGGGCTTTGCCTGCAGCAGACGGGCTCTCAAGGCAAAAAAACCGGCCAAGCGGGTGGCTCTCCCCGCTCAATCAGGGGCTCAGCAAGCCAGTTTTGCCAGTCGCAGAGGGCTGTAAGCAGGGCTTGGAGCTGGCCTAGGGATTGGCCCTGGAGTTGACCTAGGGGCAGTTCTCCGGCCCGCAAATTCTTCTCAGCCCGTGCCAACACGCCCTGAGCCCCTTTTAAATTGCCCCGCTGCACATGCACACAGGCCACCGCGACCTGAATCAGGCCCTGCACCCCGGTCTTGAGAGCCGGGGTGAGATCGCTGCGCCAGAGGGTTTCGAGGCTTTCGTGGGCCTCAAAAAAAGCCCCCTGGTTGAATTTAGCCAGGCCCTGCTGCCAGAGTGCAATTTGGTCGGGGCTCAGCTCAGGGATGGGTCTTGATCCAGTCGCTCAAGCGGGCCTTGACCTGTTTGCGCATGGCGTCTTGCAAAAAAGGCGTATGGCCGAATAAAAAGCCCGGCAGTCCCAGGGCCTGGCTGCTCCAGCGGTGGATATCAAAGTGGTCGGTGTGGGTGTAGATCAGGCCATCTTTAAAGGTGAACTGGGCATCAATGCGGTTAAAGACGGGCAGACCTGTGGCCGAAAAGTGGTAAGAGGCATCCCAATGGGCTTTGCCCTGACCGGCTTTGACATCGACCTGATCGTATTTAATTTTGAGCTGGCCCTGGCTGATCTCCAGCAGCATTTGCCACATGGCGCCAATTTCTTTGCCTTGGAGCGGGCCAAAGATCGGATCACTGAAGCTGGCCTCGGGGTGGTAACAGGCGGCCATGGTGGCCCCATCGCCCTTTTGAAAGGCTGTGTAAAATCTGTGAATCAGGGCCCGTTCAGCGTAATCTTGGCGCATTTGCTCCCAAGCGGGGGGAAAGATCTCTGCTGAAGCTGGAGCTGGAGCAAAGGAGGCACTGCCCAAGAGCAAAGAGAGACAGAGCAGGTTGCGCATAGACCGCATAGACATAAGAGGGATCCCTTTCGATTCGAGCTTTAACTCAGCTTACCACCACTTGATTGCGACCCGCGAGTTTGGCCTTGTAGAGCCGGGCGTCGGCCTTTTCAAGCAGGCTTTCGAAGCTGTCTGAATTTTCGTAAGAGGCCACGCCCATGCTGATCGTCACAGGTCGGCCAATCGCTTCAAATTGCAGTGCTTCTATCATTTGGCGCAGGGCTTCGGCCTGGGTCTGGGCTGCCTGCAGATCGCTGCCTGGCAGCAGCAGGACAAATTCTTCACCGCCCCAGCGGGCCGCGCTGTCTTGCGGGCGCAGGGCATGTTTGACCGTCCAGGCCACTTTGACCAGCACTTCGTCGCCAACCCCGTGACCAAAGGTGTCGTTGATCTTCTTGAAGAAGTCGATATCAAAGATCACGAGGGAAAGAGGGGCCTGTTTGGCGCTGGGTTTGCTCAATTCCCTTTGGCTCAATTCAGCTTGGGCCAGCTCCAGTATTTTGCCCCGGTTAAAGAGCTGGGTGAGTGGATCGACCGAGGCCTTAAACAGGGCCAGCTCTTTTTCGCGCTGCAGCAGCTTGATGCGGTCGGCCAGGGCAAAAGAGAGCAGAATCGCTTCGAGCGAGACGCCAATCTGGGCGGTGTTCTGGGTTAAAAAGTGCAGGGGCAGCCAGCCCAGGCGGCTGAGGGCCAGCAGAAACGAGCCGAGCAGCATCATGCTCCAGGCGATCAGGTAGATCTTGGCGGGGTGGTAGCCTTTGCGCATAATCACCAGCCCGGCCCAGATCGCTGCGATAGACGAGATCAGCACAAAGAGCACAAGCAATTTCCCCATCAGCGCATAAGGCAGCACAAAGGCCCCGAACAGCCCCAGCAGCGAGACCCCGATCAGGCCCTGAAAGAGCTGGTGCAAACGCAGAGAGTAGGCCTTGAGTTTTAAAAAGACCGCTGCAAAGGCGACAATGCTCAAATTGGTAAGAGCCAGCAGCACCGGGCTGGAGAGTTTGTTCCAGACCACCGCTTCGCGCCAGAGAAATTGGTAATTGAGTCCGTTTAAGCTGCACAAAAACAGGCTGGCTGAGACCAAATAAAAGATGTAGTAAAAATACGTTTTGTCCCAGAGTGAAAAACCCAGCAGCAGATTGTAGAGCATCATGGCCACTAAAATGCCCACAAAGAGCACCTGAGCCCCCAGTTTGAACTGGTCTTGGGCCCAAAAATCCCGTTCTCTGTGCACAAAGAGCTGAATCTGCATGGC
>CAZRFI010000271.1:0-6882 GCA_964598905.1 uncultured Candidatus Sericytochromatia bacterium | reverse complement strand
TTACATCCGAGGTTGGGGGGCAAAGCTTGCGGGAGTTAAAGGATAATTAACCTGGGTTTTAATTGAAAATAATCTTATTCATAATGCGTCCAGAGCCGAATGACTTTCACCGTTTGACTCTCCTCCAGCACCTGATACACCAAACGGTGTTGGATATTGATTCTGCGCAAATAGGCCCCTGCCAAATCCCCGACTAATTTTTCGTAGGGTGGCGGATTCTGATAGGGATTTGTTTGTAACACAGCCAAAAGACGTGAGGCTTGAGGTTTGAATCCCGCTTTTGCGAGCTTTTTGGCGTCCTTTTGGGCTTGGCGCGTAAAGACGAGCTGCCAGCTCACCAATCAAGTTCCTGGGTGCACGCCTCGATCGGGGTATTCAGCCCCTCACGGATCGATTCACGCATGCCGGGAATGGAAAGCAAATACAGGCTTTCTTGAATGGAGCGCCAATCTTCTTCAGAAAGCAAAATGGCGGTGTTGCGTTTGCCAATAATTTGCACGGGTTGATGGGTGTCTTGCACCTGATCTACCAGGTGGTAAAGCTGTTTTCGGGCCTCTGAAGCGGAGAAACTGGTCACGGGATTCCTCCTGTTTTCGTACGTTTTATCGTACGCTTTTGGGCAGGGCTTTGTCAATTCTGTTGGTTCACTTTTGGCGAGATCGCTCGGTCAGGTCATTTGGGTTCTTGGTTTTTGGGAGAATTGAGGTAATGCGAGAATGGGATGATCGGCATTGGATGCTTAAATGGAGATGGTCTATTCTATAGAGAAGAGGGGGTGCGGTTCGGGCCGTGGTTCTGGGCATTCGGGCCGCTCGCTGCGCACATCCATGTGCTTCACTCACTAAGAGTCACCCCGCCTTTTGCCATCCTGGCACGGCGGGATTCCTGTTGCCCTCATTGCCCAGACCAGGCCGATCCGTCTTTGCTCTCATGTGGAGTGAGAAGACGTCCTCCTCTGTACTTTTTCC
This sequence comes from uncultured Candidatus Sericytochromatia bacterium, assembly GCA_964598905.1. GTDB lineage: Bacteria > Cyanobacteriota > Sericytochromatia > UBA7694 > UBA7694. Next base: position 5,914 of record CAZRFI010000271.1, on the reverse strand, counting down.
GATTCTGCATGTGAATTCTCTCCCGAATGGAATAAATATCTGTGGCCCACAATTGGTTTCAATTGGTTATTAATTGGGAATGAAAGATGTTGGTCTCTACTGAGTTATCAAAACCAAAATACGGAAATACGGAAATTGGCAATTAAGGGCCTGAGAAAATTAAAATTACCATTAGCAGTACCCGTATTGATATCAGCATTAAACGATGTTGATATCATGATCCGAGCCGAGGCTGCTAAGGGATTGGGTATTTTAAAGGATCATCGTTCAATTGAACCTCTTATACTCAGTTTGAACAATGAATCTCGAATCGTCAGTTCAGCCGCAGCCAAAGCACTGATAAAAATGAAAGCTACAGAAGGAAAAGAATCTCTTTTTAGAACGCTAGAAACAGGCCTTCCTCATGCGCGTATTTTAGCTGCCGATTTAATCGGTAAACTAAAATTGACCTTTCCCCAATCAATGAAAAACGCGCCAACAGAGTGAGTGAAACAAACCCAGTTCAGATTTGCGCGCACCTTCCCAATAACACAAAGATGTTCAGCATCTTACTTCTGCCGACCAACACATCATTGCTGCCGGACGTCTTCAAGGCCTGGGCCTGGCAAAACCTGCCACGCTCAGAATTTGAGGTGTGGGTGGTGCTGCCAGAGGGAGAAAACAGCGCAGGCATCCATTGGCCAAACGGCTTGGCAGGCGGGGTACTCAGCCCAGAACAGGCCAAAGCACTTGGTTCACAGCCAGCCAGAGACATTCTGCTCTGGGAGACGGATTTTAGGCCCCACCGCGACCTGCTTTGGCAATTCAAAGCCGCCCGTAACAGCTATCCAGCAGGGATTTTGCAAGCGGTGGGCACCTGGCCCACACCGCTACCACCGGCTTGGCAGGAGCGTCTCACACAGGCCGACCTGCCCCCTCCCTTTCTGCCCGATGCCTTTGAATCGCGTGTTTTGGCCCCCGATGCGGTTTTTTGCTCAGGCCTTCTGATGCCTGCGGAGGCTTTTCAGGCCTTGTTGCAAGCCCACCCCCATTTTTTAAGGCAAGATAGGCCTGATGCTTACATTCAGAGCCTGCGCCACTGGCTGCAAAGCCAACCCCTAAAGGCCTCTCAAGCTGTGCATTTGATTCCCTCGGCCCGCGCCACTTGCTTAAAATCCCCAACCCCAAACAGCGCAGAATCCGCACAGGCCAAACCTCTGCCTATCTGGGAGCCCCCGCCGTGCCCGCTCAAGCTGCTGGTCGGGCCCCTGCCCGATCCCGCCCTGCTGGGGGACTATCTCTACAACCCAAACATTAAAACCTTTACCGCCCGGCCTTTTGCCCGTTTGCTCAGCCAAGCTACGCCTTACCCGCTTGAGGCCTACGACCTGAGTTTTGATCTCAAGCAAGACAACTTTGATGCCCTTTTAAAGCCCTTGCAGGCAGACTGGCAGCCGGATCTGATTCTCTGGTTGGCTCCGGCGGTTCAGGGCCTGCCACCCGGCATCGAGACAAGTTCCGTGCCCGTGGTGGCCTTGGCTCACGATTGGCACAGCCACGGCTTAGGTACACTCTTGGACTGTGCCACAGACTTTGACTGGGTCTTGGGGGATCAGGGCCTGTGTGAAATCTTGGCCAAAGCAGGGCACACTCACGTGGGCTATTGGCCCTGTTATGGCCTGGATCCTGAACGCAGTTATGCCCTGCCCTGGCAGCATGAGCCCGTGCCCGCGCCAGACACAGGCCCCCACCCCTACGCGCTGGGCTTTGTCGGCACGTTGGCCTCGGCTTATTACCCCGAACGCGAGCGGCTTTTGGCGGAGGTCGCCCTGTTGGCCGAGCAATGGCCGGTGCTGCTGGCGGATGGCATCAGTGATCCACATGAATACAACCGACTGCTGAACCAATGCCAAGTCGTCTTAAATCCCACCGCCAGGGGAGAGATGAACCTGCGAGCCTATGAAGCGCCCGCAGCAGGCGCATTGCTGCTGAGCGAGGCAAGCAACCGCGAAATCCGGGCGTTTTTGCCCGAAGACGAATCGGGCGCGGGGGCGGCTTTGTTTTTTGAACCAGAGAGATTGCGCCAAAGCCTGGCGCAGATCTTGCAAGACCCTTTGCGCTTAAGGCGTTTGGCCCAAAACGGGCAAGCCAAGATTCAGGCCCAGACCTACACGGCCCAATTTGGCCAACTTGTGGCCCAGCTCCAAGCACATTTGCCTGAGATCAAAGCCAGACGCCAAATCAGGCCATTATTATCAGCAGCAGCAGGGCCACAGCCCTCCTCTCAAGCCAACCAAAGCTGGGCACAGGCCCGGCAATTGTATTTTTCCCGCACTCCCGGTGGGGTTGAACGGGCAGAGCGGGTTTTGGCCCAAGCAATAGCAGACACACACAGGGACTCAGACCCGTCAAACACAACTGCCATGCTCCGCCTGTTCAAATACACCCAGGCCCTGTTTCAGATCAATCAGGCGGTGGATTTTGCCCAGGCCGAAAGGGCAGGCCAAGCCCAAAAGCCACTCTGGGAAATCCTTTCGCCAGAACAGAGAGCGGCGTTTAGGCACGGATTAAAAACCTTGGCAGATCTGATGGCAGAAGCGCCCAGCCCCTTTTTGGCCTACCATCTGGGTTGGACCTGTGGCTATTTGCAGGACTATGCCCAGGCCTGCCCACACCTGCAAAAGGCCCTGGCCCTGCCTTTTCCCGAGAGCCCCAGCGATCCCTATTACCGCCTGATACTGCCGCTGGGGCACAGTGGCAAACAAATACCCCATTTTCAAATGGCCTATGCCCGGCGCTTGCAAGCACTGAGTTTGAATTCGGGTTTGGCCCCAGCGGCCAAGGCTTCAGCCTGGCCACTGCAGGCCCTGATCCTGAGCCAGATTGCCCAACTCCAGGGCCATGCCCTGCGCGCAGAAAAACAACCCACCTTGGCCCAGGAGGCCTATCTGGCAGCATTGCAGCTCTATCCTGAATCGCCCGAACTCAAATGGCTAATGGCCCAAACCGCCTTGGAAATGGGGCAAGCGGAACAAGCGCAAGCCCTTTTGGCCGAATTGGTGGCCAGCCACCCCCTGACCTTTCCCTACCGCTGGGAATGGCTCGGATTGCTCAAAGCCCAAAAATCCCCGCACTACAAACAGGCCCTGCAGGCGAGCAGGGCCCTGTTAAAGGGTTTAAACAATCCCGATGGGAACGACTATACCCAGGCCCTGGAATGGCTAGAGACGGAACTCAAGGCCTGAAGACAGGCTCAACGCAAGGTCCAATTACGGGGCTGCGTTTTTGGGCTCAGCAGCGCTTTTGTTGCTCAAGTGGGTCTCCAGCAAATGGGTCACCCGGCAGAGCACGGCCGCCATTTCGTAGCGGCTGATTGGAGCTTCTGGCCGGAAGGTATGGTCGTGGTAGAGGTTCATAAATTGGTAGCGATTGAGCGCCGCTGCGATATACGGCGAATATTGAGAGCGGCTTTCCATGTCCTGAGATTTTTCGGCCATGCGAATGCCTTCACCCAGAGATTTACCTGAGGCTTTTTCAGCACGCATCAGCAACTCACTCAGCACATAGGCCACATGTTTGCGGGTTGCGGGCTGATCGCCGTCTTTGGCCTGGGCCTTGTCGAACATGACTTGGGTCAGGTCGTATTCCTGCAAAAGGGTGCGCACATAGGGATAGGCCCAATGCTCGGGCAGAGCGGGCACAATCGCGTCGCGTTTGACCACCGGCTGAATATCGATGGCATGGGTCAGGCGGATCTGATTCAGGAGTTTATTGGCCACAGCGGCCAGGGCAAAACGGGTGACTTTCCAGTCGCCCCGGAAGGTGTGGTCGGTATAACCATCCATCAGGCGGTAATCGTTGACCACTTTGCCCACACAGTCGAAACACCAATGGGGCGCAGAGATATCTACCAGATAGGCACTGGGAACGGGTTCAGCGGCCTGGGCTGGGGTGGGGTTCAGCAAGAGCAGGGAGGCCAGCAGGCCACCGGTTAAGATGCGGTATATGGGTCCCATGTCAGTTCACCTAAAATCCAATTTAGCTGTTCCCGGGTACTTTCCAGATCCCGGCTGTTATCTATCACTTCGTCGGCTTTCTCAGCCTTGATCTCAATCGACAATTGTGCGTCTATGCGGGCCTGGGCCTCTGATTCTGAAAAACCATTGCGGGCCATCAGGCGCTCTTTCTGAACAGCTTCAGGACAGTATACCACAATCGTTTTATCCACAAAATGCGCCATATTGACCTCATAGAGCAGGGGAATGACCAGCACCAGCAGAAAATTCTTTTTTGCCCCGCTTTGAGCCAGTTCGGTCTCCTGGGCACGCAATTCTGTTTCCAATTGGCGCAGGGCATCTTTTACGCCGGGGTGCACAATCTGGTTGAGCTGATCGCGCTGAGTGGCATCGGCAAAGATAATTCCGCCCAACACCCGCCGGTCGATCTGGCCATCGGGGGCCAAAATGGTTTCGCCAAAATGGGCCAAGACCTTTGCATAAACGGGCTGACCGGGCTCCATCAAGTGGTGGGCGACGAGGTCTGTATCCACCACCTTTGCACCCGCTTCGGCCAACATGGTGGCCACAGCCGACTTGCCCGAGGCAATGCCTCCGGTCAGACCAATGCGAAACATGGCGTCGCCCCCTTAAAAGAGCTTAAATTTCTCAATATTGACCTTCACGCCTTCGTCTTGCAAGAGCTGGCGGATCTTTTTCTCGTTGAGCAATTGGTTGGCGTTGTCCAGCACCGGATCGAGGCGATCCAAACTGTTGCCCACTTTGGTCATGAGTTTGTCGGCATTGCCCAGCACAGGGGTGAGTTGGTCGAGCACCGCAGGTAAGCGATCGAGGGTAGCTGGGGCCTTGCGCAGCAGAGGGGGCAATTCAGACAGCGAGGTATTCAAATTGGGAATCAGGTCGGGGTGGCGGCTTAAGCTGTCGGTAAACTGCTCGGCATCGCGGGAAATATTGTCGATGCGTTTGGCAATTTGCTCGCCGTTTTCGCTGAGCGGGCCCGTGATCGTGTGCACTTCGCTGGAAACAGCGCGCAGGCTGCGCAGCAATTCGGGGGCATCGCTGCCAAGGCTGGCGCTGGCCACACGCAGATTGGAGATAATGCTCTCAATCGAAGCGCCATTGCGGCTGAGCAGGCGGTTGGCCTGACCGGCGGCCCCATCGAGGTTTTTGACAATCCGGGCAATTTCATTTTCGTTGCCTGAGACCGTGCGCATCAGCGAAGCCGTGCCTTTGATCAAATCACCCATGTCTTTTTCTTTGCCTTTGACGGCCACCGCAAAGGTGTGCAAAAGGGTGTTGAGGTCATCGGGATCGAGTTTGGTCAAAACCGGCGCCAAGTGGTTGAGCACCTCGTCGAGGTCCACGGGCGTCATGGTGTTTTTGATCTGTTCGCCATTGGGCAATGGGGGCGCTTGAGCCGAGCCAGCGTCAATCGCGATGTATTTTTCCCCCAAGAGACTCTTGGAGCGAATTTCGGCACGGGCGTCGCTAAACATTTTAATATCCGGATTGACGACCAAATGCATCAGGGCCCGGCCTTGGCGCACTTCCATGCTTTCGACATGGCCGACTTCGATCCCGGCCATCATCACGGGGGCATCTTTGACCACGCCCACAGCGCTGTTAAACACGGCAGTAAACTTGACCGTTTCGCCAAATTGAAACCGGCCCAATGTGAGCGACATATATGCCAATAAAGCACCGGCGGTCAGAATAAATCCGCCGAGCGCCATTTCTTTCCAGTGTTTAACCATGGGTTCTGCCTTGTTTTCTTCGTCTCTGCTTGTGTTATCTGCTTGTGTGAGGGGTGTTTACACAGGAAGGTATTTTACCATTGTTTTTGGGTGGGCCCAAAATTTGCCTGCAAAGCCCGCAACCAATGCGCCACCGTGCCCCGCTCGGCATAGCGCATATACTGC
>CAZRFI010000270.1:0-6892 GCA_964598905.1 uncultured Candidatus Sericytochromatia bacterium | reverse complement strand
TCCATGGCTATTCTTGTGTTTAGCTTACCTTGTTTTTTATTGAGGAACAAGTCTATTGTCTGCAATGCAAAGGCGTGATTACCCCGGAAACAGGCTGGCACGTCCATCACCTGGTCCCGAGAGTAGCAGGAGGCACAGATATATTACCGAATCTGGTTATGTTGCACCCGAACTGCCACAGGCAAGTTCATACCTTGAATTTAAAGTTGAAAAAGCCGCCGAAATGGTTTAGAAAGGCTTGAGCGGTATGAAGGGAAACTTTCACGTACCGTTCTTAGGGGAGGGTGCCCGGGCAACCGGGTGCTTTTACCCGACACGACTCGCAGACTTGCTCCCTAGAGAATTGTTAGAGCAAGGAATGCCGGACTATAAAATAGCGAGGATCTCAGGTATGATAAGTCGCAAATGAGCGGCAGAACAAAGTGGCGTCCGCTCGATTTGCTGACTTAGCCCAGGCAGAAACCAAAGTCTTGAGCTGTTTGGCCCTGGGCTGAAAAAAATCCCCGGTGGGCGTGTGGGCTTGGACACATGCACGCTGGGGATTCTGCGCTTTGCGCAAGATACGTCAGGACCGGGAATCATGGATCTGCCAGCAGCAGAGCAAAGGGCTCGCCAATTCGTATGTTTTTACACGATTTGGCCGGGCTATATCGCAATGATTACAGGGTATATAGCCTTTTTTAGCTGCCTTTGTGTGTCATATCTGATAGTGTTTTACGCTATAAGTACGGGATGATTCGATATTTATGAAAGATATTCTGAGTACAGAAGGCTTGTCTCAGAAATTATCCTTTAGGGTAATAGTTTTCTGGATCGGCATCACTTACCCTTGAGAACAGGACTTTTACTTAAATGAATCTTAAATGAATTTTGGGAGAAATTGTCATGGCGTCTATCAATCATTCCGTTGGAGATTTAACAAGGATGAAATTTAAAGTATTCTTTTTGCTGGCCCTCAGCAGTTCAGCTTTGACCGCCTGTCAAGCAGCACCCATGGTGTCAATGCCTCTGGGACGGCCCGTTAGGCAAACGGCACAATCGGCGCAGCCTGCCGTGCCGAATTCTGCAACAAATCAGAACTCAGCAAGAAAACCTTTGTCTCTGGATGATGAGCTGAACCTGCTCTCACAGGTTGTTAGAAAGAGTATTTTTGCTGATCGCGATCTGAATCACGATCAAGTTCTGACGCGTGAGGAATTTGGGCCGCCACTTTCTGCGGGTGGTGATGAGTACGAAGCTCTGTTTCAGCAGATTGACCAGAACCGGGATCGGCGCTTGAGTCTACAGGAAACGTTGACTGGGCCACCGATCCATTACACAGCAAGTATCGATTCGATGAAAAATTTTATGGAGTACCTTGCGGAAAAAGGTTCGCTTTTTGGTTTTGATCTGAACAAAGATCACAAAATTTCTCGTTCAGAAATGGAAACGATTGCCAACAAGCCGGCCATGGATCCCATTCTTAAAGCCTTTGCCATTGCTGAATTTCCACGCAGAGATCTGAACCAGGATCAAGTCTTGGACTTGAATGAGGGGAAAATCTTCAGCATGATGTTCTACTATAAAAATGGTATGAAGGATACCCAGCTCCCATCTGAGCAAACAAAATAACACCATTTATAGAGCTTCCTGCTTGTAGGGCATAGCCCGGAGTGGCTGGGAGCCCCAGGCCCGCCACCCTGGGGCCATTGCGTTAGCAAAAGACAGAGCAAAGATGGTCCATGCCCTGTTGTCCGTTCGCCCTGAGCCCTGAGCTTGCCGAGGGGCTTGGGGTTGCTCCCGTCCTTCGACGGGGGGATCAGCTTGCCGATTGGCTCAGGATGAGCGGTCTGTGTGGCCTGGGGCCATTCTGCTCTGAGATCAACTGGGATGCGCTATAGATCTTTGAATAGGGTTCTGAATATGCTACTCAAATGGATTGTCTGCCAGGTGCCTGATTCTGAACGCGGGCAATTTTCGCGTGCTCAGTCCCACTGGTGGAAGCTGACCTGGGTACCCGGTTTTCTAGGTCAGTTGGGCGGTTGGGATCAAAGCAGACCTGATCACGCCTGTATTTTGAGCATATGGGAAAATCAGGCGCACTACGAGCACTTCATGCGGGTAATCCATGACGGTATCATGGCTGTGAGTAAGCAAGCCCACACTCATAGCAGCCTAGATGTGGCGTTATTCCGCTGTGAAATGTACTGGCAGGGATCAGAACCCGATCTATTTCTCGCTCTCCTAAATGCAAATTGTCTCCGCATCACTGATTGTTTTGTCAACCCAGAAAGAAGAACGCGTTTCGAATTCGCGCAGCAAACGATTTGGAAGCCAGCAATGGAAGTTGCACCCGGAATGTTAAGCGGAGCATTCAGCCAGAATCTGGAGAAGCAGAACCGTTTTTTGATCATTAGCTTATGGTCAAGTTTACTTCGTCATGACCGCTATGAACTCAACAAGGAACCTGAATTGAGAAGAACAGCGAAGGTGACTGAAGACATTGAAGCATTAACAGAAAGATTGCTCTTGCTTGAAACTGAATGGCGTGTGCTCCCTGCTGACAGAATTGTTTGGCTGGAGGATTGACGCCAGGAGGTATCAACTACCTCGACTTGCAATGGGGACGCAACATTCGTCCCAAGAAAAAGCCAGAAAAAAACAAAGGTAAATAAATGAAAAAAATTGTAATTACAGTAATGTATACTCTTGCTCTGATGGTGAGTTTAGAAGTGCCTCTTCTGGCTGCTCCGATAAGTGCCCCTCCAACTCAGGAAGCACAAACAATATCTATAGATAAAGAGCCTTTCATGCCAACGACTCGAATTGACTTGCTACCGGAATTTACGATGGGGCAATCTACAGTTGTTCCGGCTCCTTCTGAGGGAACCTGGCTGGTCTCCTTAATCATTCCAGGGGGTGCCCAAATGTTAATGGGCAAGCCAGAAAGAGGCGCTCTCTTTCTGTCGGGTATGGCTCTTTCTATCGGTGGGATGCTCTTTTTTAATGGCAATGGGGGAGGAGTACAAACCATGGTCAATGGCTTTTTGGTTTCAGCTTTGCTCGGAATTGGGGTTTATTTTTGGAATGTTATTGATGCCTATTCCATCAATAGTGCGATGAACAAAAGGTAGTCCCCCAATTTCCCCGCTGTTGCTGGGCTCAAAAACGCAAAAGCCTACACCAAAGTGTAATAGATTTGTTTCAGAAAATCACCTAGGATCAAGGGTAGTGTATCTGGCTATCAGAGGCCTCATCCGGGGGACTATAGACATCTTTTTAAAGGAAGATAAAAAATGGAACTAAGCGCACCGAAGCCATCGTTTACTTTTAAGCCCATTCCGAAAGAGACAAATCCTGCTTCACTGGGGAAACAAACCGACAACAATGGCAAGGTTGATGTGCTGGTCTTTGATAAGGCCAAGCAGGAAAATATCTGGATCAGCGGCGACAAGGTAAATATTAAGGAACTTGCAGGAAGCCTTAAAGAGATGGGCGTGGTTGGTCTTTTTGCCGAACGCCCCTATGAATATGCCAAAGGCGTTCGTGCCTTCGTTCCCGCCGATGGGTACAGTTTTGCTTCCTTGGATGCAGACCAGGATGGGTTTCTCGTTGAATCAGAACTCAAATTCACACCCGATCAGACCGCCTTGCAAATGGACAACACCATTGATGAAACAGCCGAAAAATGGGCTGCGGCAGTCGGCGGAACACTTGGTGATGGGATGGAGCGTGTATTGGTGGGGGTGGGTGTACCGGAAGTTGTTGAAGAAGTTTTATCTGTCTCCCTGGGCTTTGCTGGTATGGTTGTTGGCGCGTCCGTTGGTGGTATCTTTGTGGGGATTGGTAAAGGGATCTATGAGCAGATCAAAATGTCAGGCGAATACCGAACAGCACCCGTCTCGTCATTTGCACAACACCAGAAGGCCATTCGTTAACCCAGCAAACCAAGTAAGGCCATTTCCAGAAATGATTGCCCCAAAATTTTGGCGAATTCCCAAGCTATCTGCGATGGGTGATGAACTGGAATGATGGGAAATCGATACGATCAATGGGAAATGGCCAAAAATGCAAACAATTTGAAATAAAAATTTGTATTTTTAAATTTAACAATATCTTTACTTCAGTTTCTTAAGTTCTTTGACGATAATCACCTTATTAAAAGCAACAGGCTCTGAAGTTTAAAATGCAAGAGGAGAGAGAATTTCCATGAGTAATATGAGTGTATCGTCTGCAAAGCCCCTGAGCCAGGTTGTCACCCCACTCCGTAATGATACCAATCCTGCTGCTCCATCCGGTAAAAGCCTTGTAAGTGCCAACAGCCTGGACACGGCTGACAGCCTCCGGGCCACAGCCAAAAAAGGCATGAATCTGCCCAGTATCGCAGCTGGCGTGGCCGCTGGCGCAGCCGTCGTAAGCGCAGGCAATGTCCTGTCGCTCGTGTCTGATCTCCAAAGCAGTGCCTTTGCTGACTACTACTTCCGCAATGGGCAACTGACATCGCTGGGCATTGAAGCCACCTTGAGCCGAGCGGCCTGGGGAGCAGGTGTTGGCGCCGTGGTTGGAGCCATTGTCGCCACCCAGACGGACGATAAAAAGGCCGCACTGATTGCCGGAGCCATTGCGGGCGGCGTTGCGGGTGTTCTGATTGACCGTCGCCCCGATCTAATTGTCCGTTATGCCGCGCTCGGAGCTGCCGGCGGCTTTGCCGCCTCCCTCGCCAGTCAAGCCCTGAGAAAATAAATTTGGTGAAAAGAAACAAATTGAGAAAAGAAGAGGTGTAAAGCAATGTCGAATCTGAGCATTCAAAATTCCAACCTGCATGTTGAAGCTGTGAAGCCTGTCCGCAAAGATATCAAACTCGACAACAGTGAACTACGCGCTCAACTGACGCACGACGGCCTGGATGAAGTTGTCTTCCAGAAGGGCGATGACATCTTCATCGCCTACGGCACAAACCTGGACCTGAGCCAGCTCAAAGTCAATTCTGATGAATTCAATCCACATCATACTGCTGATCAAAAGGGTCAGTTGTTTGAAGACAAGCGGCCCATCCAGGTTTTGTTCGTGGATGATGAAAACAAGGAATCCTTCTGGACATCTCCCTATAAAGCCATTGCCAAGCTACTGGATGACCCCGGCACCAAGGCTGGCGCAGCTGGCTTTATCGGCGGTGTGATCTCCGGCGTTACCGCTAAGAGCAGCTTGAGTGAGGTCACCAAGCTTGGTCTCTACGTCGGGACGGGCCTTGGCACCACCGCAGCTATTCTGCGGGGTGAAGCTGAAATTCAGGACCAAAATTCAGTCGGTTGGGCAGCCTTTAGTGGTGCTGTCGGCTATCTTGGCGGACATGTCGCTGGCCGCCATCTGCCGGGGCTGGCCGACTACGTCGTCAAGAACCCCAAGGTTGCCATCGGCGTGGCCGCTGGTACAGTCGCCGTGGTAGGTACAGGCCTGCTGCTAGATGCGATCTCCGATTCTCGCAAGGTGCCCAATTATTCAGTGGTTCAGGAAATCACTCGTTAAGAGTGTGATGGTTCGGACATTTTTTCGGGGTCCCTGTAAGGCAAATAGGCTAAAAATCAACAATCGTAAGAGAGTGTTATAAAATGAGTAATTTAACTGTTTCCAACCAAAATTCTGTTCTTCCTGTTCAAAAAACAACTGTTAAACCAGCCGTTGTGGCAACACTAAAATCTGAGGATCCTGCGATGCTGCAAGACGAGTTCAAGCTGCAACGTGGTCTGATGCCCACCCTCAAAGGTGCTGGCGCCGGCGCTGGGGGTTCTCTTCTGGTTGGTGGTGGAATGGCTGCGCTGACCTATGGAATAATCAAGTCTGCTGGCGGTGCTGCCAATGGAACAGGCTTTGGCGCTGGCCTGATGGCGGTTGGTGTGTTCGGTGCTGGTGTGGGTGCAGCCGTTGCCGGTTCTGTCGGCGGCGCAGTGGCTGCTAATACTTCTGATCGCAAATCGCTAGGCGCTCTGGCGGGTGCCGCTTCAGGGGCTTTGCTTGTCGGCGGCATCACCCTTGCCCTGACTCGCAGTGCTGGCACGGCTGCCATGATGGCTGCACCGGCGTTGGCCGCTGGCGGCATTGGTGGTTTCTTTGGATCTATGGTTGCCGAACGCAAATGATTCCAATGGGCTATTTGCAAGGGAAAACGTATCCATTCACCCAGTGAGAGGTGTTAAATTTGAGTGAGAAAGGGGTATAAGGGTGGAAGGCCAACTTGGAGGAAGCATGTCAGAACAGGCGTCTCAAGCCCCCCACCCGACCACCGTGGAAGCGTGTTGGCAGCTAATCGACGAATTGTGGCCTCTCAAAGAACTGGTTGAGCAACTGGCTCAACGTGTCGCTCATCTGGAAGAACAACTCAACCTCAACTCTGCCAACTCCTCCAAGCCCCCTCCTCAGATCGGGCCAACAAAAAGGCAAACGCTTCTCAAGGCAGCAACAAGCCCCGTGGTGGGCAGAGAGGGCACAAAGGTCATTTCCGAGAACTGGTGCCGCCGGAGGACGTCAAAGCAACGCTTCCCTGTTTTCCGGTCTGTCCTTTGGGAGCAAAATTCCAGCTCAGACCGGATCCGACCCGGCATCAGGTCTTAGCGCGGCTGTCCTCAGGCGTAAGGCTCCTCCGTCGCCAACGCCTGAAGCTGAACTGCCTGAAATCAAGCTTGACGTCTACGAGTACCAGAGCGGTGCTGTCCTTGTTCGTATGGCTCGTTCCTCGCCTACGATCAAGGCATTTACTGCGGCTTCTGCTCCCGCTGCGGCGAGTTCCATACCGGAAAACTCCCTGCCGGCGTGCCCCCAGGCATGCTCGGACCCATGGCCTTGGGTTTGCAAGGTCTCCTGGTGTCAAGGCCAATTTAATTTTAAACAAAAGAGGCAGAATTTTTTGGACAGTCTG
>CAZRFI010000269.1:0-6908 GCA_964598905.1 uncultured Candidatus Sericytochromatia bacterium | reverse complement strand
GACTTCCTCTTTGGCATGGGCCAAGGCATAGTCCGAGATATCCACGCCAACGACTGCTAATCCAGGCACAGCTTGGGTCAGATCGTAGAGCAAAAAGGCCTTGCCGCAACCAATATCTAGAACCTTGTCACCGGCTTTGAGGCCATAGTGATCGCGTAGGCCATCTGCCACTTTGCGCCAGCGTCCATCATAGTGATAACCCCCATAACCCAGGTGGCGCTCGCCGTCCCAATAGTCAAAGTCAAATTTTTTGGCCCGTTTTGCTGCTTCCGCTTTGGGATAGCCGTTGACCCGGCCCAAATAATCCCGTTGGGTGGCTTTGTGCAGGGGAGAGAGAAAATCCAAATAGGCCATGTGTTACCTCTTATGCCAGTTCGTGAGCCAGATTTTGCCAATAGCGCGTGCGCGCCAGAGCTGAACGAATGCGGACGATTTGTGCCGCACGCATGGCCAGGGCATTTCCCCCGGCAAAGTCGCGTCTGCGTGCGGCTGCGGGACTAAAAAGCCCCATCAGGATACAGCACCATTTGAGCTGATGTAAAGGCAATAATTGTCGAAATTGCATGAGTTGCTCCTCACTGGCACCCTGTGCACGCAAATCTGCCTCGACCCAATTCAGGGCTTCCAAAGGCAGTGGTACGCCCACCGAGGTCAACAAATCTGCAAGCGTTTTGAGGCGCATATCCCGGCCTGCATACTCAAAATCAAAAAAAACCAATTGTCCATTGGGCCTGAGCAGGGCATTGTGAAAACCCACATCAGAGGGTGAAAGCCAAAGCTCTGTGGCGGCAAAAGCCTGTTTGCGCTCAAGCCAAGCAGCCAACTTCATTTTGATACTTTGCCACAGTGGCAGCAATTCAAGACTCAGCATTTCTGCTGCTTCAGGTGCATTTAAAGGGGTTTCACTGAGGCTTTTGATCCGTTTTTCCAGAGATAGCAGGTGCTCCGACCAGGACAGGCAACTGTCTGAGGCGGGTGCAAAGTCCAAGGGATTTTGCTGCCCTGGATTGAGGGCATTTAAAAAGGCCAGGTATTGATGGATCGGTCCTTGCGTTAGGTTTGTCTCTGTAAGACTCACGCCTGTTTCCCAACTATACACGGCCAGCCGGGCCGCCTCGTCGCAGGCCAAGGGCCGAGGCACAGACTTCAGACCCAGCTTTTGGGCGTGTTGCAAAAAATCCCACTCGGTCTGCAGGCGCGGGCGGGCATCGGGGAAATAGGCTTTGAGTATCACTGGGCCTGTCTGGGTTTGCAATCGCCAAAGACGGTTATTGCGCCCGCCACTGAGAACCTGTATCGCGGGCTTTTCTGCCTGTGATGAAAGGTCTAACTCCAGTGACAGGGCTTGGAGCAAGCGAGTGTATTCAAAGGGAGGAGAAGCAGGCATGTTTGACAGGCTTTACTTTCGAAAAAAGTCGCAAGTGAAGTATAACCCGTTCAGCAAAGATCAGTTAAAATGCAGGCATGTTGATCAACTTTGATGATTATTTTCAAGCGCCACAAGAACTGCGCTTGCTCAGCCGCTCTGAGATTCAGGCCTTGGTATTACATTTACTGCGGGGTCGTGAAATTTGCGATTTAGAACTGCTATCAGGCGGTTATCGCAACCAAAATTACCGCCTGGATTTTGTGCCCAAAATGACTGAACAGGCCCAGACTTCAGATGTCAACGTTGCCGTTTTGCGGGTCTCCCAAGATGTGATTGCCGCCGGGAAAGAAGTCAAGCTCTTGCAAACGCTTTCAGGTCAATTGCCTGTCCCACGGGTCTTGGCCGCAAGGCAAACCTCAGCCCATGCCTTTGCGCTGCATGAATATGTGCAGGGTGTTTTGGCGTCTCAATTGCCCGAAAATTTGACAGACTCAGCTTTGGCCTCATTGGGCGCCGCCATCGGTGCCACCTTGGCGCGCATTCATCAAATAGAATTGCCGGGCTGTGGTTTTCTCGATGCCCAATTGCAGATCCCAGATCCCATGCCCAATTTGGGGGATGCCTGGTTGGCGTATATGCGCGAGGTTTTACATGGCAAACGGGCCGAATTACGACTCGGTCTGGACCTGTGTAAACAACTCTTGCGCCTCTTGACTCAGAATGAAGCACTTTTGCGCGATTTGAACCCATCTAACCGATTGGTGCATTCAGATTTTAATCTCAAAAATCTGCTGGTAAGCGAAAAAGAGGGGTTTTGGCAGGTCAAAGCGGTGCTCGATTGGGAATTTGCCCATGCGGGTTCTCCTCTCGTCGATTTGGGC
This sequence comes from uncultured Candidatus Sericytochromatia bacterium, assembly GCA_964598905.1. Classification (GTDB taxonomy): domain Bacteria; phylum Cyanobacteriota; class Sericytochromatia; order UBA7694; family UBA7694. Next base: position 4,658 of record CAZRFI010000269.1, on the reverse strand, counting down.
AATTTCTTCCGTTTCGAAAAGGATTTGCCCAAATCTCTGTTTGAGGGGTTTTTGCAGACCTATCAAGCCGAAGCGGGAGCTTTACCTGTTCAATGGCGGGCCCAAGCCCGTCTGCTCGATTTGGCTGCAATCTGCAATTTCTTGGACTCGCCTGAAAGCAAACCCCTGACACTGGCAACGGTGAAGCGGGTTGTGGAAGAAACTTTGCACAGCTTTGCCTGAATTTAACCCCTTTACAGGATTCTTTGGCATTATTTTGCTTCAGAATCCGCTCTTGAGAGGTATAAGTATGAGAGGTGTTGGCTTCGCATTGTCGGTCGGTTGCCCTTTGAGACCAAGATCAACCTGACTGGCGCAGGTTATCTTGGTGCCGGAATCGGGTCTGAATGTTGCTGGAGACGGGTGGAGCGGGTTGCCCGTGAGTGCCAAGTCTGGTGCCCTGAGAGCATATTAAAAGCCGAGTATGTTGGGCAAGTTTGTAATTTGGTTTTTGAGGAGTTGAGTGTATGACGCAGATTCAGGGTCGATCTACCCCGCTTGAAATCAACGGTAAAAAAAGCTTTGCCAGTCTCGACGAGGCCAAACGTGCTGCGGCCAGCCACCAGGGATCCGAGGCGATTTTACAGCGCGAAGATGGCCATTTTGAAGTTGTCAGCCTCGATACCCCTTCTTCGTTTGAAGGGGCAGTCAATCAGGTCCAGCAAAAGCACAAAGACCTCAAATACGAAATCAGCTTTGCCGATCTCAATGATGCTACCGAGCTCAAATTTGAGGGCTCAGAGCGTACCGTTGCTCTGAGTGTGGACAATTCTCGGGTCGCCAACCCCCGTACAGCCACAGGTGTAGCCCCAGATGTGATGGTGCAATTTTCCCAGCCGATGACAGATAACACAATGGAACAGGCCTTTGGCCAGTTTCAAAAAATTTCCAAACAAGAAATGGAAAAAGAATTCCGTTTTGCCCCAGAAGGCTCGGATAAATGGAAACTCTTCAAAGCCATGGAATTGGTGGCCAAGCTCGAAAATGAAATGGGCTCGGTCAAAGATTTAGAGGCCAAACAGGTTTTGATGATGCGCAAAGCTGAACTTGTCGATTTGGTCGATCAGCTCAATCAAAAACCCGAAATTCAAGCGGCTTTTGGGCGGATCAACAAAGCCGCCATGTTGGCCTCCGGGATCAATCAATCAGATTTGGTCCGCCATGCCAATCATTTGCTCAGTCAATCGTTTCGCAGTTCTTTGCAGTCCTTGCCTCCGGCTCAGCAACAAGAAACCCTCAAAAAAGAATTGGCCAAGATCCAGTTCTTTGACCCGCAATACGGAGCTGTTGTGGCCGGTGAACTCGGTGCGCGTTTTGTGGTCGATGAGGGGCTGAGCCAATTGCAAATGCTCGACGAAGAGGGCAAAGCCAAGGTCAAAGTCAATGTCGAATATTTGATCGACGATTTGGTCAAAGAGGCCAATTCCACTGCCAGCAATGCCTTTAAGCCCCTGCGAGAATTGCACAAGATCATGACCCAATTGCACCCCGAACAAGTGGGGCGGTTCAAAGATCTTTTGGTGCGCTTTTCAATCAATATCGAATCGATGGATGCCAAAGGGATTGTCAATGCGATCAAAGAAATCGAAGGGCTGCCCCCGGATTTAAAAAACGAATTGACCAAACTCGATTGGCACGGTGAACTGCGCAAAGTGCTCAGTTCGGTTGCTGCTGTGGGGACTTTGATCAGTCTGGGCCGCAGCGCTGAAGATATCCAAACCCAAGGTTGGAACCTCAAAAGCGGGGTCGACTTGGTGAAAAACACCGCAAGTATGATTGGCTCCTCCAAAGATGTTGCGCAAACGGCTGGCATGGTCAGCAAATGGGCGGGCTTGGATACTATCGGCACCCGCCTCAATGGCTTGGGCAAAAGTCTCGACGCAATGAAAATGGTCAAATGGGCTGGCCCTGTGGCAAGTGCCATCTCAGGGGGCTGGGATCTTTACGAAATGAGCAAAGAGATCAGCAATGAAGACAAAGCCGGAGCCTGGCTCAAGGGCCTGTCTGGTAGCGCTGGTCTGGTGGCTGCTGGGGCCGGGGCTGTGGCCGCTTGGTATGGGGCCGGGGCCACGGCAACTGCCATCGCCGGTCCGATTGGCTTGGCCGCTGTCGCGGTGGCTGCTGGTGCGGCCATCACCTATTCGTTTGTGGCCGAAAGTGAAGAGACGGGGGGCTTCCGCAAAGATCTGCGGGCCTTGGGAATCAGCGAACAAGAAGAACAGATCGCGTCCCAGCTCGATCAGGTTTGGCTGGTCACAGATCAACAGGGCAATCCGAGCTTTGATCCCGCAAAAGGGCTGGCGTGGGCCAAAGACAAGCCCGTTGCCGAGCGCGCTCGGCTGATCAACACATTGATGGATCAGGCCACCCACGCCCCCCAAGAAAAATTAATTGAACTGCTCTTGCGAGATGGCATTGGCAAAAACAAAGATGCCAAGGGTGTCGACGATTTTGACCGGATCCTTGCACGCACTGATCCGCGCCGGTTGGCGGCAGAACTCGATGATACTGCCATTAAAAAAGTCTTTGAGACCCTCAAAGTCCGCACCACCCCCGAGGCTCTTGAAGCACTTGAAAAAATTTCCCTCGGCCTGGCAGATGGCAAACGGCTCTCGCTTTTACAAAAACCCACAGGTGTCCCCCTGGATTTTGTCAGCCAATTTTCGTCTGAAACCATCAAAGAAATGGCTGAAGCAATTATGAAAGGCATGACCTTCGGCAAAAAAGAAATTTTCATGACCCGCTTGGTGGTCGATCAGCCCAGCGAAAAATTGGCTGAAATTCTGGGACGCGGTGGCAAAGAATTTGTCGAAAAGCTGGTTTCAGAAATTCCCAAACAAGACACCGCCAAATTATTGGCGCGGTTTACCCAGATCGACAAGGCCCTGTCCGAAACCCAAACCCAATTACAAGCTGCCCAAGCAGCGGGCCAGCCCACTGCGGCTTTGGAACTTAAACAAAAAACCCTGGCACATGCCCTCGATTTGCCCCTGAATAACTTGGCCCGTGTGATTGCCGATCGCAGCAATGCTTGGTTTGGCTCGAGTTATCAAGACGTGATCAAAAACACCCTACAGCCCGAGATCACCCGCCACCTCAGCCCTGACACACTCGAACACGTCTCGCGTCGCTTAATGAACTCGCCCTTTGGCGCACCTGCCGACTCGGCCAAGGCCCTCGTGAAAGTCTTACAACAGTCCACCCCAGAACAATTTAAACAGCTGATTGGCAACAACACCGACAGCTATATTCGCCAGGTTTTGGCCAGCAGCCTTGATGCCGATCAGGCCATGGCTTTGATGGAGCGCTTTTTACAGGGGGGAACCCAGCCCGACCGCGCCTTCCAGACTTTTGCCCTGGGCCTAATCGAAAAGGGCCACGAAGGCAGCGTCAAAACCTTTTTGGCGGCCCGGCCCCTGCTCGATCTCTCAGGTGTGCCCGCTCTGCGGGCTGTGGTCAGTGAAAAATCCAGCGCGACGTTGCAAAACCTCGTGCGTGATCGGGCCCAAATTGCCAAAATGTCGAACGAAGAAAAAGCCATCATTGTCAAATACCTGATGGAAGATTGGTCCACTGATCGCACCGAGACCCTGATCAAAGACATTTTGGTAGATACCCACACTCAGAGCCCAAGTCAATTTAAAGATCTGGTCTCGATGATCGATGCCTATAAATTGGCCAATGAACTCGGCGATGCTTTCATCGCGGGCAAAGGCAATGCCGAATCTCTGCAGGTCTTTGAGTTGATTGCCAAAGATGGCAACCCTGGCGATTTTGAAGCCTATGCCACCCGCCTCGGTGCCGACGACAATGTCGATGTGCTGTTTAAATTTGTGAACAAACCCGAAAACCAGAAATACATTGCCCAGCTGCCGGCCAAAGCCGTGCAAGAGATGTCTGAGAGCTTGATGGATGGCTATACTGGCGAGCGGGCCGAAATTGCCATTACCAAATTGCTCTTACATTCGTCGGAGGGCACCTTTGTCAAAATGCTGTCCGACAAAGACTTCTCGGCCTGGATCAGCAAAGAATTGCAAACAGACGAAGCCAAATGGTTTGGCGGCTTGCAAGGCGAAGCGGATCAGCTCAATACGATCATGCACCGCCTGGGTAAAATGGCAGCTGATCAAGAGGGACTTTCTGCCAAACAAAAACGCGGTTTGGCCCTCAGTCAAAGCGAGCAGGCCCAAGCTGCACTCAAAACCCAGGTGATCGAAGCCACCAATGCCTTTGGCTTGGCGATTGCCGAACGGGATTATGGGCGGATTTTACTTAAAACTGCCACCTCTTCCGAGACCGAAGCGGCTGTGCGCCTGATCAGTCCGCCCGTGCTCAAAGCGATGATGGAACAGCTGATGGCGGGTTATACGGGTGATGAGTCTGAGCGCGCCATCTCTGCGATGTTACAAAAAACCACCCCAACCCAATTGCGCGATTTAACCGACAAACACGTCGGCGGCAAGGCCTTTGTTGAGCAACTCGGCAATGAACTGACAAGTGCCCAATTGCGCGATCTGATGGAAAAAATGATTTCGGATAAATCCGTCAAATCTGGCATGGGCTTTAGCTAGTATCTGCTTCCGTTCTACCTAAAGCCCCACCCCATCAGGGTTTTCGGC
>CAZRFI010000268.1:5508-6928 GCA_964598905.1 uncultured Candidatus Sericytochromatia bacterium | reverse complement strand
CCGGCTTCAAGCGCTTCCATCATCAGGCTGTCGGGATCTTCGACTTCGCTGATACAAATCAGGCCTTTTTTGCTGAACATCCAGTTCACGCTGCCGGTCTCACCCAGATTGCCATTGCATTTATTAAAATACGAGCGAATATCTCCGGCTGTGCGGTTGCGGTTGTCGGTCAGGGCGTCGATCATCACGGCCACGCCACCGGGGCCGTAGCCTTCGTATTGGATCGATTCAAATTTATCGCCGGTCAGGGCACCCATGCCCTTTTGAATCGCCCGCTCGATATTGTCACTGGGCAGGCCTGAGGCCTTGGCACGGGTCACGGCCTGGCGCAATCTGAAATTGCCATTGAGATCGCTGCTGCGACCTTCGCGTACCGCCACCATGATTTCACGGGCCATTTTGGTAAAAACTTTGCCTCGTGCGTCGTCGGTTTTGGCTTTTTTGCGTTTAATTTGAGCCCACTTGGAATGTCCGGCCATGCCTGAGAACCTTTCTGATCAGAATTTTTAAAGATCTTTTGCTTTTCGGCGCGTCATTTCTGCTGCGCGATCATTATAATGGAGTGGGTGCAGTGAAAGCACCTGTCACTGGTCCATCAATCGGTGACTTTGTATTTTAACACGTCATGCCTCAAGGCAATTCTGATGCCCGATTTCATGAAGGAGCGCTTATATGGAACTGATGACCACCGATGCTGAACAGAATGCTCAGACCCTCGAACCTGCAGAGGAGCACGATAAACTCTTCCGCGACGCCCGTCGCCGCCTCAACAAGGCCATTCAATATTTTCCGATTTCCCCCGATGTCGAAGAACAGTTGAAATACCCCAAATCTTCCCTGGCCGTTTCGGTCGTGATTCGCATGGACAATGGCGCACGCCGTGCTTTTAAAGGCTTTCGTGTGCGCTATGACGACTCACGTGGGCCTGCCAAGGGCGGGATTCGCTACCACCAAAACGTCACCCTCGACGAGGTCATGGCCCTGGCTTTTTGGATGACCTTTAAATGCGCGGTGGTGGGCATTCCCTTTGGGGGGGCCAAAGGGGGCATTTGTGTCGACACCAAAGAGTTGACCAAAACCGAATTGGAGCGCCTGAGCCGCACCTATATCGAAATGATTGCCGATATGATCGGCCCCGAAGTGGATATTCCTGCCCCGGATATGTACACCAACGAAATTATCATGGGCTGGATGAGCGACCAATACAACCGCATTAAACGCGGCAAATATCCAGGTGTGATCACCGGCAAACCCCTGAGTTTGGGCGGGTCCCTGGGCCGCACCGACGCCACAGGTCGGGGCGGCATGAATGTGCTGCGCCGCCTTGAAGAACTGCTCAATATTGTGCCTCAAGAGACCAAAGTTGCAGTTCAGGGCTTCGGTAACGTGGGTTATCACTGTGCCCGTCTGCTGCACGATG
>CAZRFI010000268.1:3658-5408 GCA_964598905.1 uncultured Candidatus Sericytochromatia bacterium | reverse complement strand
TTCTATTGGGAGCTGGAAGAAGTGCAAGAAAAACTCCAGAAAATCATGGAAAAAGCCACGATCAATGTCTGGGAAACCATGACTGAGTATAAATGCGATATGCGCACAGCCGCTTATGTCGATGCCCTGAAAAAACTCAGTGGCGCGATTGAGGCCCACGGCACCCGTTATTATTTTAACCTGCCTTAAAGGCTCTTTCTCAAGCCTTGGTTTAAGTTCTGTTCTCAAGGCTTGGGTGCGTAGACGTGCAGGGGCAGCCGATTGACCAATTCACGGCAAAAGGCCACGCCCCGCACGCTATTGCCATAGCTATCCAAAGGCGGTGACCAGAGCGCGAGCCCCATCAGACCGGGCACAACCAGCATCAGGCCTCCTGAGACCCCACTTTTGGCAGGCAGACCAATTTTAAAGGCAAATTCGCCCGAAAAATTGTACATGCCACAGGTCGCCATCACCGTCAGACAATTGCGCAGGGTGCGCGGCTGCAAAAGCGTTTGGCCTGTGAGGGGATTTTTTCCGCCTTGGGCCAGGGTCGCAGCCACCACCGCCAACTCTTGCACATTGAGCGTGAGCGAGCAGCACTGAAAATACAGTTCCAAGGTCTCTTCGAGATCGGTATCTGCAGGAAAGGCCTTGTTTTCGCGCATAAAATAGGCCAAGGCGTGGTTGCGATCGGCACTCTGGCGCTCAGACTGGTAAACCGCATTGTCGAAACCCGGTGCACTGCCCCCGCTCAGTTCGCTCCAAAATTGGGTGATGGCCTCAAAGCGATCGGGCAATTTGAGTTGGGGCCGAATCAAGCTGCAACACATAATGCCGCCAGCATTGATCAGCGGATTGTGGGGCAGGCCTTGGCTATTCAGGGTCAGGGCATTAAAGACCTGGCCGCTGGGCTCAAAACCGACATGTTGATGCACTTCGTCTTCGCCATGTTCTTCGAGGGTCAGGCAATAATTGACAGGTTTGCAAACCGATTGCAGGCAAAAAGCCAAATCGGCTTGGCCCCAACTGGCTTGGCTGCCGTCGGCAAAACAGACCGCCACGGCATAATGCTCAGGGTTGGCTTTGGCCAATTGGGGGATATAACTGGCGACACGGCCTTCATTCTGGCTGGCCGTCATTTGATACAGTTCTGCCAACAGGGGCAAGATCTGTTCGGGTTGGGGGAGGGTCATGGCAATACCTGCAGCGAAGGGGTGATGCCCCAAATCTCAGTGGCATACTGCAAAACCGCTCGGTCACTCGAAAATTTGCCCATGCGGGAGATATTGTGCAACATTTTTAAGGACCAGAGTTCCGGGTCCAAATAGACGCTGTCCACCTCTGCTTGGCATTCGACATAAGCGCGGTAATCGGCCAGGACAAAATAGGGGTCACTCTTGAGCAGGGAAGTCAAAATGGGCTGAAACAAGCCGGGTTCGGTGGCCGAAAAGACATCTTCCTGAATCCACTCCAGGCAGCGTTGCAGTTCGGGATCTCTTTCCACCGCTTCCCAGGGGTGGTAATGGCCGCGCAAGGCTTCGACTTCGTGGCTTTGCAAGCCAAAGATGAAGATGTTTTCACTTCCCACTTCTTCCATCATTTCGACATTGGCACCGTCCAGGGTACCAATGGTCAATGCGCCGTTGAGCGCGTATTTCATATTGCCTGTGCCAGAGGCCTCCATGCCCGCTGTCGAAATTTGTTCACTCAAATCTGCTGCGGGGATGATTTTTTCTGCCAAGGAAACACTGTAATTGGGCAGGAAAAT
>CAZRFI010000268.1:0-3558 GCA_964598905.1 uncultured Candidatus Sericytochromatia bacterium | reverse complement strand
CAGAGCTTGACTTTGTTCTGGAATTTGATCTCTCGCAGGGCCTTTAAAAAAGCCGGTTCTTTGCTGAACTTGAGCAATTTGTGGGTTTGGGACAGATCGCGCAGCCAGTCTGGGCCTGTTTTTTTGCTGATCAGCGCAGCCAGTTGGGGGTTGCACTGCAAGAGCCAGCGCCGCTGGGTAATGCCATTGGTCACATTGGTCAATTTGTCGGGTTCCAAGGCATAAAAATGGGGAAAGATCTGTTCTTTGAGAATGGCGGAATGCAGTTCGGAGACGCCATTGACGCGGTGGCTGCCAATCAGAGCGAGATGGGCCATGCGCACCTTGGGTTCGTCGAGGCCTGTTTCCAGGATCGAGACCTGCTCCAGCAATTCACGCTGATGGGGGGCCTGCAGATAGACCGAATTCAAAAAGCGCCGGTTGATCTCTTGAATCAGCTGCAGATGGCGCGGCAGCAACTTTTCCAGCATCGGCACCGACCATTTTTCCAAGGCTTCGGGCATGACCGTGTGGTTGGTATACGCCAAGCTGCGGGTGGTGAGGTCCCAGGCTTTTTCCCAGGGCAGGTGGTATTTGTCGACAAAGAGCCGCATCAGCTCAGCCACTGCCAGAGCCGGGTGGGTATCGTTCATTTGGATCGCCACTTTATTGGGAAAGGCCTCAAAATCCGTGTGGGTTTTGAGGTAGCGGCGAAAGATATCTTGCAAAGTGGCGCAGACAAAGAAATACTCCTGTTTTAAGCGCAGTTCGCGGCCATGCAGGGTATTGTCATTGGGATAGAGAACCTTCGAGATGTTTTCACTTTCGTTTTTGTGGGCCACGGCGTTGATATAGTCGCCACTGTTAAAATAGGCCAGATCAAATTCGCGGGTCGATTTGGCCGACCAGAGGCGCATGGTGTTGACCACGCCGTTTTGAAAGCCCGGAATCGGGGTATCGTAAGCCATGGCCATTACCGATTCGGTGTGGGTCCAGTTGTGGCGCAAATGGCCCGCATCGTCCATAAACTCATGGACGCGGCCATAAAAGTGAACCGGGTAGAGAAATTCGGGCCGGGGAAATTCCCAGGGATTGCCGTAACGCAGCCAGTTGTCTGGCGTCTCAACCTGATAACCCCCACGGATATGTTGAAAGAAAATACCATATTCGTAGCGAATGCCATACCCATAGCCAGGAATGCCTGTATTGGCCATCGAATCCAAATAACAGGCCGCCAGTCGCCCCAGGCCGCCATTGCCCAGGCCGGCGTCCCATTCGGCCTCTTCAATTGTGCCCAGATCCATTTGCAGGGCTTCCAAGGCCTGGCCCATTTCTTGATACAGGCCGAGATTGAGCAGGGTATTGCTCAAAGAACGGCCAATCAAAAATTCGAGTGAGAGATAATAGACCCGTTTTACATCTTCGTGATAATAGCGCTGCAGGGTTTTGAGCCATTGATCGACCATGCGCTCGCGGGCACTCAGGGCCGTGGCATGAAACAGATCCCTGGCCGTGGCTGAATAAGCGTCTTTGGCCAGGGTGTGGTGAATATTGCGAACAAACGAGTCACGCAATTCGCTGGCCAGATCGGGGGGGGATGTTTGGGGGGCAGATTGAGCAGGCATGGTTGGATTCTCCCTCAGATTTGATGCTCTTGCATCATACCAGCACTTGCCCCACTGGGCATTGATCCAGAACAAGCTCGCCTTGGGAGCAGATCGTTAAAACGACCAGATTTGGCCTGTGCTGGCGATTTGATCCAGTTCTTTGCGCATCCGTGGGCCCTTTTCTTTTTCCAAATGCTCAGGGCTCAAACCCGCCTCTTCTTTGGCCTCACACTCATAGCCCAGTGCCATCACACTCAGGCATTCGGCTTGCGCGGGAATCTGTAGCAGGGCTTCCAGTTCTTCGCGTTTAAAACCCGCCATCTGGTGGCTGGCCAAACCTTTGCTCTGGGCCTGCAGAATCAGGGCCAGGGTGGCTGCGCCTGTGTCGTAGGCGGCATGGCGATTGTCTTTTTCGTTTTTGGCAAATTGTTTCATGGCACAGATCACCAGCAGGTGGCTGGCTTGGCAGGCCCATTGATTGGTGGGGTTGAGGCAGACTTCAACGTCTGGGCGCAAGGCATCGTCTTTGCCAAAGACCAGAAAGCGCCAGGGCTGTTCATTAAAACAGGAGGGAGCCCAGCGGGCAGCTTCAAGCACTTCATTCAACAATTCAGATGCCACGGCCTGACTGGGATCAAAGGCGCGGGGGCTCCAGCGCTCGCGGATGGGATCAATCAAATCTGCGGGGGTGGGGGCGGGTTTATTCATAATGGACCTCGTTCTCAAGATGGTCTGATCAGTATAGCCCTTGATTCACTTTTGTAGATCGACTTCAGCGCGTGTATTTGCCCAAACGGCGAAAAACGCTCGCCACCTGTTCGGGAAAGCTGCCTGAGAGATAGTTTATGCCATATTTTTCGCACAGGGCCTCGACTTTGGGCGCAATGGCTTCGAGGCGGTTGGGGGGCAACTTGGGAAAGAGGTGGTGTTCAATCTGGTAATTGAGGTGGCCCATCAGCATCGAAATCGGGCGCGAGGCGCGCACATTGGCGGAGCCTTCGATTTGCTGAACATACCACTCAGCTTTGCTATGCGGCGCTTCGGTATAGTGTTTGACCCCTTCGACCATATGGCCGGTGTAAAAGCTCAGACCCGTAAACAGATTTCGCAGTACCATGGCTGTCATCGTGCCCAGGGTGACCTTGGCAAAGCCCTGGGGGCCTGCCAGCAAACCAAACAGGCCGTAGTTATAAGCGGTATGGGGGATGGCTTTGCGCAAATACTGCCAGAGCGAGGTCTGAAATGCCTTGGCATCCAACTTTTTATGCATACCTGCGTTGTCTTCGGGGTGATAACCGGGTATGAGTCGGCCAATAAAATCGCCCAGCCCGGCTGAGAGCAGGGCAATGCTTTGATCGGTCACAAAGCTGTTTAAGATCAGCATTGCCGGCTGAATGCTGTGGTAGTAGCGCTTGTCGATCTCTTCTCCGAGTCTGAAAAAGCCAAAGGTCACATCGGGGTCGCGCTCCAATTGGCCAGTATACGAGTGGTGCAAAATATTGTGGCGGTAGCGCCAGGCCTCTTCGTCCACGGGGGAGTTGTGGTAATACTGGTCTGAGTGAAAGGCTTTGGCCTCGGGCAATTTATCCCAGGCCCCGTGTTGGGCGGGGTGGTGAATTTCGAGATTGTCGAGCTGCAAATAGACCCACAGCGACAACACACCCAAACTCCAGCTGATCGGGTCTTTGCTGAAGTGAATTAAGAGGCGGCCCGAAATTTCGCAGATCCGCGCGATTTGTTGCACAGTTTCGATATAGACCACATCCTCTTCGCCGACCTGGGCCATGACCTCGACTTTGAGCTGGTCGAGCTCGCGGGCAAAGGCCTGAATGCGGGCTTTGTCGAGGGGATCTTGGTGGATGTCTTTGAGGGTGGTTTGGAGATTTTCGAGAGTGGGTTCGAGGGTGGACGTAGGCGCTGTCATGGTGCAAGTATTCCGAAGTGTGAGAGATACTACATAATACAGGATCTT
>CAZRFI010000267.1:0-6940 GCA_964598905.1 uncultured Candidatus Sericytochromatia bacterium | reverse complement strand
GTGAATACCCCTTTTTATACCTGGCTGGGGGCTTTGGCGATGTTGATCGGTCGCTTTGGCGTGATCTTGCCTGTGCTGGCGATTGCCGGACAGATGGCGCAAAAACAAGCGGTGCCTGCTTCGGGAGGCACATTTCCCACCGATGGCGGGCTGTTTGTGATTCTGCTGGTCTCGGTGATCTTGATTATTGGCGGACTGACCTTCTTCCCTGTTTTGGCCCTCGGGCCCTTGGTGGAACATGGCCTGATGTTACAGGGAAAGGTCTTTTAGGAGGAATAGTAGGATGTCTCAAAATAAGAATCAAAAAAACAGTCTGTTTAACCGTGAGCTGATCCAGCAGTCGTTTAAAGAAGCCTGGTCGAAGTTTCACCCTCGAAGCCAATGGCAAAATCCAGTTATGTTGCTGGTGAGTTTGGGGGCCTTGCTGACCAGTGCAGCGCTTGTGCAAGAAATGCTGGCAGGGCGCGCTTGGGGTTTTACCCTGCAAATCGCACTCTGGCTGTGGTTTACAGCCTATTTTGCCAATTTTGCCGAAGCTGTGGCAGAGGGCCGTGGCAAGGCCCAGGCTGAGAGCTTGCGCAAGATGCGCAGCGAAACCATGGCAAGACTCTTAAAAAATGGTGTTGAGAGCCAAGTGCCTGCCAGCAGTCTGCGCAAAGGCGACGTGGTGGTCTGTGAAACGGGGGATGTGATTCCGGGTGATGGAGAAGTCAGTGAAGGCATTGCCAGCGTTGACGAATCGGCGATCACAGGCGAATCAGCCCCTGTGGTGCGCGAGAGTGGCGGAGACCGCTCTGCTGTCACCGGTGGCACCCGCGTGATCTCCGACCGCATCTTGGTCAGAATCACCCAAGATCCTGGTCAAAGCTTTCTCGATCAGATGATTGGCTTGGTGGAAGGGGCTTCGCGCCAGCGCACCCCCAACGAAATTGCCCTGAATATTCTCTTGCTGACCCTGACTGTGGTCTTTGTCTTGGCGGTGGTCACATTAAAGGCCTTTGCCTTCTACAGCGAACAGGCTTCGGGTTTAACCGGGCCCAGCAACGTCTCAGTCACGGTTTTGGTGGCACTGCTCGTTTGCCTGATTCCCACCACCATTGCCGCCCTCTTGAGTGCCATCGGCATCAGCGGAATGGATCGGCTCCTGCAGCGCAATGTCTTGGCTACCAGCGGCAAAGCCGTGGAAGTGGCCGGGGATGTCGATGTGCTGCTGTTGGATAAAACCGGCACAATTACCTATGGCAATCGCATGGCTTCGGCTTTTTATCCCGTTACAAGTGTCAGAGCTGAACGTCTGGTCGAGGCTGCGCTTTTGGCCTCGCTGGCCGACGAAACGCCCGAAGGCCGCTCAATTGTGCTCTTGGCCAATCAGCGCTATGGCTTGAATTTAGACAAACCCGCAGAATTGGATTTTGTGCCATTTACGGCCCAGACCCGCATGAGTGGTTTGGGTGAGATTCGCAAAGGGGCCGCTGATGCTGTTGTTCGCTATGTGCAAAGCTTGGGCGGAATCATCCCCTCAGATTTACAGAATCTGGTGGACGGCATTGCCCGCAAAGGCAGTACCCCTTTGGTGGTCTGCGATCAGAGCACGATTCTGGGCGTGATCGAACTTAAAGACGTGGTCAAAACGGGTATTCGCGAACGCTTTGAGCAATTGCGCCGGATGGGCATTCGCACAATCATGATCACTGGAGACAATCCCCTGACAGCTGCGGCCATTGCTGCCGAGGCCGGTGTCGATGATTATCTCGCCGAAGCCACCCCCGAAGCCAAACTGGCACGCATTCGCGCCGAACAGGCAGACGGACATTTGGTGGCGATGGTGGGTGATGGCACCAACGATGCACCGGCTTTGGCCCAGGCCGATGTCGGGGTGGCCATGGCCAGTGGTACCCAGGCCGCCCGCGAAGCGGGGAATATGGTCGATCTCGACAGCAACCCGACCAAGTTGATTGAAGTCGTCGAAATTGGCAAACAATTATTAATGACACGGGGGGCCTTGACCACCTTCAGCATTGCCAATGACGTGGCCAAGTATTTTGCGATCTTGCCCGCCCTGTTTGCCGGCCTCTATGCCACACAAGGCCAGCCAGGGCAGCAAGGACCTTTGGCGGCCCTCAATTTGATGGGGCTCGCCACACCCCAGAGCGCGATTTTAAGTGCCGTGATATTTAATGCTCTGATCATTGTTTTTCTGATTCCGCTGGCTTTAAAAGGGGTGAAATACCAGCCCCAGGGGGCGGTGGTGGTCTTGCGCAAAAACCTCTTTGTCTACGGTTTGGGTGGGATTGTGGCTCCCTTTGTGGGGATCAAGTTGATCGACCTGCTTTTGGCCGTATTCCATCTGGTCTAAATGAATTAAACTGGGAGAAGTAAGATGCACGAATTTATAATTGCTTTACGTAGCTTGATCGCTTTCACGCTTTTAACCGGCGTGGCCTATCCCCTGCTGGTGACGGGTTTGGGACAGCTCGCCAATGCCGAGGCGGTCCAGGGTAGCTTGCTCAAACGGGGAGAGCAAGTGGTAGGCTCCCGCTGGTTGGCACAGCCCTTTCAACAATCTGGCTATTTCTGGCCCCGGCCCTCGGCAGGCGACTACGCCACGGTGGCTTCGGGGGCCAGCAACAAAGGCCCCACCAGCAAAGATCTCTTGGACAAAATCCAAGAGCGCAAAGCCGCTTTGCTCAAAGCCCATCTTTTGCCTGCTGATGCCGTTGTCCCGCCGGAATTGTTAATGGCTTCGGGCTCGGGTCTGGATCCCGATTTGAGTCCGGCGGCGATTCAGTTTCAAGTCAACCGCGTGGCCATGGCCCGCGGGCTGAAGGCCCAAGACTTGCAGCCTCTGATTCAGGCCGCCACAGAGGGTCCACAGCTGGTTTTTTTGGGGGTTCCACGGGTCAATGTTTTGGCTTTGAATCTGGCCCTCGATAGACAATTTTCTCTCAAGCGGGGGCTTCATCATGAACCCCAGTCATGAGAATTCTTTGGCTGAATTGGCAAAGAAAATTGAGACCCTGCGAGAACAAGAGCAATTGCTGCTGGATGCGTATAAATCGCTCTTGCTCAAAGCCTGCCCCCAGGTCGGCGACAAGGTGCGGGTCAACGATCTTGAAACCCCCAAAGACAAAGCCATGCAGGTGCGTAAATTGGAATTTTTGTTTGGCGAAGTCTCGACCAAATTGCCCCAATTGCGTGTACATTTGTCTCGCAAAGATGGGTCTCCTGTGTATTTTCACAGCTATGCCCCAGAGCAGTTGGAACCCTGGCATCAACAAGCAAAGGGGCGTTTGCGCTGATGGCAGAGACCGGGCCAGAAAGACGAACCGGACGTCTCGATCCCGATGCGCTGCTGCGTGCGGTCATGCGGGAGCAGACCCGGGAGGGACAGGGCAAACTTAAAATTTTTCTGGGCATGGCAGCCGGGGTGGGCAAGACTTACGCCATGTTAAAAGCAGCCCAGCGGCTTTTACACGAAGAGGGCGCGGATCTGGTTGTGGGTTATTTGGAAACCCATGGCAGGGCCGAAACCGAAGCCCTGTTAGAAGGTCTGCCTGTGGTTCCGCGCAGAAGCGTCAGTTATCGCGGTACTGCCCTGGAGGAAATGGATCTCGACGCCATTTTGGCGCGCAAACCAGCCCTGGTTTTGGTGGATGAACTGGCCCACAGCAATGTGCCTGATTCCCGCCACCCCAAACGCTATCAAGATGTTTTGGAATTGCTCGAAAGGGGCATCGATGTCTATACCACCCTCAATGTTCAGCATATTGAGAGCCGGGCTGATAGTGTGCAACAAATTACAGGTGTGTCTGTCCATGAGCGCATTCCCGATACGGTCTTGGATCGTGCTGATGCGGTCATTCTGGTCGATTTAACCCCCGATGAGCTGTTGGAACGGCTGGCCGAAGGCAAGGTCTATTTGGGGGAACGTGCTGATCGCGCCAAAGCCCATTTTTTTCGCAAAGGCAATCTCAACGCCCTGCGGGAAATGGTCCTGCGCCTGACCGCTGACAGGGTCGATCAAGATGTCCAAGACTATATGCACCAGCACCACATCCGTGAACCCTGGCGCTCGTCTGAACGCCTGATGGTGGCCGTCTCTCCCAGCCCGATGTCGGCCCAACTGATTCGCTGGACCCGGCGCATGGCCAGTTCTCTCGATGCCACTTGGATGGCCGTCTATGTGGATACGGGCCGCCTCCTCTCTGAGCGAGACACCCGCAATTTGAGCGAAAATCTCGACCTGGCCCGTGAACTCGGCGCAGAGGTCTTGCTCACCCAGGGTGAAAAGTGGGTGCCGAGACTGTTGCAAATGGTCGAACAGCAGCATATTACCCAGTTGATTCTGGGCAAACCCCAGCAAAGCCGTCTGCGGGATTTTTTTAACGGGGCCTATCTGACCTTTAACCAATTGCTGTATACCCGCTCACGCGCAGATTTTTGGTTGGTGGACAGTAGCCGCAGCGAAAGCAAGGTACAGGCCCGCCCTTGGCTCTTTGGCTTGGCAAAGCTGAACAAAGGTCCCTATCTGCTCTCGCTGGCTGCCCTGTTGGGAGTAACAGGCATCAATCTGCTGCTCAATCCCTGGTTGGGCTATTGGTCGGTGGCCCTGATCTATCTTCTGGGGGTGATGGGTCTGGCCCTGGTTTTGGAAAAAGGCCCGGTTTTGCTGATGGCTGGTTTAAGTGCCTTTTTCTGGAATTTTTTATTTATTCCCCCCCTTTATACCCTATTTATCTTTCGCTTTCAAGATTTATTGATGTGCGGTGTCTATTTTTGTGTGGCATTGACCACGGCCAGCCTGATGACCCGAATTCGCCACCAAGAGCAATTGGGCCGCCAGCGGGAAACCCGTTTGGTGGTTTTATACCGCTTTTCAGATGCCCTGGCCCGTGCCCATACCGCCAATGATGTTGTGGCTGTGGCCCTGGAACAGATCCAGGCTGTTTTGCCCCTGCCGATCCAGATTATCAAGGGGGAGCCCGAACAGCCGCTGCCACGTTCAAGCCTCAACGAAAAAGAGTGGACCGCAGCCCAATGGGCCTATCATCACCACCGCCCGGCAGGCTTGGCAACAGATACCCTGCCTACGGCACAAGCCCTGTATCTGCCCATTTTTACCACGCGCCAAGCGTATGCCGTCTTACAAGTTCAACCCGAGCCAGGCCAAGCCCTGAGTTTCGATACCCGTCAGCTGCTCGAAACGCTCTGCATGCAATTGGCCCTGGCCTTGGAGCGCCATAATTTGCAAGAGCAGGCCACCCAAGTTCGCATCAGTCAGATCAGCGAAAATCTGTACCAATCGCTGCTCAACTCCGTCTCTCACGAATTGCGCACGCCATTAACCAGTATTCAAGGGGCCGTGGAAAATCTGCGCAATCCTGCAATAGAGGCAATGCCAGAGGCCCGCTCGGCCCTACTCGAAGATTTAGAGGGTGCCACTCTGCGGCTGAATCATTTGGTCGCCAATTTGCTCGACATGAGCCGCTTGCAATCGGGTAAATTGGCCTTACATCAGGATTGGTGTGATGCCGGAGATTTGCTCAGGGCTGCCCAACAGGCCCTCAAAAAAGAGTTGCAAGCCCGCCCATTGCATTTGGTCATTCCCCCTGAACTCCCACCCATCCGGGCGGATTTTGGCTTGTTGGAGCAGTGTTTGGTCAATCTTTTGCACAATGCCCTGCGTTATACCCCTGCTGGCTCCCCGCTGGAAATGGGGGTACGGGTCTTGCCCGAACACCTCAGCTTTTGGCTCAAAGATCAAGGCCCTGGCATTCCTGAGGCGGTTTTGCCACATATTTTTGAAACCTTTTACCGTGGTCAGCCCCAAAAAAGTGGCGGCACGGGCTTGGGGCTCTCCATTTGCAAAGGCCTGGTTGAAGCCCACGGCGGCAAGATTTCCGCCCGCAATGGCTCCCCCTGCGGGGCAGAATTTGAAATCCAATTGCCCCGTACCCCGCTTTCAACGCCACTCCCAGAAGAGGAAACAGAAGAGATACCATGAAAACCCGCATCTTGATTATCGACGACGAAGTGGCCATCCAGCGCTTCTTGCGCATTGCCCTGGAGGCCCAGGATTTTGACGTGTTGATTGCCGCAACCGGCCAAGAGGGGCTGCAGCAAATCACCTTTTCGAATCCTGAGTTGGTTTTGCTCGATCTGGGTTTGCCAGACATTTCGGGCCTGGCGGTTTTGGAGCAATTGCGTGAATGGAGCGCTGTGCCTGTGATCGTGCTTTCGGTGCGCGAACAAGAGAAAGACAAGGTCTTGGCCCTCGATCTGGGGGCTGACGATTATTTGAGTAAGCCCTTTGGCATTCAGGAATTATTGGCCCGGATTCGGGTCGCTTTGCGCCATTCCCGTTTACAGGGATTGGCCCTCAATAGCAGCGATCAGATCTTTCGTTCGGGCCAGTTGCGGGTGGATCCTCTGCAACGCAAGCTCTGGCGCGGAGAGGAAGAGGTTAAACTGACCAAAACCGAATACAATCTGCTTTTGTTTCTGATCAAACACGCTGGCAAGGTTCTCACCCACCGCCAATTGTTACAAGCGGTTTGGGGCGCTGAATACCTCGACGAAACCCACTATCTCCAGGTCTATATTTCCCGCCTTCGCAATAAATTAGAAGCAGATCCCACCCAACCTGAAATCTTTTTGACCGAACCCGGTGTAGGTTATCGCTTGGCACAGTTTGATAGTTAAACCTTAATCTAAGCTGTTTCTCGCAGTTTTCAGAATAATCCGGTCTTAATCTGGCATGTTTAATTTCTCTAAAATAGGCAATAGCGCACTACGAGATCATCTTGGCCTTCATCTGAATTTAAGAATTAAACAATTGTTAATCAAATAATAATCTTTTCTTTACCAAGTTTCTTTAACATGTTCCTATAACCTTATTAAGAAATCATTAAACGATAGTTAATAAACAGGAGACAGTTCC
>CAZRFI010000266.1:5141-6949 GCA_964598905.1 uncultured Candidatus Sericytochromatia bacterium | reverse complement strand
CAATTTGGCATGATTACCCGTGTAGTGAGTTTAAAAGACAAAATGCAAAATCTCAGTCAAATTAACGATCCCCAGGTGCAGAAATTGCTGGCAGAATTGGCCAAAAGTGAATTTGGCGACGTCTCAACCCAATTTTTGCTCAGGGATATTTCCGACGCCTCTCGCTCCAACCGGCATGTCACCCGCACCGAAGAGGTGATGATCCACGAAATGGGCCACCATATCCAAATGGGGCTCTCAAATGAAAACGAGTATATTGCTGAATTCAGCAAACTCTCGGGCTGGGTCAAACGCGAATCGGGCGAGGTTGCTGACGGTTATGTCAACGGCATGATGAGTTCCGAAAACGTGGCTGATGTCTATAACCAACTCGCCTCAAACGGAGGAGAAAAAGACGCAGGGCTTTACACCGCCAAACTCAGCCCCCAAGAGCGCAATCAGGTCTTTGTCACCAGTTACGCCGCCACAGATCCAATGGAAGACTTTGCCGAATCGTATAAAACCTTTGTGCTCGATCCGGCAGGTTTGATTGAAGCTTCCCCTGAAAAGTTCTTTTTTATTAACTCTTTGCCCACCCTGCAAAACTACAAAGTCGGCAGCGGCATCCGGCAAAGAAGCCATTATACAGAAGAACAAATCCGCCCCTTTGTCACAACGGCCTTGCGCAACCAATACCGCTTTGAGCCCAGCAAGGTCAATGTGGATACCTTTATCCGCGAACATTTTGAAAATATCGTGGGGGCCAGTCGATCTCGCCGTCCCTTAAATCTCTCTTCAGATACCATTCTGGCCGTTTTAGACACCCACAAAGAATTGCTCAAATCGTTAAATCTCGAACATTTGAGTCCGCCGACACGGGCGGGGGCCAGGGATCCTGACTTTGCTGTCCTGCAAGAAATTCATACGCGAACCCAAAATTTGATTGCGTCCAAGGGCAATGCGGGCGAAGCCAAAGATTTTTTCTATTCGTTTACCAATCCCAACGAAATAGAACACCGTTTTCCCAAGGCCTCGCAAGACTTAAAAACCAATCTCAAAGACCAAAGTTTTGCTGCAATGATGCTGGCCATGGGTAAAATTGGGGGTTATGCTGCTGTCATTAACCAAGCCAAAAATGTGGATTTTCAGGATCAACAGACCTACAGAGATGCCAAAGATTATTTCTCGACAGCCTTCAAACAGCCCTCAGCCTTACTCAGCCGTCAGGTGTTGACCCAAGGCTACAACCTGCTGCGTGGGGTAAGCAGCAATTTAGTCAATCCCGAAGATCGCAAGATCGATCCCGCCCGAGAATTTTTTCAAACCCTCGAAGCAGATCCTGCGGAAGCCTTTCCCGAAGGCTGGTACCTCTTTCCTGAAGAATTTAAAGAGATGTTGCAGAACAAGCGCTTTCTTCAATCTGTCTCGGGTGATTCGGGTCGCTACCAGCCCTCTCCCGAGGTGATTCACCAAACCCTCGAAAAAATTGTCGAAATGATCGAATTTAAACGCGGCCTCGATGCAATGCTCAACGGTGGCTAAATTTTGAGACTCAAGGCCGGCGCGACCTCGGGCTCTACCCGCAGCGGAATTTGGCGGCGCGCAAACAGACACTGCAATTGAAACGGGCTCAGGCCTGTCATGGCCATAATCTGGCGCAAATTCAGGCGTTTTTGTTCGTAGAGCATCAGGGTGATTTCAAGACTCAGCTCTTCTTCAGTCATTCCCAGGGTCTTGAGTGTGGTGTCCGAGATATGTAAGCTCATGGCAAGATTCCTTCTCTGTCATCGTATAGGTCTCTATTCCCGATTATTAAGAAATGTAAACCT
>CAZRFI010000266.1:0-5041 GCA_964598905.1 uncultured Candidatus Sericytochromatia bacterium | reverse complement strand
GCCAGTTCCTGACGGGGATGAACAAAGATCAGGCGTACAAGTGAACCAAAAGGCGGATAATGTAAGTCCTGGCGGTGCAATAATTCGTCTTGGGCAAAAGCCGCGTAATCATGTTTGATCGCGTGGCGAATTGCCATATGTTCGGGTGCATAGGTCTGCAAATAGACGCGCGCAGGCAAATCCCCCCGGCCCCCGCGCCCGGCGGCCTGGGTCAAGAGCTGAAAGGTGCGCTCAGCCGCGCGAAAGTCGGGCAGATTTAAGGCCAAATCCGCCACCATCAGGCCAACCACCGTCACTTTGGGGAAATCCAGGCCTTTGGCCACCATCTGGGTGCCGATCATGATATTGGCCCGGCCAGAGCCAAATTCCTCCAAGAGTTCCAAATGGGCATGTTTGGCACTGGTGGTGTCGCGATCAAGGCGCACTGTGCGGGCCGTTGGAAAAAGTTTGTGGGTAAGTTCTTCGAGTTTTTGTGTGCCCAGGCCAAAACTGCGAATGGCGTCACTTTGGCATTGGGGACATTTTTTCGGTGGCGGACAGTGGTAATCACAATAATGGCATTTGAGTCGCTCATCGCTGCGGTGATAGGTCAAACTCACGGCACAGAGCGGGCAGTGCAAGGTTTCGCCACAGCTGCGGCAGAGCACAGTGGCCGCATAGCCCCGGCGGTTGAGCAGCAGAATGACCTGTTCTTCGCGTTTGAGCGCCTCTTCAATGGCCAGCTTAAGTGGCGGGCTAAAGGCCGTGGCCTTGCCCTCGTAATTGCGCATATCCACCACACTGACCGGCGGCAAAGGCTGTGAATGAACGCGGTTGGGCATTTGCAAATAGGGGTAATCGCCCTGAATCGCCCGGTAATAGCTCTCCAGCCGGGGTGTGGCACTGCCGAGTAAAACCAGTCCCTTGTTCAGCCAGGCCCGGCCCAGGGCCAAGGTGCGGGCGTCATAGCGCAGACCATTGTCCTGTTTAAAGCTGGATTCATGCTCTTCGTCGATCACGATCAGACGCAGATTTTTGACCGGCGCAAAAATCGCCGAACGGGCCCCCACGACAATCGGCGCCTCGCCATCGCGGATCCGCTCCCACTCGTCGAGGTATTCGCCTTCGCCCAGACCACTGTGTAAAATCGCCACCTGCTCGCCAAAGAAGCCGCGCAGGCGCATCAACATCATCGGCGTCAGCGAAATTTCGGGCAGCAAAAAAATACAGCCACCATCCTGCTCGATCACCCGCGCCATGGTGTGCATGTAAACTTCGGTTTTGCCAGAGCCCGTCACCCCGTGCAAAAGGGCCACGGGTTCCGGTTGTGGTGGGTTTTCGAGGGCGGCAAGCAGCCGCTCTAAAACGGCTTCTTGATCGGCAGTCAGGGTCGGGCGTTTTTGTGGCTCACTCGATAGCGAAGCAAGGGGAATGCGGCGCAGACGGGCATTGGAAATATCCACAGCCCCTTTTTCTTCGAGTTTGTTGATTGTAACGGTATTGGTCTCAGCCTGCTCGCAGAGTTCGATCAGGGTCAAATAGCCCCCGGCCTGACGCAATGTGCGCAAAACACCGGCCTGACGCGGCGTGAGGCCTGTAGGCTCTTTGAGATAACTGACAAAAAGCTGGGTGCGGGGCTGAACTTTGGGGCGCATTTCGTCATAAATTTCAATCAATTGCTGCTGACGCAGGGTGTCGAGCCAGCCCTGCAAACGGTTGCCGAACTTGCGTTTACAGCCCGTAAAGGTCTTCCAACTGGGGGCCGAGGCAATCAGGTATTTGCCAAAATCCACCAAATCAGGCTGCAAGACAAACTCACTTTCCAAGCGGGCGACAAACTCTGCCACAGGCAAGGTGGGGGCGATCAGGCGGCGAATTGAACCCGTCAATTGCCTGGGCAGGGCCGTGGCCAAAACCTGGCTGAGCGAACAGAGATAATACTGGGCAATCCAATGCAGCCATTTGAGAAATTTGGGCTCCAGCAATTGCTGCTGAGAGAGACCCTGCAAGGGACGGGCCCGCATCGATGGCGGGCTTTGGTGTAAGCGCACCACAAACCCCATGCGCAGCCGTGAGCCAAAAGGCACCGTCGCCTGCTGGCCCAAACCAATTTGTTTGCGCAGACTCTCGGGCACGCTATAGGTGTAAATTTCCCGTTCCACATGGGCGGGCAGATCTTCGATCAAGACGTCAGCAAAAAGGGGAGACGAAACTAAAGCGTGCATATTTTAAGTTTACCAGTGGGGACTTGCCCCAGGATCAAGTCTCCAGGTTAAAATCTGGAAACCCCAGAAATCAAAGGAAAAAGAGCCCTACTAAGCGAGAAGAAGGTCGTGGAGCCAAAATAAGAATTAACCATTTATTAAACTTCACTTATATCAATCATAAGAATGTTTGACGCCTTGGCCTGCGATAACCTGTGTATAAGATTCAAGTGTAAAAAAAAGCGTAAAGAGGAATTCTAAAATGACCGGAAGTATTCAATTCTCCAACCAACAGTGGCTCGTTCGTTCCCTCGATAAAAACAACAATAACGTGATGGATGAACTCAAACTCGATCCCCGCGTCAAAGACAAAGTCGACACAGATAAAAATGGCGAAGTCAGCCGCAATGAATTGACCTCCGCCCTGCAGTCCGACGCCGTGGAAATCAACCAAGGCGTGATCACCGAAAGCAAAGGCATTCAGATCTACACCAAAGGTCTGGAAACCCTGAAAAACGTTCACACCACTGCCAGCAATTCTTGGGGCCACGTCTTCACCCCCAGCTTCTTCCAAGATGACACCCTGGGTGAGCGCTACAACAAACTCGTCGACAGCAACCGCGCTTATACTTCCGCTATTGATCGCCAGGAATCTGCGCTGCGCTCGATTCGCGATATGACCGCCAATGCTCCCGATGCCACCTCCCGTGCTCTGCACATTCAAGCCGACACCACCCTGCGCAGCGCCAGCTGGCGGACCTGGACCGGCACCTTTCAAAATCTTCTCGCCATGGGCAATAGCTCCGATGAGCACACCGTGCGTCAGATGGAAATGGCCAACACCAATTTCCAGGCCGCTTTTGAAACCCTCAACAATACCATGCGCTCGATTGCCGACCAGACCAAAAATCTGCCTGATGTCCAGGCCGCATTAAAAGCCACCGACACCTCTATTTCCAAAGCTTTCAGCAATATCACCCAGATTGAAAACGCCAGCATATCTGCTCAAGATGTGGGCAGCAAGCTCGACAAATTGGCCGACGAAACCCAGGCCAAAGCCACGGGCCGTACCACACCTTATGCTGGAGTCGGTGCAGGCATCGGCGCGGTTGCTGGCGCAGCCATCGGTTTCTTCGCTGGTGGCAAAAATATCAAAGCCGCTGGTATTGGTGCCGGGGTTGGCTTGGCCGCCTCTGCAGGTATCGGCGCTCTGATTGGCAGCAGCATCGACAGCAAGTACAAAGGGGCTGCCGACGACCTGCGCAACCTCTCTAGCGAAGTGCGCAGCTACAATCCCGCCGCCGAAAAAGGCAAGTTGCTGGATGAAACCCAGAAAACCTACGGTGCAATGCTCGAAGCCCGTGAGCACCACGATCTGGACAATGCCCAGGTCAGCGCCAATAATTTCCGCAGCATCCAGAGCCGTGTGGCTCCGGTTGAAAAACAATCCGAGCGCATTCTCGGAGCGTACAAAAAGTAAGAATTTTTTCCCTCCCTCTTTATTAACACTTGAGTTGGCCAGTTACATAACTGGCCATTTTTTTTTAGGCAGGCAAAACAAGCTTGCTTGTTCACGGGCTACAATAGATAAATCCACCGTTTTCCAGGAGTTCTTTCATGCAAGTATCCCATGGCCCCAACCCCCTGCTCGGCATCTTGGCTTCGACTAACGCTCAGCCAGCTGCTTCGGCTAACCCTGTTCCGTCGGCTGAGCGGCAGTCGAAGCCGGATGTTCATGTCGCCAACCCTGTGATCAAAGGGCAGATTCCTGCCAAATTGGATTTTCAGGCTCTGCCCAGCCAACCGACTTATGAGCAGGCTGTAAAACAATTGGAAAGCCGTGTGGATGCCGATCTGGCCCTGCAAAACACAAACAAAAAACAGCCGCTGTATTTGCGTCAAAACTACCAATCGCGGCTCTTAACCCAGCCCCAACCCACAGGCAAAGGCACGGTGGTGCTCTTTCATGGCTATACGGCTGGGCCCTGGCAATTTAAAGAGGCCGAAGAGCTGTTTTTTAAAGCCGGTTATAACGTCTATGTGCCGCGCATTCCCGGTCACGGCTTTATGAAACCCAATGGCACTCCCACCGGCGAAAAAATGGTGGACACCTGGGAAGTCAAAACCTACGACGATTTTGTCGCTCAGGTTCATGCTGATGTGAGTGCGCTCGGTGGCCCGGTGCAGGCCATTGGTCTGTCTGGGGGCGCCAATCTGGCCCTGCGCATGGGGGAACGCTTCAGCGATCTCAAATCCGTGACGGCCATGGCCCCGTATATTGGCCCCGATGACAAACTCAAACCCACCGATGGCCTGTTGCATTTGATTGATCGCTATACGCCGATCAAATTGAGCTATTTGCTCGACATGAAAAACTACAATAAAAACACCTGGGTCTCTGCCGACAACCCCATGCCCCATACCCAAGGCACGCTGAACAATGCTTACGCCATGTTCAGTGTCGGCAGCCGCGTGGATAAGGTGCAGGTGCCGATGCAGGTCTTTACCACCGAAGGTGATGTCTTGGCGGGCGAAAAACCCGTCGAAAAATTGCTGCAACGCTCAGGTGGCCTGCAAAAACATGGTTGGTACCATTTTGAGGCCCCCGACAAAGTGCCCCATGCCATGGCCAGCCCGATGCAAAATACCCAACCGGGCCAGGCTGTCGCTCTCTGGCAAATGGTCTTTGATACCATCGACCAGGGCCAGCTCAATACCCGGCTGCCAAAATAGCCCAGATTGATGCCCATGCAAGTCCCCTATGTCGATTTAGCCGCCCAACATGCCCCGCTCAAAGCGGAATTGCTCTCAGCCGTGGCAGAGGTGATCGATTCGGGCCAGTTTGTGCTTGGGCCCGC
>CAZRFI010000265.1:0-6952 GCA_964598905.1 uncultured Candidatus Sericytochromatia bacterium | reverse complement strand
GGGGTGCGGTCGAGCACTTCCTGGGTATCCACTTTCCACTTCACAATTTCAGAGGAGACAAACATTGAGGTATAGGCATTGCCCTGACCGTCAAATTCGGTGTGCAGAGGTCCCAGACCCGGTTCTTTGACTTCACCCGCCAAGACCGATTCGTATTTCAGCACAGGGATCTTGCCCGATTCACCGTCAAAGTCTTTGGCTTCAATCGCTTTGAGCATCTTGGAAAAAGAGAAGACCGGGATCATCGCCGCCAATTTGCCTGCGCCAACAATGTATTCACCGCTGGGATCGACATCTACCCCGTGGGGGGATTTGGGGCAGGGAATATAATAGACCAAACCTGGCAATTCAGTGGGGTCCAGCACCTTGACCTTTTCGACAGTGGTGGACGAGGCGGTGTGGGTCGCTTCATCAAGGTGGTTGCTGAAGTGTTTGCCGGGCATTTCTTTGAATTTGCCCTGGGCAATATACTCTTCGGCTTTTTTCCAGTTGATTGCCAAAATAAAGTCTTTGTCGTTCTGGCTGGCGTTGGCCTCTTTTAAAGACTGGGCCTGCTCGGTATTATAGGTGGTCAAAAATGACCAGCCATGAGAGACCCCTTTGCCCGCATGGCTCAGGTCATAGTCATAACCTGGCAGCAGAATTTGAAAGGCAATCGCCATTTTGCCCGTGGTTTTATCCACCTTGATAAAACTGGTGGTGCCTTTAAATTTCTCTTTGTAGGTATCTATCGAAACGTCGCCATCGCCCACAGGCAAACTAAACCGGGTCGAAGCCATGACGTATTCGGTGTTTTCGGTCAAAAAGGGTGAGGCGTGATTGCCGCCAGTATTGGGAATTTCGATCGTTTCCACGGTGCGGAAGGTGGCGAGGTCAATCCGGGCCACACGGGGGGTGTTGTTTTCGTTGATAAACAGCCAGCGCCCGTCTTGCTCCCCAGCGGTCTGGGAGAGTTTGGGATGGTGGGCATCCCCCCAGGGAATAAAGCCGTGGGTGGTGTTTAAAAGCGGTTTGGTCTCTTCCGAATAGCCATAGCCATTTTCAGCATTTTGTGAAAAAACGGGAATCACTTTGAGCAAACGACCTGAAGGCAAGCCATAGACCCCAACTTGTCCGCTAAAACCGCCAGACATAAAGGCATAAAGCTCGTCGTGTTTGCCCGGTTCGACATAGACTTTTTGAGCGGCATCAGAGCTGGAGGTCAGGCCTGCAGCCGGTTTTTCGGATTGTTTTTGCACAGCCACACAGCCGACCACGATCACCATGGCGGTGGTCAGGCTGATAGCCAGGGTCTTGAGATGGGATCTCTTATTCGTACTTTTCATTTTCTGTCTCCTCGGAATCTAAATTGGGTCTGAATTCAAAACGATTTGGGTCTACTTCTTTTGGTCCATGCTGCGAAAATACTCCAGCACGGCTCTTGCAGATTTTTCGTCCATATTCTGATTGGGCATGGCCATCATAAAGGTGGCAAAGAGTTTTTTCGCTTCTGGGTCTTTTTGTGTCATTTCGGTGGGGTTGAGAATCATATTCATGATCCATTCGGGCTTGCGGCGCTCGCTCACCCCTTTGAGGGCAGGGCCCACATATTTGGCTTCAAATTTATGGCAAGAGGCACATTTGGATTCAAAGGTCTTTTTGCCTGTTTCAGCCAAGGCAGTATCAACAGTGGCAGCCACTTCAACCGCTTTCACTGGGCCAATGCCTTTGCCATCAGCCCCTGTTTGTTCTGTATTTGCGGGACTGCTGGCAGCCGGCTGCTCTGTTGGTTTGTCGCTGGGTTTGTCGGTGTTTTCTTGAGCCGGACAGGCCACCAAGAAGAGGCTTGAGAGCCCCAAGCCAAGGATCAACAATCTTTTTTTGAGTGAACTTTTCATTTTTTTCCTCGATTCCAGATTCTTTTCTAGCTTCAGCATAAGGCATTAATGGAAAATGGAGTTTGTGCCATATCAATTAAGCCTATACCAAAAGTTGATCTTCATCAATTTAAAAAATGAATCAGCCCAGTTCCACAATTTTCACAACTGACAGAGCAAATCTGCAGAATCTGACAAGCGGGTTCTGATTTGCACTGATTTTTTTGCACATGATTGGCATTTTTTTGGCCCTCAAGCGGAGAAATCCAGCGGCCCCAGGGTAAAAATTGCTCCTGTTCAAACAGCGCCTCTTGTCTCAATGTGTTGAGCAAGGGGCGGATCCACGTTTCTGTGTCCGGAAAAATCTGATACAGTTCGTTCAAGACATCCCCCGCCTGTTCCTGGGCTTTTTGGCGCGAAAGTGGCAAAGGATAGTCGCCTGGCTGCTGCCAATTCAAGTTTAATTTCCGCTGCACCGTCAGATACAGCACCCTGAACAGATAAAACTGCAAATTTTGCCAGAGATATTTGCCAAAAGAAATTTGCTCGGGCAGAAAAAAAACAGGTTCGGACCAGCCGCCTTCGTCGGCCACGGCAATGATTTGCAAAGAGGGCAAGTCGTTTAATAATCGGCAAAAAAGGCTGAGCCGGGTCTGAATTGCAGCGAGTTTAATCCCCTCTTCTGAAGCCAATTCAACTGAAACCAAAGGGGATTTCCACAACCAGAGGGTGATTTTATCCCAATTCGAGAAGTCCGCTTCTGGTCCCCAAAACGGGGGAAAATAGCTTTCTGTCATGCTGCCAGACCTCGCTTGAGAGCCCTGGCAACCAGGCCAAAAAATAGCAAAAGCGCCAAGACATTCAGACTGCCCCCGATTTGCCACAGCAGCAGATCTTCACTCAGCTTGCCAAATGCACGCAGCAGCAGCCCTGCTTGCAACAGCCCCCAGGGCAGATAATAGCTCTGATAAAAAGGCAATTCTGCTCCCAGCAGGGCTTTGAGCACCTTGTAAAAATGCGAAAAAATCACCCCCAGAATAAAACCCAGGCTCAATCCGTGGATCAGCAGATCATAGAAGGGTGCCTGCAGTCCCTGTGCGCCCAGAAGCAAAAACAACAGGCCACTCAGACTCAGCCAGCCATAGCTCAACAACATGACCCGTTCCAAGTACAATTCCCAGCCTTGTTCGTAAATTTGCCTTTTAAGCTCGTTCTCTTCCCAGAGCAGAAAGAGGCCCGCCCCCATCAGACAGAGACCGCTGAGGCGCAGCGGCAGATCGGGGCTGGGAAGCAAAAACAGCAAAAGGGCGCTCAGTGCAAGCCCCCCCCCAAGGGTGAGAAACCCTGCGATTTTGAGTTTGGCAGAGGAGCCTGGCCAGCGTTCCGCCAAAATCGTCAAAAGCGGAAAAAACAGCAAAGCGACAGAAACCTCACGCAGGGGATGTCCCTCAAGCAAAAAAAACAGGCTGATCAGCCAGCAAGACAAGGCACAGAGGCTGATGATGTCTTTGGGCAGTTTGAGCGGAAAATGCCCCTTTAAAAAGACCCAAAGGTGTAAAATCGCCGAAAATAGCCAGAGCCCCAGAGCCCAGTGTGCCTGACCCAAGAGCAGGCTCAGGGCACCACCGAAGGCCGAAAGGGGAACCAGCATGGCCCAAGCTGTTCCCAAACGAACGGCACGCTCCAAGCCAATCAAGGTCCCCAAAAAACCACAAACCATCAAGGGACCGTGATAACCCGCTATTGTACCGGGCAGAGCCAGCCCCAATCTGAGCAGGCCCGCATAAGTTCCCAGCAAGAGGCAAAAGAGGCCACCTGCCAAAATGAGAGGCACATGTCTTTTTTCTGCTGGAATGCCACTGATCAACACCGTTTTACCTGTTTCCAAAGGGGGATGTGACTCTATTATCCTTGCTCTTTGAATCCATTTCTTTGCGCTGGCGCAAATACCCTGTCACAGAGGGGCGTTAGGATAATAACAGAAGTGAGGATGATTTATCCATGAACCTGCAAAATCTCAATTTTAAACGTCGCCTGTTTAACCCTCAAACCCCAAAACAAACGAGACCCGCCTCGGCCTTGTGGGCATTGGGCTTTCGTCCGATGTTCTTGGCTGGCAGCCTGGGCGCTTTTGGGTTGATGTTGCTCTGGATCTTGTTTTTGCTCAAAGGGCCCCACCCTGTTTTAAGCAGATCTCCGGCACTCTGGCATGCCCATGAAATGATCTTTGGCTTTGGCGGGGCCATCATCGCCGGTTTTTTGCTCACAGCCAGTGCCAATTGGGCCAATCAAAAAGGGGTTTCTGGCCCCCGGCTGATATTTCTGGCCGGGTTGTGGAGCGCCGCTCGCATCTTGCCCCTGACAGGCCTGAACCCACTGCTCGGACTGGGAGCGGAATTGGGCTTTTGGCTCTGGCTGGGTTGGCTGCTGCGCCCAACACTGCAAGGCCGCAACCGCATTTTTTGGCTTTTACTCAGTTTGATTCTGGTCGCAGATACCCTGGCGAGCCTGGAATTGGCGGGAGTTGCTCTGGGAAACATCTCCCAGAGCGGCATGATCGGCATCCAATTGGCTGTCACACTGGTGATCAGCATGATAGTCTTGATTGCCGGACGGGTCTTGCCCTTTTTTGCAGAGAAGGCCCTGCCGGGGTTGCAAATCGTACGCAAGCCCAGGTTGGATCATTTGGCTTTGGGGGTCACATTGGCCTTTGCTCTGGCCCAATTGCTGCTGCCACACTCAGGTTGGACAGCGGCTCTGGCCCTGTTGGCTGGTGGTATTCATCTTTTTCGCTGGCAGATCTGGCAGCCCTGGCAAAGCCGCAAAATTCCCATTCTCTGGATTCTCTACTTGGGATATGCCTGGGTGATTTTGGGCTTTTTCCTGCAGGGGCTGGCCGCTTTGGAGTGGGTCTCGCGCAGTACAGCCACCCATGCCTGGACTGCCGGTGCCATGGGCACGTTTATTTATGGCATGGTTTCACGGGTCTCGCTGGGCCATACCGGACGCCCCATTCAGGCCTCTGGCCCAATTTTTGTGGGCTATCTACTCTTAACCCTGGCAGTGGTTCTGCGTTTATTTGCCGCTGTTTTTCCTGGTTCTAGCGCATTTTTACTGGCAGCAGCAGGCATACTGTGGCTGCTGGCCTTTGGACTGTTGTTGCTGGTTTTTCTGCCAATCTGGACCCGCCCCCGCATTGATGGCAAACCCGGTTGATCAAAAAAGGGAAGTACATGACCAGAATCAGGCCAAAAAGCAGTATACTGGCACTAGCATTTAGAAAAAGTAAGCGTCATGTTAAAATCACTTCCTGCCCATATTGTCCGCGAGGTCTTGTTAAAAAAATTGTCCCAAACCCCCCTGTTCAAGGGGCTGCCCGACAGCGACCTAGAACAGGTACTCGAATACGCCATTCCCACCCGCTTAGACGCGGAGGCCTATTTCTTTCACCAGGGAACCCCGGCCCAACATGTGTATATTCTCTTAGAGGGCCAAATCAAGGTTTTGCAACTCACCCCCGAAGGACAGCAGGTGGTGATGCGCATGGTCGACCCGATTGAAATCTTCGGCTGTGTGGCTGCGCTTTCGGGGGGGGAATATCCAGGTTCAGCCTTTGCCACCAAAGCCTGTCAGGCCCTGGCCTTGCCCCATGGAGACATCCTTAAATTGATGGGGCGTTTTCCCCAATTAGCGATCAATGCCTTTCAGATCATGGTCAAACGCACCCATGAATTGCAGGATCGCTATCTTGAATTGGCCACCGAAACCGTGGAAAAACGCTTGGCCCATGCCCTCTTGCGCCTGCTCGAAAAAAATGCCTTAGAAACCGCCACAGGCACCTTGATCGACATGCCGCTTTCGCGCCAAGATTTGGCAGAGATGGTGGGTTCTACTTTGTATACCATCAGCCGGATCCTCAGTGCCTGGGAAAGCAAAGGCATGGTTAAATCTGGCCGAGAGCAGATCACGATTTTGGACCTTGCCTGGCTCGAAAGCCTCGCCCAAGATTAACACCAGAATGAAATAGACGGGCGCAAATCAAGATGGCCAAAATTGCGGTAGGCATGAGCGGTGGCGTGGACAGCAGTGTGGCGGCTGCGCTGTTGCAGGCCCAGGGCCATGAAGTGATCGGTGTAACCCTGGCCCTCTGGCGCGGCAGCCTGTGTTGCTCTTTTGAAGATGTGGCCCGTGCCAAAGCAGTGGCCCAACAATTGGGCATTCGCCATTTTTTGATTGAAGCCCTCGACGATTTTCGCAGTCAGATTGTCGAACCTTTTGTCGCTGCCCGCTTGCAAGGGCTAACGCCCAATCCCTGTGTTTGGTGTAACCAACACTTCAAATTTGGCCTGCTTTGGGATCAACTTCAGCACAAAGATCCTGAGATCAGTGCTCTGGCATCGGGGCATTATGCGCGTTTAAACTACAATCCAGAAACTCAGCGACAAGAAGTTTTTATGGGCAAAGACCCCAGCAAAGACCAGAGTTATATGCTCTGGCGTCTCTCTCAAACCCAGCTTCAACACGCCCTTTTTCCCTTGGGTGAACTCCAAAAAAGCCAGGTGCGCGAAAAAGCCCAAGCGCTGGGCCTGACTGAATTGGCCCAGAAAGCCGATAGCCAAGATCTGTGTTTTGTGGTGCCCACAGCCGACGAATTTTGGCAAGCACAAGCCCCCCAAGGCATGGTACCGGGTGAGATTGTCTATTTAGACGGGCAGGTGCATGGCAGACATACGGGACGGGTGAAGTATACCCCAGGTCAGCGCCGAGGTTTGGGGGGCGGCAGCGCAGAGCGTCTCTATGTGGCTGGGGTGGATCCCGTCAGCAATCAGGTGCGGGTGGCCCCCCGCGAAAAACTGCTCAGTGTTCGCCTCAGCTTGTCCGAAGTCAATTGGGTCTCGATTCCCGCTCCACAAGCGGAGCTGCGCTGTCTGTTTAAACTGGGCTCACGGGGAGTCGCTGTAAGGGGCTTGCTCCATCCGCTTGCAGGCAGGGCAGCAAAGGTTCAACTGGATGAACCACACATGCCTGTAGGGCAAGGTCAGTCGGTGGTATTTTACGACAGCTCAGATCGTTTGCTCGGGGGCGGCATTTTGACG
>CAZRFI010000264.1:2268-6999 GCA_964598905.1 uncultured Candidatus Sericytochromatia bacterium | reverse complement strand
CATCATCTCCAGGGTGTAATTCAATTCGCTTTGGCTCAATTCGGCCTCTTGAAAGAGCGAGAGGCCGCTGCCGTGGTGGGCCGCTTCGTCGCTGAGAATCTGTTGCAAAGGCCCTTTAAAGCTGGCTTGTTTGCAGCTTTTGAGCATGCCTGCATAATGGTCAAGGCCCCAGCCTTCGAGCACCACCTGGATAATAAACAGCAGTGGGCGGCGCTCAGCAGAGATGATCAGCTCGTTTAAAAACTGGATAAAGGGGTCCTGTGAGAGATCGGGGGGATCGCCCAACACGGCTTGGATAAAGTGAAAATGGGCCGCCTCTTCGGAGGCAAAGAGTGAGTAGAGCTTCTGCTCGTTGAGGCTCTGAGAGAGCAAACTCATTTTGGCGGCAAAGTTCATGCCCGCTTTTTCGATCCCGTAGGCCTCGCGAAAGCGGCCCTTGGCCAAGTCTGACAAAATTGCGGCGCGGGTCTCTGCCGATGCGGCGCTGACCTGAGAGACGTGGCCCAAGCGGTGATCGTTTAAGTCCCAAAGACCTGCAAAATCTGGCTCTGGGGCGATTTGGGAGAGTTTGCGGCTCAGAATTTGCTCGACTTCGCGGTTGCTTGGAACCTGGGTTTTGCTCAGCGAATTTTCAAGCGTGGCGCTAAAAAGCATGTCATTCAAGGTCTTGCGCCTTCCTGGGCAGGGTCGAGCGCGCCGGTGTTGCGGGGTTTTTCACTGCGCGCTTTTTTGCCACTGAAGGCGCGCTGGGCCAGCTTTTTAAAGGTTTTGAGTTGGTAATACACGGGCATGCTGAACGTCATCAGGGCCACACAGGCCAATTCGTCGCCCTGGTCCCAGTGCGGGTTTTTCTCGGCAAAGAAGGCCACCCGTGGGTTTTTCAGCAGGTCTTCGCTGATCGGGGTAATGTCTTCTTTGAGCGCGTCTTTGATATGCGATTGCTGACCCGCGAAGCTGATCACCCCGCGATCGGCATAATAACAATCGCCATAAAGGGTGGTGCTGAAGGTGTTGATCAGGGTCTGAATTTCAGGCGGGGTGGGTTTTTCACAGCGCGGATAATGGGTCTGAAAATTATTCGCCATCAGCAGATAGGTCTTGTAGCCTTTGGAGATCAAAAACCAATAGAGCGGTTCAAAGGGTTTGCGCAATTTGTGCAAAAACAGAAATTTGAGAAAAGCCACGCCCAAGGTGCCTTGGCCCCAATACTCGCGGTCCACAACCGTATCGCCGCTGAAGAAGCCGCGCACGGGTTTGCCGTTGACCGTTGAGTTGAGCGCCACAATCGTGGAAAAACCCTTGATCTCCAGGGTGGCTTTGTCTTTGAGCACAAAGACATGGTCTTTTTGGCTCAGGTCTTTGCGGAATTGTTCGTAGGTCACGTTGGCATAATATTCAGCAAAGAGCTGAAACATGCTTTCGATCTGGGCTGTACTTAGGTCGGAGACGGCGTAGCCAAAGGCTTTGAGTTTTTTCATGGGGCCACTTTCTGGCTGCGCTTGTTTTCTTCGCGGGTATTGATGTCGATAATATTGTCGATCAGGGTCTCTGCGGGTGTATCATGGGCCTCTTGATGCAGGGGCAGTGGGGTTTCGCCCGCGACTTTGCTGCCAAAGCCCCAGCGGGCGGTCTTTTGTTTTTCCAGGTGCTGCATGAACTTAATAATCGAAGAATCTTCTTTGATTGGGCGGTTGAATTTAAACTTGATGGTCTTAAAGATCTCGGTATCGCCGCCAGCGAAATAATTTCCCACGAGTTTGGTGGCAAAGAGAATGATCGGGTTAAACAGATTCAGCCAACCCAATTTGTTTTTGTGAGCGCCAGTGGGGGTGAGCAGAATCGTCAGGCCTTCGGCATGGCCCTGGGCATTGGGGCGCAGGGCAAAGATGATGTGGCAGTGCAAGAAATCTGGGCCGACCGTGACCGAGCCCGTGCTGCCAGCGGTATATGCCATTGAATAGGTCAGCGGGCCCGCATAAAATTTGCTGAAAAAGCGCAGGTACCATTTGCTTTGGGGCATGTGTGTGGTGTTGTTAAATTGGATCGTGTGCGGGCTGAGCGGAATGGTTTCAAACTGGACGTTCACGGGCAGATGGTGAACCGAAGTAAAGTGGTGGGCATCAATGGCGTTGATCATCACCACATTGGGGTGGCATTCTTTGACAAATTGATTGCCAAAAGCGTGTGCGACTTCGACCCCTTCGAGTTCGGGCACAAAGTGCACGGGGTGGCTGGGGCTTTCGCCGGTATAAATCCAGATCACGCCGTATTGTTCGCAGACCGGGAAGAGTTTGATCTTTTCTTGAATACCAGGGGATTTGCGGCAGGGGATGTCGACCAATTCGCCACTTTCGTCGAATTTCCAGGCATGAAAAAAGCAGCGCACGCCTTTGCCATCGACTTTGCCTTCGGCCAGATGGGCACCCATATGCGGGCAATAGGCTTCGATGGCTCTGACCACACCATCTTCACTGCGGTAAACGGCCAATTCTTGGCCCAAGAAATTGAGGGGCTTGATTTGCCCTTTTTTGAGATCTGAAGA
Source organism: uncultured Candidatus Sericytochromatia bacterium (assembly GCA_964598905.1). Classification (GTDB taxonomy): domain Bacteria; phylum Cyanobacteriota; class Sericytochromatia; order UBA7694; family UBA7694. The sequence continues at coordinate 4,457 of CAZRFI010000264.1, read as the reverse complement.
TTTAAACGCCCAATACCAGGACTCAACCACCGTGTCGGGTTGGTTAAAGATGCGGGTTTCGGTAAGTGATGACATGGAATTCCCCTTGGCAACATGGCCAGCAAAAATTGGCACTTAGGGGTATTATAGCTGATTTTGGGCTTTGGCTTGTTTGCAAAACTATTTCAACTGCAAGGCCACCACGGTCTCGACATGCCCGGTCTGGGGAAAGAGATCCACCGGTTGAATCGCCTTCACGCTGTAACTCTCTAGCAGGGCTTCGAGATCGCGGGCCAGGGCCGAGGGGTTGCAGGAGACGTAGATCAGGGCGGGCGCCTGGAGTTCAAGCAGGGTTTTGAGAGCCTTGGGGTGCAATCCGGCCCGTGGCGGGTCGATAATCACCAGATCAGCCGGGTATTGTGCCACCAGTTCGGGCAAAAGGGCTTCGACTTTGCCCGCTTCGAAGCTGCAATTGAGAATGCCATTGCGCTCGGCGTTGGCGCGGGCATCGCTGACGGCGCTGGCAATTTCTTCGATGCCAAAGACCCGTTCGGCTTGGCCTGCCAAGACCATGCCAATCGTGCCGGTACCGCTGTAGAGATCGTAGATCGTTTTGGCTTGGCATTCAGAGGCAAAGCGCTGAACTTGCTGGTAGAGAATTTCTGCCGCTTCGGTATTGGTCTGAAAGAAGGCATAGGGCGAGATCTCAAATTCCAGGCCGCAGAGGCGGTCGCTGATGCGGGCCTCGCCCTGCAGCAGGGTCAGGGGCTGGTGGCCCACGATTTGGGCGTCGCCCGTGTGTTCGCTGTGTAAGACACTGCGAATATGGTGATCGGGCAAGTCAAAGTCTTTCAATGCATCAAGCAGAATTTGCCAGTCGGGGCTGTGGCCGGCTGCGGTATTGAGGTGTAACATCAGCTCTCCGGTGCGCATGCCTTGGCGCAGAATCAGATGGCGCCAATAGCCAGTGTGAAAGCGGGGGCTGTAGACCTCGCCGCCGAGTTGGGGCCAGACCTTGCGCACAATTGTGTAGAGTGCTTGTAAACCTGCAGGCATGAGTTCACACTGGTGCACATCGACCAAGGTGCCAAACGAGCCGGGCACGTGAAAGCCGAGATAATCGCCGCGTGGCATGGGTTCTTTGGCTTGGCGCAGAGCCAGATAGCGTTCGTCAGACAGGTAGATTTTATCGCCAAAACTCAATTCAAATTTATTGCGGTAGCCAAAGGGGCGGGGGCTGGGCAGCACGGCGGGAATGTCCACGCTCTCTCCCAGCAAGGGGCGCAACAATCCGCTGACAATTTGGTGTTTCCACTGCAATTGCAGGCCATAGTCGGCCTGTTGCCAAGCGCAGCCACCGCAGCCATTGCTGATTCCATCGCTCAGGCCCTCGCTGTTTTCGCTGGGGGGTTGGCCAAAGTGTTTGCAGGCGGCTTGGATTTGGTCTGGTCGGGGCTCCACCACGCTCTGAATGCGGCCTTCGGCTTTTTTCTGGCGGCGCTTGAGAATGCGGGCGGTCACTTTTTGGCCGGGCAAGGCGTAAGGCACCAGCACTTGCCAATCGGCGTGTTGGGCCAGGCCCTGACCCGCAGGGCCAAGGTCGGAGATCGTCAGTTCAAGGGTTTCGTTTTTTTTCATCTGTTTCTGGTATGTACTTTTTGCTCACTGTACCACAGGGACTGCTGCCGAACTATCCAAAAGCCGAAAAGCAACTGGCTGAGCTTTAAAAGCGCTATGGGGTCACTTACAACGCTATAGAAATGTGATGTAAAAACAGCTAAGGGCCAATGTAATTACCCATGATAGCTTGGCTGAGTTCAGGAATCTTCATATAGGCCAGAATTTTGGGAGCATAATCCAGTCGGCCATTGTGAAAGACAACAACACGGGCTATTTGATGCTCATCTTGAAAACTTCCAGTGTTTAATGAGTCAGCTGGTGATATCCCTTGCTCTTTGCGAATTCGGGCCAGCTGGCCGCCAAGGGTATCAATATTGTTGCTGTCATTCAAAAGGTATTCACGGCCCTTGTCTTTCAACACCTGGGAAAAACGTCCCAATACTTGATCTGGATTGAGATAGCCACGAATCTGAGTGGGTGTAAGAGAGCGAGGCTGGACATTGCCTGGGATTTTTCCTGCTTGTTTCAGATGTTGAATATCCTGATCATAGGCTCCGTTTTTAATCAGGGCACCCAAGTCTTTATCAAAG
>CAZRFI010000264.1:0-2168 GCA_964598905.1 uncultured Candidatus Sericytochromatia bacterium | reverse complement strand
GCTTGCCGAAGTGTCGAAGGGAGTCGAAGTCAACCCTAGAGCACCGACATATTGTCGTCGACAATCGTCTGCAAGAACTCGTCGTTGGTTTTGCTCTTTTTGAAACGCTCGAGAATAAACTCGGTGGCTTCGACGGTGTCGGCATTGGAGAGCATGCGGCGCAGCAGATGCTCTTTGCGCAGCACATCCGTGCCGAGCAGGAGTTCTTCTTTGCGGGTGCCTGAGAGTTTGATATCAATCGCGGGGAAGAGACGGCGTTCGGCCAATTTGCGATCCAGGCGCAATTCCATATTGCCCGTGCCTTTAAACTCTTCGAAGATCACTTCGTCCATGCGGCTGCCGGTGTCGACCAGGGCTGTGGCCAGAATCGTCAGGCTGCCGCCGTGTTCCATATTGCGGGCCGCACCAAAGAAGCGCTTGGGGGAGTGCATGGCATTGGGATCCAAGCCGCCCGACAGCGTACGGCCACTGGGGGGAATGATCAGGTTATAGGCGCGGCTCATGCGGGTGATCGAATCGACCAGAATGACCACGTCGCGGCCCGCTTCGACCAGGCGTTTGGCTTTTTCGAGCACCAATTCGGTGATGCGGGTGTGGTGCTCGGGCAGGCGGTCGAAGGTCGAAGCCACCACTTCGCCTTTGACAGAGCGCTCAAAGTCGGTGACTTCTTCGGGGCGCTCGTCGATCAGCAGGGCGATCAAGACGATCTCAGGGTGATTCTCAGCGATGGCATGGGCAATGCCTTTGAGCAGGGTGGTTTTTCCGGCTTTGGGGGGCGAGACAATCAGGCCGCGCTGGCCTTTGCCAATCGGGGAGAAAATATCCATGATGCGCATCGAAAGGTCGTGGCGCGGGGTTTCGAGGTTGATATGGCCTTCGGGATAGATTGGGATTAAGCTGTCGAAGGGTTTTAAATACTGGATTTTTTCGGGTTCGAGGCCATTGGCAGAGTCGATTTTGACCATGCTGGCATATTTTTCGCCCTCTTTGGCAGGGCGAATCTGGCCCACAAGTGTGTGGCCGGTCTGGAGCCGAAAGCGTTTGATCTGGGCTTGGGAGATATACACATCGTCAGAGCTGGGAAAATAGCCATTGACGCGCAAAAAACCATAACCTTCGGGCATGATTTCGAGGATGCCTTTGCGGGTATTGGCTTTGGCTTCTTCGGCCTGAAAGATGCGCAGCGCCAGCTCGTGTTTGCGCAGTTTGGAGGGCTGGGGAATCTCGACTTCTTTGGCGATATCCATCAGATCTTTGAGGGTTTTTTCCATCAGCAGAGTGAGATCGGGTTCCTGATATGCTTCTTGCGGCATTTGCGGCCGGGAATGGTGATGCTGTTGTGGGTGGCGCTTCTTGAAGGGCCGATTGCTGTTATTGTTGCTATTGTTGTTCCGACGCATATCTTTCTTGGGAACCGTAAATGTCATGGGCTTGGATAACTCCGTGAAGGACCGGTTTGACCGGCTATTTGAATTGAAATTTGGAATACAGACGCTGAGAGACGATTACTAAAAAAAGTGGGTTATGTAGGGTTCGAACCTACGACCCGCTGATTAAGAGTCAGCTGCTCTACCAACTGAGCTAATAACCCACGATTTAGTTGTAAAAGGGAGCACTGGGCTCTTGATTGAGGGGACAGATGCTCAAAAATACCTGTGCAAACAAGTCGTAGTCTGTCATTGTCTGTACGTTATCTATACATTGTCTGTATCTCGTACAAGCATGGCCCAGAAACATTTTGCGCACATACTGGCTAAGAATCATCAAAACTCTCAGCAGTTACACCTAGTGTATTACAGGCCTGGAGGGCTGTCAAGCCGTTTTCTTAGGCGCCGCCCGACAGCATGCGGACGATATAATAGAGCAGAAACAGGGTCATGCCCATGCCTGCCAGCGTCAAAAAATCCGCCAACGCTTCAGGGGGCTCGCCGGGCATGAACTTCAGACCCAGGCCGCTGAGCAGGGCCACAGCCAAGCTGCAGAAGGCGCTCAGTAGCACTTTTCCATACCAGCCCATGCGCAGCCCTTTGCTGGTGACCAGCCCAAATTCCCAATGTTGATCGAGGGGATAATACCACCAGAGTGGAAACGGGAAAATTTCACTCAGAAAATAACTGCCTGTAAAGGCCAGAACTGAGAGTACCAGAATTAAATAGGTCTTTTCTTTG
>CAZRFI010000263.1:6029-7009 GCA_964598905.1 uncultured Candidatus Sericytochromatia bacterium | reverse complement strand
GCAAGCCTCGTCGGTGCAAGACTCGTCGGTGCAAGACTCGACCGTGCAAGACTCGACCGTGCAAGACTCGACCCAATCAAGGCCGATGTTTTCAAAATTCTGGAAACAGCAAAAAGCGAGGTTCCCGGTTTACTTGCTGCGATTAAAGACGGGCGCATTGAAGGCTCTGTTTATAAAGGGGATTGTGCCTGCCTTGTCGGCACAATTGCAAATCTGAGAAATCAGAACGTCTACAAAATGCCGGATATTGTTACCGATACTGAACGCCCTGCCGAGCGCTGGTTTTTGGCTATTAGAAATGGTGACACACCGGAAAACAACCCTGTTTCCGCTATCTCTGCGCAATGGATTGAGGAATGGCTTTCTACTCAAGAGGAGATCGCCCATGTCAACTGATGCGTATATCGTTCTCACCTTTGCCATGGCCACCCTGGCCCTGATCGTGGCCCTTTCGAGCAAAGTTCAGAGACAAATCACGGTTGTGCGCCTGGTGCAACCGCCCCTGCTTCCCCTGGCCACTCAGGCCGATGATTCCAAAACGCTTTCCGATGTCAAATTACCCTTCGAGGAGGTTTCTCATGTTTGATATTCTTTCCCTGCTTCTGATTCTGATCTCGCTGATCATGCTTGCCCAGATTCAGCAGCAGTTGAATTTGCCCTGGATGGCCACACCTGGGGGCAATATGCTCCCGCCTGGTTTGGCCCTTGAACGCGAGCGCTTGATCCTTCAGCTCCAAAACGTATTTGAACTGGGGAGACGGAAATGGCAGTAACACGCGAACAGCTTGAACAGCTCAAGCAAGATATGCCCTATAAAATGCGCCAAGGCCCCAAGGGTGTTCAATTGGCGTACATCGACGCACGCCAGGCCATGGACCTGCTTGACGAGGTTGTAGGTCCCGAAAACTGGCAATGCGATTACCGCCAAGTCAAAAACGTCGTTTATTGCGGTGTAGCGGTGTTGACCGAATCCGGTTGGG
>CAZRFI010000263.1:0-6019 GCA_964598905.1 uncultured Candidatus Sericytochromatia bacterium | reverse complement strand
GAAGGCATGGGATTTCTCCATATCAGGAAAAGAGGAAGTGGGACGCCGGGGACGAAAGCAATATCGACGCCGAAAAGGGCGAAGCGAGCGACGCCTTTAAACGTGCCGCTGTGCGCTGGGGTGTTGGGCGCTTTCTCTACAGCTTGGGCGATGTGAAAAAGCTACCAGCCCAGCCCAAAGTACCTGCCCCCCCGCCGAAGCCTGCTGCGCCTGTCAAAACGGATCCCCGCCCCGAATCTCCGCTGACCGATGCGGGCCGAGCCAAACTCACCCAGGTCTGCAAAGACACCGGCTGGGTGGGCAACGACTTTAAAGAGCTACTGGCTGAGCTTGAGCTGACCTGGAAAGGGCTCACGAACGCCGACGCCGACGCTTTGATCAACTATTTGACCACCGATCCCAAGTTTCCCCCGATTTAACCCCAAACTAGCATTTCAAAAAAAGAGGTATTCACCGTGTGTAATAAAACCGTTTGTGTTATCAGCGCTGAGCGTGGTGCCCAGTTTGTCCTGGCACTTTGCTGCCATGGCTTTACCTTTGTGCCACAAAATTCAGCGGCTATCAAGATTTTGGAGGATCAAAACAAAATCCTTCGGCAAGATCTCGAAAGCCACTTGCCGCCCACGGTCTTTGGCTTGAACTTTGCAAAAATCACAGGCGGCCTTTCTCAAGACGCCGAAATCGAGCATGTCACATCTTGTCTGGCTGAAATTCATGTTCAGGAGGGCAAATAGCCATGTATACACCTTCCGTTAAACTCATAGCCTGGACCCAGCTCCGCCGCGCCGATGATGATGCCCTCGCTCAAACTGCCGCAGATGTGCTTGAGTCCGCTGCCCTGGATGAAATCAAATGGGCCTGGGTCCGGGGTGATCTATCCCCTATGCGCAGTCTGAGTATCCGCATAGAGCGCGACCCGATGAGCGAACTGCAAAGCCGTATCGAAGGCCTGCGCGAATCAAAAGTTGCCGAGGCATCTTGGGGAGAACCGGTTACCCAGGAGCAGGTTGACCAAATGCTGGTTGAAAGAGACCTGCAGAAGGCATCTCAAGAAGCATCACCGATTGCAACTGAATCTGCACCACAAGAAACAGAGGAGGTTGGGCAGGCTCCCGAGCTGGGGGAGATTCCGCAGGTCTTCGAGGGGCCGAGAAAATTAGTGAACTCCCAGGCCCTGAGCAAGGCCTTCAAGAAATACGCAGAAATGCGGGGGCTGACTCTGGACGCACTCAGCAAGGAGATGGGCTGGGCAAAGGGCTCGGCCAATCTGCGCAGCATTCTGAACAAAAAGGGCAGCGTGGACACGAAGTACGCAGATTTCTTCGTGAGCCTGTTCGGTCAGAGCATCCTGTCGGATTAACAGGCGGATTTGCTGAAGTGGTGAAGCAATTCTCACTCAGCCGAGAGAAAAAAGAGGTTGAGAGCACGACCAATCAGGAGCAAGCTCGGCTGCGCCGCGCAGCCGAGCTGCAAGAGATGGTTTCCCATTTGTCCAAAAAGTCCCGTTCTGCGGATGACTTCAAAGCGGCAATTCTGGAGCACGTAGCAGCGAAAAAGCCGCTCTCATTCATTGCAAGAAGTACAAAGTTGTCAATTGCAGATATCCAAGAAGCTCTGGAGCGCTGGAATGCCGAACCCGCGCAACTGGTCTGAATGCAAAAGTTGCGGTGAAAAGATTACCTGGGCCCGTACCGAAGCGGGCAAGGGCATGCCTATCAATGGCCACCAATATGCCAGCAAATGGGTACCGTCTCTAGGTAATCACTGGGCCACCTGCCCCTCCGCCAACCAACATAGAAAACAGGCCCGCCGATCAGCTCAGTTGCCCGCTGAGCCCGCCGCACCCAATCACTCTGATTTAGAGTATCTGGGCTTCATCATCCGCATGATCCCCCTGCTGAGCCCTGGCAGGTTTTTGGTGCGGATTATTTGTCCCGGCCTGCCCCTTTGGGAATGGCTGGGTGCTGAACACGAGGCAGGGCTCGCCTGGGCCCGCTCAGTCTGTGAAAAGAACCCCTGGCCAAATAAGGAGAGAAGCGATGTTGGATATTGATGATCTTGCTCCAGACGTTGAGCGTAATTGCCTCATTTGCGGAGTTTATTCTGGGCGCTCAGATATTTGTCTTTACTGCCACGATGAGGCTGTCGCAGATGAGGTTTCTGATACTCAAAAAATCAATGACAGCCTGGCAAAACAAAACAAGCCCCAAGAGGAGATTTAAACCATGGCCAAAGCCACCCAAACAAAAGAATTAACCCATCTCGACATCTTGAGCGAAGCCCTGGAGCGAGCAGACAGTCTGATCGGCAAGCTTAAATTTCAGGAAATGGCGATCACCCCAGCTGACCCTGGCCAGATCGCCAGCTGGCAGCAGGAGCTGGCTTATGCTTTTTCAGACATTTGGAAAAGCATTAAAATCGTGCCTGAGTTGCGCAAATTGATCCCGCCCCTGCTGCCGGCAGAACGTGAAGGCCTGCGCAAAAGCATAGAAGCAGAAGGGATCCGGGATCATCTGTCTCTCTGGCAGGCCCCAGGGGGACAATTGGTGCTGGTGGATGGGCACAATCGCTTTGAAATCGCCATGGAAACCCATGAAATTTTCACCTTTCGGCTGAAAGATTTTTCCAGCGTGTCAGAAGCCCAAAACTGGATGATAGATAACCAACTCAGCCGCCGCAATCTCTCCGATGAACAACGCCGGTACCTGATTGGCAAACGCTACCAATCCGAAAAAGGCAGCCATGGGGGGCCACGGATCCCCGTTACTGAATCGCCCACAGCAAGTGTCCAAACTGAACACTTGAAAAGCATCGCCAGCCCCTCTCCTAAAACGGTTGAACGGGTGGCCAAAGAACTGAAAGTATCACCCAGCACCGTCAAGCGGGCAGATAAATTTGCAGCTGGTGCCGATCGCATTGGCGAGCACAGCCCCCAGCTGCAGGGCCAAATCCTGTCTGGTGAGGTCAAACTGCCCAAAGGCCAGGTTGAAGCCTTGGCAGATCAGCCCGATCAAGTCATTGCCGCCGCCGTCGCTACGTTAGAAAGTGTTTATCCTGAAAACCCAGAGTACGCCCGCGATGTTGTGGAAGCCATGATCACCCCGGCGGAAACCTCTGAGACCCAGAAGCCAGAACCAGAGCCTGAAAAGTTGGAAATGGTACCGCAATTCACCAGCATAGAGGACATTCTGGCCTATGCAGACAAACACCGGCGTAAGGTCAAAGCCCAAAAGCTGACCAGCTCCGAAAGCGATGAATGGACAACCCCTCAAGATCTCTGGGATGCGCTTAATACCCGTTTTCAATTTTCCCTCGATGTCGCAGCGACGGCGACGAACGCAAAGTGCAGCCGTTTCTTTACCCTCGAAGACGATGGCTTGGCCCAAAGCTGGGCCCCGGTCGACGATTCCGACACGGGAGCGGGTTGGATGAATCACCCTTACAGCCAAACCGAAAAATGGCTGGCCAAGGCCTTTGAGACGGCCATGAATGGCGAGCGCACAATGGTCTGCCTGCCCAAGGTCGATACCTCAACCAATTGGTGGTGGGATTATTGCCGCTATGGCCAAGTCCTTTTCTTGCCAGGCAGGTACAAGTTCAACGATGGCGAGCACGCAGCCACCTTTGCTTCTGCTGTGGTGATCTTCCCCAAAGACATGGCCAGCAACCCCAAGTACCGGCCTACCACGGAGTATTGGGGCTGGACCGGCAAGCGCAATGAAAAGCTCCACATTCAGGCAGGCACCGCAGTTAAAGAGTGTGGCGGGGTGATTATCGACGACGTAGTGTTTATGCGCCATTACGACAGTAAACGAACGCTACCCAATGGCCTACACCCCCACACCTGGCAGCGCTGTTTGACTGTTCCCTCTTTATTTAAAGGAAAGGGGCGACTGGGATAATGGCCAATCAAAACAAGCAGATTCAGCTGTCAGAGCAGGAAAAGCGCGAGCGCGAGCGTCGGATTGCCCGAATTTTGATGAACGTAAAAGCGCGGCTCAATAAAAAATGAGCGCTTTGCCGCCAGGTACAAGAGCTGCAATTTTTGTGCGCATATCCAGCGAGGGGCAAGTTAGAGACGAGTCGCCAGCCGTTCACCTGGCCCGTACCCGTGAATACTGTGAGCTACATGGCTGGCCCATTGTGGCCGTTTATCAGCTCGATGCAGTAAGTGGGGATGAGCGCTTTATGGAGCACGCTGAAACCAAGAGCATGTGGCGTGCTGTTGAGGCAAATCAGTTCGATGTGCTGGTATTTTACTCTCTGGCCCGGATCGGGAGAGATCTGCTCAGTCTGCTTAAAATTGAAAAGCACTTGCGCGATCACGGCAAATTCATGGCATCAACCCGCAGAGGTGTTGTCGATACAAGTACCCCTGAAGGCAGAGAGGCGTTTGTAAATGAGGGAAGTCGGGCCCAGTCTGAGCGTGAGGAACTTTCTCTCAGGGTGCGGGCAGGCCTTAAAACCCGAGCAAAACTGGGTCAGATTGTTGCGGGCACACCGCCTTATGGCTACCGAAAAATTCCAGCACCCGGCAGTACCAAATCTAAAATGCTGGCCATTGATCCTATTGAGGGCCCAATCAGAGCTCTGATGTATGAGCTGTACCTTAAACACCGACGATTAAGCAGGGTTGCCACCGAGTTAAATGAACGCAGTTATCGCAATCGCGCAGGGATGCCATTTGGGCCTGTCCACATCAAAAAGCTCCTGCTAGAATCGTCCGCAATGGGCGTTTATCAATCAAATCGCATGGGAGCAGGAGCGGTTTTGAAGCCTGAAGAAGAATGGATCCCAATTGCCTGCCCTGCATTGGTGTCTGCTGACGATTGGCAGCGCTGCCGGGACTTATTGGCATCGAAGGTCAGGCCCGCACGTAAAACGATTTGGGCCTATAGCGGGCTGTTGCTGTGTGGTTGCGGAAAAAAGATGTATGTGCGTTCAAATTTCAACCAAAACAGCAAAGAAGAACGATTCCCGCCGCGCTACGAGTGCAGGGGTTGTAAGAACAAAATTGCCGTTGCAGATCTGGATACAACCATAGGTCAAATGTTTAAAGGATTCCTGCTGGGTGGGCTGCCAGATGACGCTCGCACAGAAATCAGCCAGGCAGAACGGCAGCTGCAGGGCCTGAAGGCGGAGCTAAAGAAGGTTAAGCAAGGGCTTGTCAGATGGGCGGAAGCCTACGAAGCCGGGGCACTGGATCTGGACGCATTTAAGGGCTATCGTCAGCCTTTGCTGGAGCGCCAAAAAGAAATCACCGCTGAAGTGGCTCGGCTGGAGTCTGAGCGTAGGTCAAGTAAAGAGCAGTTGGAAGCGCAGGCCAGGGCCAGTGAAATTTTGCAAGCGGTCGCTTGGTCCGATCTGTATCCAGATGAAAAACAGGAACTCTTAAGGGAATTCGTTCAGTCAATAGCCCTGCATCATGACGACATCCGGATTCAACTGCTTTACACGCCCACTCTGCTGCAGCTGGCGGAGCCCTCATTTGCGCAACTGCATATCCTGACACTTCTCAGGCCTGATAAAGCGGAAATACCAAAAGATGGAAGAGCCTGGGGAGCGCACCTGCGCAGAGTTCGCAAAGAGCGGGGGGAATCAGCAGCGAAAGTGGCACGACAGCTCGGCTGTACCAGTACCCTTTTATACCACTGGGAACAGCAAGTTTATCCGCCGGGTGCTCAATACATTCCCAAAATCATAAAATATATTGGCTTTATCCCTTGGAGCAGAACACCTTATGCCCAAGAAACGCTGGGTGACGCTGTTCGGGTGGCTCGCGAGTTGCGAGGATTGAAGCAAACAGGATTGGCCAAACTAATGCAGGTTTCCCAGGCTCTCATAAGCGGCATTGAGATGGGGCGCTACGGAATGGCCTCTAAAACATTTGCAAAATTAGAGAATGAGCTTAAAATTGAGGTGCGAAGATTATTCGAGACCCACTGTAATATCGACGGTAAATAGCAAACAAAAAACTGCCCGAAGGCAGTTGTGAAATTGGTAAGAGTCAAAAGCGAGA
>CAZRFI010000262.1:0-7051 GCA_964598905.1 uncultured Candidatus Sericytochromatia bacterium | reverse complement strand
GGATTGTCGAAGAGGTCAACGCCTATTTTGTCGCCAGCCAAGAAGTGGCCCGCGAGTTGGAAACCCGCGGCGCCGGTGTCAAAAGTATCTACCAGACAGGTATCCCCGTCGATCCGATTTTTTCGACCTTGCCGCTGCAATCAGAAATGCGCGACAAATTGGGGATCAGCCGCGAATTGCCCACCGTTTTGTTGATGGGTGGGGGCTATGGCGTGGGCGATTTGACCAGCTTGGTGCGATCGTTCCGCTCAGTGAGCCTGGATATGCAATTGCTGGTGGTGGCTGGCCGCAACGAACAATTGCAAGAAGAACTCAGTCAAATTGCCACCTCTTTGCAAATTACCTGCCGGGTTTATGGCTTTGTGAACAATGTACATGAATTGATGCGGGCCTCGGATCTGGTGATTTCGAAACCTGGTGGTTTGTCGACCTCTGAGGCCCTGGCCGCTCAATGCCCCATGATGATTATCAACCCGATTCCGGGCCAAGAACAGCGCAACAGCGATTATCTGCTCGAAAATGGTGCGGCCTGTATTTTGCACAATATCGCCGATGGTGCTTATTATGTCGAAAATTTGCTCCGGGATCAGGAGCGACTGGGATATATGACCCAACAGGCCCGCAAAACAGGCCGCAAAGATGCAGCCATGGAAATAGCCCGACGGGTGGTTGAGCTGGGCCAATTGGAGATCTGAGGGATGCTCTCAAGATGATTGACAATCTCGATAAAATCAAAGAAGTAGCTCAAAAAGACGTTTTCATTAACGAAATATCGGTCTTTGTTGACAATTTAATCGACCAAGACAAGGTTAAAGCTCTTTATCTACTTAAGAACCTCTTCTTTTCGCCGGAAATTCACCCCCGTGTGCGTTATATGCTGGCCCAACGCATTGGTAAAATTGGCCCCTTACAGCTCTTTCAACAATTGCTGAGCTATTTTATTTTAAATAAATTTCCCGATACCCTCTCGGTGATCGCCGCGCTGCGCAGTTTTGGCCATGCCGATGCGGTCCCGGCTTTGATTGATTATTATCCCCAAGCCAATTACCGCGAGCAATTGGAGATCATCGAAACGCTGGCCCATGTTTCGGCCCCCGAGACAATTGAATTTCTCAGCCAGATTTACAATGAACAGGTAAGCTATGTCCACCCTCCCGACAAAACAGAGCTTGATGAAATCCGGCACAAAGCCAGCTCAGCCCTGAGCAAGAAGATCATGCGTTTTGATCCACTTTAAAGGAGAGTCTGGCTCAAAGCCTTATACGTGCTATAATACTCTGTTAAATAAAAGCTTAAGCAAGGACTTGAACCCCCACTGATGCTGGAGCAATTACAACAATCCCTGGAACCCATCCTGGAAACCCACGGCCTTTGGCTTGCCCTGGGTTTATTGTTGCTTGTGCTTGTTCCCACTCTGGTCTTGTTCTTTTTACGCATCCAACAGCGCCAAGGTTTAAACACCCAACTCCAAGATTTGCTTGATGCCTCAGGTCTTTTGTATAGCCGTCTCTCGGCACTCGATCACAATCTGCATCAGTATCAGACCCAAGCCGAAGGCTATACCGGAAAAACCCAAATTCAGGTCCAACCACTGCTGACACCTCTCAGTGAGAACCTGGCCCAGCTCCACCGCTGCAAAGTGCAAATCAAAGAATGGGAAGCCGGTCTGGGCGAGCAAGAGGCCGAGACAGCTGAACAAGAATGGCAAGCGCTCGAAACAGAAGCCCAGACGCTGTTTGCTGAAACAGAAAAAATCGAAGGTTTTTTTAAACGTCTGACCGAAGTTGAAGCGGCACTGCAAAATCAGCTCAAACAGATTCACACTCTGTTGGCCCCTTATCAAGACAGACCCGAACAAGAAAGAGCGACTTCACACACCTCTTTGGCAAGTCTCAAAAAGCGCCTCGAAGACCTCGAAAGCAGTGGTCCGGCACCAGATCCCCTCATGGATCTGGAGGGGATCCGCAAATTATTACAAGATGTAAATCACTGGGTTGAGGCTGAAAAACAAGCGGCTGCGGAACAAGCGGCTGAGGCAGCCAAAGAAGAAACTGCAACCAAGCAGATTCAACCCTTACAAACCCCAATAGCAGTAGAGACAGAGTCGCACTCGGTGGTCGCTCCTGAAGAAGTTCTAACGCCTGTAGAAGCTCCCGAGCCCTTGTCGGCAGAGCCAATATCAGCAGAATCTGCCCCAGAAGAACAGACAACAGAACAGACAACAGAACAGATTCCAGAGCAGGCAAGCTCCGCTTCGCCCACGAATGTCGTGGCCATTGATCAGGTTTTGGATGCGGCTCTGGAAATAACCCAAACTGAAGTGGCTGCTGAACCCCAGAGAACCGAAGCAGAGACAATTGAACCCGATTCAAAAGCCGAACTTCCCGAACCCAGCCAGGCAGAGAAAATGGAAGCCACGTTGGAGTCCGAGCCAGCAGCCGAGGCACCACTCTCAAGCACAGATAAAGCCAAAGAAGCCCAAATCAAAATCGAAGCCCGACTCTTGCGCGAAGAAGCATTTCTGGCCCAGCAGCAGTCACGGTTTTTGCCCCACTTAGAAGAAATCGAGCACGCCTTAACTGAGCGTTTTGTCGCTTCACTTTGGGAGTCGAGTGAAAAACAATTGAAACGGGCACTCTACAAAGCCGAAGAGGCTGAATTATTATTTAAATTGGCACAGCGCCTGCACCAAGAGCCTGCGGCCCCGACGCACAGGGTCTTGCTCAATTTGCAACGGTCAGCAGATAAATGGCCCGAAATTGAAAAACTACATCAGCAACTCCAGAACCAGCACCAAGAATTGGAATTGGCAGCGGAACAAACCCTGCAAGATTGCAGAAAATTGTTGACACTTTTGGAGTTGCAGGAGTTTGAAAATAAAAAAGAATGTGAAGATTTCCAAGAGGCCCAGCGCCGTTTAGCGGGAGTCATCGCACAATTTGAAAGCGCCCAGGCCTTGGATTTGGCTGCCGCACAAACGGATTTGGCCTGGGTCGCGCACTGTATCCAAAGCTGGAAGATCCCTTCCAATCCTGAAGAAGAATCAATGGTAGCTTTATAATGGCAAATCGTGAAAAATACATGCTCCTTTTCCTGTTTATCCTTTTGAGTGTCACCACCTGGATCATCGCCACCAAACCCATTAAACAGGGCTTGGATATTCAGGGCGGTATCCACCTCGTCGTGGAAGCCAAAGATGTCAAAGAAAAAATCGTTGACAATAAAGTGGTTGAACCGGCAGTCAAAGTTGGCCCCGAAGTGATGCAAGCCGCCGTTGCCGTTGTGCGCCAACGTGTCGACGGCCTGGGTGTAGCCGAGCCCCTGATCCAGCTCAAAGGCGATCGGCAAATCATCGTCGAATTGCCCGGTATCAAAGATCCCCAAGACGCGGTCAAATTGATCGGTGAAACTGCCCGACTGGACTTCCGCCGCCCTGACACCAAAAATCCAGGCAAATGGCTCGAAACCGGCGTTTACGGCAAAATGCTCAAAGACGCCCGAGCCAATCTGCGCGGAGCGAGTGACTGGATCATTGAATTTGAATTTAACAGCGAAGGCGCCAAAAAATTTGGCGATTTAACCACCGAATTGGTGGGTCAGCCCCTGGGTATTTTTCTGGACGACAAACTGGTCTCCGCACCCAATGTCAATTCTCCGATTACTGGGGGCTCAGGCCTGATCGAAGGCGGCTTTACGGCAGAAGATGCCAAGAAACTCGCCATTCAGCTCAAAGCAGGTCAATTGCCCGTACCCCTGAGCATGGTTGAAAACCGCACAGTGGGGCCGACCTTGGGACAAGAAGCCGTTGAAAAAAGCTTTATGGCAGGGATGGCCGGACTGATTGTGGTTGTATTCTTCATGCTCTGGTTTTACCGGGTACCTGGAGCCATGGCCAACATCTCTTTGATCTTTTACTCAGCACTGAACATGGCTGTGTTTAAACTCATTCCCGTGACACTGACTGTGCCTGGGATTGCCGGTTTTATTCTGAGTATCGGGATGGCGGTCGACGCCAATATCCTGATTTTTGAGCGCACCAAAGAAGAATTGCGCATGGGTAAATCTATTTTTAATGCGGTTGAGTCTGGTTTTCAACGCGCCTTTAGTTCGATTTTTGACTCCAACACAACCACCTTGATCAGCTGTGCTGTCTTGTATTATTTTGGTACGGGCCTGATCCGTGGTTTTGCCGTGACGCTCGCGATTGGGGTGATTATCAGTATGTTTACCGCCATTACCGTCACCCGCACGATTATGCGTGTGCTCGTCCGTTTCAAAAAAATGCGCAATCCCTTGTTGTATGGTGTCAAACCCGCACGCAAGCAGCAGGCGGGAGCCTAGACGCATGTTCAACCCTTTCGCCAGTCCTGAAGAGCGGGTTCGCGCCCGTGTCCAGACGTGTTTGGACGAAATGGTGGATATTGATACCGTCTTGATGGAGGATGGCAATTACCGACTGATCCGCGGTTCTGCCGTCCTCTATCTCAGCATTGCCGAGTGGGGCGCACGCGATGTGATCGTGCGCTGCACTTCTTATGTCGTGGTGGGGGCTCATTTGGACGAAGAACTCATGTCCTTTTTGCTTGAGTCCAACGCCAAAGTGACCTTTGGAGCCTTCTCGGTCGACGAAGACCGAGATATCTTGTTTGAGTATGGCTTAATTGCCACAAACGCCAATCGCTACGAGCTCAAAGAGGCGATCAAATCGGTGGCCAAAGCCGTGGATGATTATGACAATAAAATCATCAACCGCTGGGGGGGCGAAACCAGTTATAAAGTTCTCTTCGGTGTGGATGCTGACTAAAAGCCAAAAGCCGTTTTTTTGCGCTTAACGTCTTGAATTCCGCGATCAGAGACGTTATACTGGCCTTATTAAATCTTCTTTAACAATTTTAATAAAAGAGATTTTTACGCAACAAATCCATAGACACAAGGGTATTCGGTCGTTGAAAAGCGCAAAAGTACTGGTTATTGATGACGAACCTTCTATCACCAGCAGTATTAAATATGGCCTGGAAAAAGAAGGTTATATTGTAATTACGGCAGATAACGGTACCGATGGCTGTGAATTGGCCCGCACTGAAAAGCCAGATATTGTCGTTCTGGATGTCATGCTCCCCGGCTTGGATGGCTATGAAGTCTGCCGCATGATTCGCTCGGAACTGCCTGTCCCAATTATTATGCTCACAGCCAAGGGCGAAGAAATCGACAAAGTGGTGGGTCTTGAGGTGGGTGCCGATGAATATGTCACCAAACCCTTCAGTTTGCGTGAATTACAGGCCCGAATCAAAGCCCTTTTGCGCCTGGTAGCTCGCCACAAAAACACCAAAATGGTTGAGCCCGACCGCATTGAAATTGGTGAATTGTTGATCGATCTCAAACGCCATGAAGTCTTCCTTGATACCAAAAAAGTCAATTTGACCTTAAAAGAATTTGAGTTGCTCAAGCTCTTGGCCCTGAATGCCAATAAGGTTTTGTCCCGTGAATATCTGATTGAACAGGTCTGGGGCTACGACTTTACAGGTGAAGGTCGCACAGTCGATGTGCATATTCACTGGTTGCGTGAGAAAATCGAAAAGGATCCCGAAAACCCCGTTCGGATCCAAACTGTTCGCGGTGTGGGTTACCGTTTTGAACGCCGCATTGGAAAATTAGCAGACTAATCTATGTCTGATTCTAACCAGACCCCTGTGGTCCACAAAACCTATGCCCAGTTGAGTTTTTCGCTCTTTTGGCAAAGCGCTGTTTTATTGGTGATTTTAATTGCCGGAAATTTTGCCTTGGCCAAAATCAACCCTGCCTTTTTACCGCTTTGGAGCACCTTCTGGGCTCTGGTTATCTTGGGTTTGGTCTTTCTCTCAGCGCAACGCTGGGGTCAGATTTTAGAGGGCCTCGGCCAATCCTTGGAAGCTTTGAGCGAGGCAGAGGAAAAGCCCCTGCCCCCGATTTTTGATCAGGCTGCTTTGGGAGCGCTAAAAACCCAACTGACAAAACTAGGCGAAACCCTGCAACCCCCCCAACGCAACTCGGACAACCCGATGGTTCCCGTTGATCTAGAGAAAAATGAGCTAGAATCAATCATTCACTGCATGAATGACGGCCTGATTATTTATGATCTCGATCTGAATGTGATTTTGCTCAACCCCGCCCTGGCAGAAATGCTGATTCCCAGCAACCCCGTTGCCACAGGCCGCTTGATTCAAAACCCAGATGACAAACTCCTGTTTGAACGCACCGTTGAACCCAACAAAATGAAAACGATTCACAAGGCCATGACCGAAGAGCCGGCCCTGCCCCGCTGTGATGTGATTGAGTTGAAGAGTCCCGCCCAATTTCTCAAGCGTTACTCTTCTCCCCTCTATAACCGCTTTCACGAACAAATTGGTCATGTGATTATCTATCACAATATCACCCAAGAAGTGCAACTCGAAAAGATCCGCTCTGAGTTTATTACCAATGCCTCTCATGAGTTGCGCACCCCTGTTGCCTCAATCAAATTGCTCTTGGAATCCCTGATGGTGGGGGCCAAAGATGAGCCCAAGATCCGGGATGAGTTTTTGAACAGCCTGCTGCGCGAAGCAGATCGGATGCATATTCTGGTCAACGATCTGCTCGATTTGTCCCGACTCGAAAGTGCCCACGAAAAACTGCGGGTGGCTGAAATTGATCTGCCCAAAGTCGTTCATGACGCCATTCAGACGGTTACACCCTTGGCCCAGAAAAAAGGCATTGTGATTCGGGAGAATATCGAAGCAGATCTGCGACTGATGTATGCCGACCAATTGCGTCTCTCACAGGTTTTGGTCAATTTGGTCAATAACGCAGTGAAGTTCACACCCAACGGTGGTGAGATTCGCGTGATCAGCCGCCGCCTAAACGAAAAAAGCGTGGAATTTAAAGTCCAGGATACGGGCATTGGTATTCCCGAAGATGATATCCCCTATATCTTTGACCGCTTTTATCGGGTCGAACAAAACCGCCAGCGCCGACAAAATTCGGGCGGAAGTGGTTTGGGTCTAACCATTACCAAACAGGTGGTGGAAATGCACGG
>CAZRFI010000261.1:2095-7074 GCA_964598905.1 uncultured Candidatus Sericytochromatia bacterium | reverse complement strand
CCATTTTATGGGCCGAAAAGGCCAAAAAGTCACAGTCCAGGGCCTGAACGTCGACAGGCAGATGGGGCACGCTCTGGGCCCCATCGACAAAGAGTTTGGCGCCCACGGCATGGGCCATTTTGGCCAGAGTGGGAATATCGTTGAGGGTGCCGAGCACATTCGACATCTGGGTGATGGCCACCAATTTGGTGCGGCTATCGATCAGGTTGGCTGCGGCTTCCAGATCGAGTTGGCCTTCGTCGCTGAGGGGAATCAAACGCAATTCAGCGCCTTGTTTTTGGGCCAGACGCTGCCAGGGCACCAAATTGGAGTGGTGCTCCATCAGCGAACTCACGATCACGTCCCCAGCTTGGATCTCAGCTTCGCCCCAGGCATACGCCACGAGATTGACCGCTTCGGTTGTGCCACGGGTGAAGATCACACTGCGCGAAGTGGGGGCGTTGATAAAGCCGGCAACCTGCTCGCGCACAGCCTCAAAGGCATCGGTGGCCTGTTGGCTGAGGGTGTGCACCCCCCGGTGGACATTGGCATTTTGTTCGCTGTAATAGCGCACCAGAGAGTCGATCACCACCTGGGGCTTGTGGGTGGTGGCGGCGTTGTCGAGATAGATCAGCGGCTCGCCATTCACACGCTGTTTTAAAATCGGAAAATCTGCCCGGATCGCTTCAAGGTCAAGCAACATAGGGGCTTCGGCCTTTACGATCATGCTTCGCTCCGCTCGTCGCTTTCACTCAGCAAATGCAGAGAGAGATGGGCTGCCACTTGGCGCTGCAGGTCTGCATGGGGAAAGCGCAGCAGCACTTCTTCCATAAAACCTTCCACCAGCAGGGTGTCTGCCGTCTGGCGGTCAAAGCCCCGGCTCATCAGGTAAAAACGCTGCTCAGGATCGAGTGAACCAATCGCAGCCCCGTGACCAGACTGCACGTCATCAGCCAAAATTTCGAGGTTGGGAATGGCGTCTGCACGGGCCTTGTCGCTGAGCAAAAGGCTTTTGCTGACCTGGCCACTTTCACTTTTTTGGGCCAGGGGATCGACATAGATCAGGCCATTAAAAAAGGCATAGGCTTCGTCTTTTAAGACACTGTGATAGACCAGATCGCTCTTGGTGTGCGGGCTGCGGTGGTCTTGCAGGGTCTGTTGGCGAAAATGCTGTTGCCCGCCGCCAATATTCAGCCCCAAAAACAGCGACTCACTGCCTTTGTCTTGCAGCAGCGTCTGGCTCTGGGCGTAGTGGTAAGACCCGCCCAAAGAGAGGTTGAACTGGGTCAAACGCGCATCGCGGCCCAATTGGGTTTGGGTATAGCTGTGGGCATGGACTTCTTGTCCCCAGTTTTGCAAGTGTACCAATTTCAGCTCAGAGGCATCTGCCAGGGCAATTTCCAAGACGTCATGGCTCAGGCTGGCTGCGGATTGACTTTCAGCGGCAAAATCACAGACCACGGCAGCCATGGCTCCCTGTTCAAGCACAACCAAAGAGCGGGTAAACAGGGCCTGTTGGCCTTGGTTCAGGCTTTGAAGCAAATACAGAGGCTCGGCGATCTGCAAATTGCGCGGAACATAGACAAAGAAGCCATTTTGCCAATAGGCCAGATTTAAGGCCGCTTCGCGGTTTTTATCTGAAGGCAAAATGTGATCCAAGTGAGGCAGGATCTTCTCGCTGTGTTTTTCCAGGGCTTCGGCCAAAGAACAGAAGATCAGGCCTTTTTCGCTGAGTTCAGCGGGCAAGACAATTGTCATTTCTTGGGCGTTGCTAAGTTCGCCCCAAGCGGCCAGTGTGCCCCAGCTTGCGCGCCGATTGCTGTAAAAGGCTGAGTCAACAGGCAGGCCAATCGCCGCGTTTAAACTGGCGTCATCCAGCAGGGGAATGCGGCGCAGGGTGCGCTGCACAGGCAGGGGTTCAGGCAGGTTCTGGTAGTGATCCCAGGCCTGGCTGCGCAGCGCACTGGCCCATTCGGGCTCTGCTGCCTGATGCAAAAAGTCTGAGCGGTAGTGGCTGCGAAAATCTGGAGCCAAACGGGTTTCGGGGGAAGTGGTTTCTGACATGGCGTTTACCCAATCGACCCTTCCATTTCAAGCTGGATCAGCTTGTTCAGCTCAACCGAATATTCCATCGGCAGTTCTTTGGTGAACTCCTCGATAAAGCCATTCACGATCATCAGACGGGCGTCGTCTTCGGTCAGGCCCCGGCTCATCAGGTAAAAGAGCTGTTCGTCGCTGATTTTGCTGACGGTGGCCTCGTGGTTGATCTGGGCCTGATCTTCGTCGATCTGCATGGTCGGATAGGTATCCGAACGTGAGAGTTCATCCAACATCAGGGCGTCACAGCGCACATTGGATTTGACCCCGTGGCAGCCGGGCAAAACTTTAATCAGGCCGCGGTAAGTGGTGCGGCCACCGTTTTTGCTGATCGACTTTGAGGTGATCACCGAAGAGGTATTGGGAGCCAGATGCAAAATTTTGGCACCCGCGTCTTGGTGCTGGCCTTTGCCGGCCCAGGCAATTGAGAGAATCTCACCTTTGGCGCCTTCACCTTTGAGCCAGACCGCCGGGTATTTCATCGTCAGTTTTGAGCCGAGGTTGCCGTCGACCCATTCAACTGTGGCGTTTTCGTGGGCAATTGCGCGTTTGGTTACGAGGTTAAAGACATTGTTGGACCAATTCTGAATGGTGGTATAGCGGATTTTGGCGCCTTTCATGGCGATCAGCTCGACCACGGCTGAGTGCAGCGAATCGGTGCTGTAAATCGGGGCCGTGCAGCCCTCGATATAGTGCACAGAGCTGTCTTCGTCAGCAATGATCAGGGTGCGCTCGAATTGGCCCATATTTTCGGTATTGATGCGGAAATAGGCCTGCAGCGGGATTGCCACTTTGACACCTTTGGGCACATAAATAAAGCTGCCACCACTCCAGACAGCAGAGTTGAGGGCCGAGAATTTATTGTCGCCCGTGGGGATAATTGTACCCAGGTATTTTTTAATAATCTCCGGATGTTCACGCAGGCCGGTGTCCATGTCCATAAACAGCACGCCCTGTTTTTCCAGGTCTTCGCGCACGCTGTGGTAGACCACTTCGGACTCATACTGGGCGCTCACACCTGCCAAGAACTTCTGCTCAGCTTCGGGAATGCCGAGGCGGTCAAAGGTCTCGCGAATATACTCAGGCACATCGTCCCAATTGTTTTCGGAACGTTCTGAAGAGCGCACATAATAATGAATATTGCCAAAGTCAATTTCATTCAACAATTCGCTATTGCCCCAGGTGGGCATGGGCTTTTCGTTGAACAGGCGCAGGCCGCGCAGGCGGAAGTCGAGCATCCATTCGGGCTCGTTTTTCATCGCCGAAATCCGGCGCACAATGTCTTCGGTCAGGCCTTTTTCAGATTTAAAGACATACTTGTCTTCGGGATCGTGAAAGCCGTATTTATAATCTTTGTTGAGATCCTCCAGCTCGGCGCGGGTTTTGTCTTTGCCGCTGAGAATTTCGGGGTTTTCGAGGGCCTGATTGGCTGGATTCGTTAAGGTTGCCATTTTTTTTCTCCTTAAACGGCCAAAGCCGCGCGGAATTCGTGTTCAATCTGTTCATAGCCATGGGCTTCCAGCTCCAGGGCCAATTCTTTTCCGCCCGATTTAACGATCTGGCCTTCAAACAGAATATGGATGAACTGGGGTTCGATATAGTTCAACATGCGCTGATAATGGGTAATGATCAAAATCCCCATCGCGCTGTGGCTGGCTGCAACGGCATTGATGCCTTCGCAGACCGTTTTCAGGGCGTCGATATCGAGCCCCGAGTCGGTTTCGTCGAGAATGGCGAGATCGGGCTGCAAGAGTGCCATCTGGAGAATTTCATGGCGCTTTTTTTCACCGCCAGAAAAACCTTCGTTGAGGTAGCGTTTGACAAATTCTTCACGCATGTTCAGGAGTTTCATTTTTTCTTGCAAGACCTGGCGAAACTCTTTGACGGAGACGTCGCCGCCTTTGCGGGCCTTGAGCATATTGCGCAGAAACTGAAAGACCTTCACGCCAGGAATCACCATCGGGTATTGAAAAGCCAAAAACATGCCGGCACGGGCCCGTTCATCAGGCGACATTTCCAGCAGATTTTGACCTTTAAAAAAGACCTCGCCACGGGTAATTGTGTAGTTGGGGTGACCCATCAGCACGTGCGAGAGAGTGCTTTTGCCGGAGCCATTGGGGCCCATCAGAGCATGAATTTCACCGGGGTAAACGGTCAGATTGACACCTTTGAGAATGGGTTTGTCGCCCACATTGGCGTGTAAATTGCGGATTTCGATGGTTGGGGTCATTTGGGTTTGCATATTATCCTCATTGGGTTCTCATTGGGTTTGAACATAATCTTGTCTTAGCGGGCCATTTGCAGAGGCAGGGGGAAATCTGAAAAAAGCTGTTTTTCCAGATTGCCTTCTTCGTTGAGCAGATCGGCCAGGGTCAGGTGATCCAAGATGCGGTAGAGATGGCGGGCGACCATCAGCCAGACCGGACGCACGCTGCAGCCACCACTGTGAATACAGGCGTTTTGATTGCCGGAAAAATGCTGGCAAATATCCGTGAAAAAATCACCATCGACGGCACGGACAAGCTCACCCACCGTGATCAATTCGGGTGAGCGCACCAATTGATAACCGCCGTACATGCCGCGCACACTGCGCACCAGGCCGACTTTGCGTAATTGGGCCAGAATTTTTTCGATATAAGCCACTGAGAGGCCTTCTTTTTCGGCAATATCTTCAGCGGAGAGCAGTTCGTCAGCTTGACTGCGCGCCAATTGCAGGAGGCAACGCAGGCCATATTCTTCAACGGCAGAAATTTTCATGGAATACCCGCTTCGTCACTTTGTACGTATACCATCATGCTACCATTTGACACAAAAGCAGACAAGATACTCGGAATTAAAAACAGATCTTTTTATCCGCTTTTGCAAAAGAATCTCAAAGACTGATCTCAGCCCAATTTTTTTTT
>CAZRFI010000261.1:0-1995 GCA_964598905.1 uncultured Candidatus Sericytochromatia bacterium | reverse complement strand
TTTATCCGCTTTTGCAAAAGAATCTCAAAGACTGATCTCAGCCCAATTTTTTTTTGGTTTTGCAGAGGAATGCCGCAGGCGCTTTATTGCAAAGA
This sequence comes from uncultured Candidatus Sericytochromatia bacterium, assembly GCA_964598905.1. Taxonomy (GTDB): domain Bacteria; phylum Cyanobacteriota; class Sericytochromatia; order UBA7694; family UBA7694. The sequence continues at coordinate 1,900 of CAZRFI010000261.1, read as the reverse complement.
TAAACAAAAATAAGTATTTTCTTAATCTTTGCTATCTCAGTGAAACCAGCCTGCGAGGGTAAAACGCTCTCCACTCAGCACTTTGCGTACTTCGTGAACTGTCTAGTATGTTTTTGTCAGTCGCTTTAAAAGGCTTTACTTGATACATAACATCAAAAAAAGAACCGCTTGAAAGCGGTCCTTTTAAAGTACTTTTGTCTGGCAGGTCAGACCTGCCAAGCGGGTTTATTGTGCAATAAAGCGGATTTCTTCGGCGGGACGCATGGCAATTGCGCTGGCACCAGCCAAGTCACCAATATTGGGGGTGGTGCGAATCGCACTGACCTGAATGCGGTACTGGGTGTTGGTACCAATCCCTTTGAAGATCAACTCATTGCGGCTGCTGTTGGGTGCTGTGCTGGTAATTTTGAGGCGATTGGTGAGGGCCAAGGGGACCACCAATTTGGGATCTTGAGCGGTATTCACGCCACCCAATTTATCGGAACCTGTACGGGTGCCGTAAGAAATTTTGGTGTTTTTGGTGATCGCGCCCCAAAGCACGGTTCCACCGAGATCGGAGACCTGAACATGGTAAAGGTTGGTGCCTGCATCTTCCCATTCAAACTCCACGCCTTGGCCGAGGGGATCTTTAAGAATGGCGTCGTTCTGGGCCGGTTTGAGCAGTTTAAAGCCGTTGATATCGTTGGCAGAGATCACTTCCAGGGCTTTGCTTTGGGCATTTACCACGGGAACGGCGTTTGAATTATCGCCGCGCAGGTTGTAGACATAGGTTTTTCCAGCAGTCAGACTGGGATCTTCGTCAGTAAAGGTGGTTTGACCTTTGTTGTCGAGGGTCGTGATATTGGTGACCTGATCGGAACTCTGGTTTGCTTCACGGCGGAAAAACTTAATCGTGGTAGCACCCGAGGAGATGCCTTCCCAAGAGAGGTAAACGCTGGTTTTGGAATCGGTGCCACCTTTGGAAAGTTCGCTCACGGAGACGGCGTTTAATTTGCCTGTGGTGGGCTGACCTGGGGTAACGGGAGCGGGACCGCAAGCAGCCAAGGCAAGCAGAGCGACAGCGGAAGAGAGCAAGGTGACTTTGGACAGGGTATTTTTCAGAACCATGGAGGGATCCTTCTTTCGTTCATTCGTTGTTCTTGATTCAGGGTAACAAATTTTTTCAAAGGTTCAAAAGGGCCATCTGTTTTTGCTTAAATCCAGATGCATGAACTTTAAGACGCACATCTTAAAAAAAGGTTTCATGGGGCCTTGGCAATGGCAGAGACAAACCCCGTCAGAGCCTGACGAAAACGCGAATAAAAGGCCCCTTCCAGAAAAGGGCTTTGGCCTTCGGATTGCCACAATTGCAATTGGCACTCAAATTCTGGGGGAATTTCGTTGGCCACCAACATGGCGCCTTCGGGGGAGAGAAGTTCGAGTAAGTGGTGCAGGGATTGTTGGGGATGGTAATACTTCAACGGCAACCCCCAAAAGAGATGGGCGGCTTCGAGCACCAGAGGTAAAAACTGCAAAATGGCATGGTAAGGCAATTCGGGCGCATAATCGCCAATGTCTTGAATCAGGTAGCGGCATTGGGAAGCCACGGGGTCGATATACGAGAGCGCGTAATCGACACGGCTATAGCCCTCATCGTCAATCCGATAGGGGTCGAGCTCCACGCCCGTTAAATACACCTTGCGCGGCACTTCGCTGTGGGCATAGCGAAAAAACTGGTAGATGGCAGGGGCATAACACCAGTCTCCGGCTCCCACATCGAGAATTCGCAAAATCCGCTGCTCCCAGAGCGGCAAATGGGCTGGCAGACTCTCTTCAAGGATTTCGAGCATATACAAATTGCGACGATAAGCGGTATCGGGCAGGTATTGTTTCCAGTCGTGTAAGCTGTATTTTTGCGAAA
>CAZRFI010000260.1:5360-7089 GCA_964598905.1 uncultured Candidatus Sericytochromatia bacterium | reverse complement strand
AAAAGCCGCTCTGACCTTTCAACCAAAGCAGTGTGATACACTCTGAAAGGGAAATGTAAAACATGAAAAATTTCAAAGAAAACCTGATCCCCTTTGCGGTTGGCTGCTTGCTGAGTGCCGCAGTCATGGGATTATGGGGCTATTTAAATATTCATTCGCTTCAGACTGAAAACAAACAATTGCAGAAACAGGTCAAAAAACTCGTTTGGCGCGAGGAAAACCTCAATAAAGCCCAAGCCAGCCTCACGGCAGAGTTGGACTGGCTCAAAGAAAAAAAAGCCACAGAATACGACCAGACGATTGGGGCTTTGATGCAGGCCAAAGACAATGCCCCTGTTGAGGCCCTGTACGAATTGGGGGTCAAGGCCCTGCAAGAAAAGGACTATCCCCGCGCCTATTACGCCTTGGCTCAAGTCCAAGCTGTCAATCCCAAATTCAAAGAACAGCAAAAATTCTATCCCCAAGCCAAAAAAGCCTATGAGAACCACCAGCAGAAGCAATTGGAAGACACCCTCAAAACGACCTATGCCCAGGCCTATGATCAACAGCTCAATGGTCAGTTTGCCCAGGCCAAAACCAATTACCAACGCGTTTTGGCGCTGAAAGCAAATTACAAAGACGCCCAAAAACGTTTGGCTGTGGTGAGCCAATACCTCGCTGTGCGCGAACAAAACCGGGAATTTGAACAAAAAAAACAATGGTTGGAAGCCAGTTATAAGCTGGGTATCAATGCCCAACTGCAGGGCCGCTTTGCCCAGGCCAAAGAAGCCTACTCAGCGATTGTCACTTATGCCCCCAGATACAAAGACGCTGCCCAGCGCCTGAAAGTGGTGCAGGCCCGTTTGCCCAAAACAGCTTCCCTCAACCAGTCTGTATCCCAGAACGTCAATTGTTATGAGATCGGAGTGGCTTTTGGTAAATGTGCCAAGTTGGGTGCAGATGTAACAAATTGCGGCAAAACCGATGTCTCCAGAATTCCCCCTGCCTGTAAAGACAATCCCGACTTTGCCAAGGGTTTGAAGATGGCGCTTTCTTCTGGCCGGAGCGGTGGCGCAAATGGGGACAATGGGGGCGAGGGCGAGCCCTCCGCCGCAGATTTGTTTAAAGGTCTGCCTTCACTTTTGAGCAATTTATAACGCGTGCGACTTTTGCCATGACTGATCTCACTTTTGTGACCGACCAAGGCCGGTTTAACTACCGCGTCGCTGCTGTGATCCTGATGGGAGAGCACGTGCTTGTGATGAGCGAGCCGGGTTTGCCCTATTATTACCTTCCGGGTGGGCGGGTAGGGCTGCATGAATCCAGTGAAAGGGCCCTGCGCAGAGAGCTCAAAGAAGAACTCAAAGAAGAGATTGCCTTTGCCCAATTGCTCTGGATCAACGAGCAGTTTTTTGTCGAAGATGTGTCTCAGGAGAAATTCCATGAACTCTGTCTGTATTACCGTGTGGAATTACAACCTGAAAGTTCACTTTTTGCCCAATCCGAATTCAAAATTTGCGAAAATGGCAAATGGCATAATTTTAAATGGGTCGCGCCAGATGAGCTTGAAATAACGAATGTCTATCCCAAATTCCTCGCCAAAGAGCTAAAACAGGTTTTTGCGGCAAACGATTCAAGCCCCAAACATCTGGTGGAAGACACTCTGAACGAGAAATTTTAAAAGCAATGACACGAAAGTTGAAGTAAACCATGATCCAGAATATTGTCTCTGTGGCCTTGCTCGTCGATG
>CAZRFI010000260.1:0-5260 GCA_964598905.1 uncultured Candidatus Sericytochromatia bacterium | reverse complement strand
GTTGCCGTCTTTGAAGACCTCTATGGCAATCTCTGGGATTTGCTCTCGCCTTTGCCTGCGTGAAGGTCTCAGCATTCAGCAATTTCTTGCGCTCAATTCAGCCAGCCAGCTGAGCATGTCTCCCCGGCTCTTTTCCAGCCCTTTGTAGTGCAGTAAATCATGGGGCATGGTGTTTAGGGCCCTTGCGAGTCCTTGTAAACCGGCTAAATCCAATGCTTGCACCGGGTAGAGATAGGTGCGAATCGCAAAGAGCACAGCTTGGCAAGCAGGCAGACCATAAAGAACCTGCCGTTCGACGCGCACATACAGTTCGGGAGCTGCCAGTGAAAAGGGCGGCAATTGCCAGTTTTCAGGCAAGATATCTGCCGGAGCCAATGGATGATGATTCAGGCGAGAGCTGGTTTTGAGGTCCCAGATAAAGCGGCAAAAAGCGGGTTTTTGAATCAGGCCTTTGAGCATCGGCAGATAATTCCCGCGCTGGGCTTCCATGCCTGGCACACTTTGATGCACCTCGGCAAATGTTTTGCCAATTTTTTCGGCTGGAGCCCAATGATTCGGCGCGCAGACATGCAGGGCTGCCAGCCAGTCTTGGTTCTCTTGTAATTGCCAAATGGCCAGATCTTCTTGCAGCTGTGATGCCAAAGCATCAAATAAATTCAGGTATTTGGAGTGGGCCTGTAATTCAAACTTGGCTGAGAGTTTGAGTTGATCTCCGCTCAAAAGACAATTCAAGATGGGGTGTTCAAACTGAAACCACTGTGGGTAGGCCCTGCAGAGATGGTCCACGATCGTCTGATTCACTAAACGTTGACAGGCCGGGTTCAGATCTTGTTCCAGATAATATTTGTTTATGTTTTCTTGGCGGCATTGCTGTTTGTTGTTCAGATAAATTGGGTGGTTCTGGTCGATTTGAAAGAGCCGCCTTTCAGGTGTCTCTGTTTCGACCTGAAGGTGGATCAAACCAGGGGTAGATACGTCATATTTGCCGGATTCAAACGGGAAATAACGCAGCACAGGCAAGGCGTTCAACGATTCGGTGTGGGGGATATTCATGGGAGGCATTTTAACAAGCGGCTCAATCAAAACGCTATAATAAAAACTTATCTTTGTGCTGAAATCTGCGCAGGGCCTCAAAGGAAAGTCAAATTTGAGCAACGAAATTCAATTCACAGACATGGCCGCTTCCGGGGCGACAGTGGTGATCACCCACCGGGTGCGCGATGGCATGCACAGCCAATACGAGGCCTGGCTCAACGAGATTGGACCGATTTGCCGCAGCTATCCGGGGCTGCTCGATTGGCAGACGATCCGCCCGATTCCCGATCTCACCCTCACCAATACCGTGATAATTCGCTTTGATACCCATAACCACCTGCAAAACTGGTTGTTCTCAGCGGACCGCAAGCGCCTGATTGAAAAGGTCTTGCCCTTGCTCTCGGGGGATGATGATTTCTTTGTGCGCAGTGGCTTGGATTTTTGGTTTGCCCCTGAAGGTGCCAAGGCCAAATTACCTGTGCGCTGGAAACAATTTTTAATCACCTGGTCGGCGATTTACCCTTTGGTGCTGCTGATGCCCCTGATTGTCGTGCCGCTTTTGCAAGTGGCGGGGCTGCCCCAGAATCACTATCTCGCAACCCTCTGTGTGACCGGGCTGGTGGTGTTTAATATGGTTTATGTGGTCATGCCGCGTTATACCAAGCTGGTGCACCGCTGGTTGTTCAAGTAAAATGAATCCATCCCGCCCCCAGCTATAAGGAGATTTTCTCAGATGCGCCAGCTATCCCCCCTCTTACTTGCTCTTTGCCTGACGGCCTGCAGCACCGCTACACCGGCCAGCAATTCCAATCCCAGCAGCAGTCCCGCTGTTGGTGCGCCTTCGCCCACGGCTGAACCGGGTGTGATGCTGCCTGTATTTAGTAAAATTTCCACCGTCGCAGGCACCCGCGAGCAAGTGAGCAAAGATGGCACGCTGGAAGAAGCGCGCTTTTATGCGCCCACAGGGGTGGTCAGCAATGGCGCTGGCACTGTGTATGTCGCCGACGAAGGCGCTCACGTGATTCGCAAAATTACAGCCAGTGGTGTGACCACCTTCGCCGGGACAGGTGTGGCGGGTTATAAAGACGGGGCGGGCGATCAGGCCCAATTTCGCAATCCCTGGGATTTGGTTTTGGATCTCCAGGGCAATCTCTATGTGGCCGATTCGGGCAACCACCGCATACGTAAAATTGCGCCCGATGGCACGGTTTCGACCCTGGCGGGCAATGGCAAAAATGCCTTTGCCAATGGGCCTGCGCTGGAAGCCAGTTTCTTTAACCCCACCGGGATTACGCGTGATGCCGAAAAAAATTTTTATGTGGCTGATCAAACCAATAACTTAATTCGCAAAATCTCTCCCAGTGGCGAAGTGACCACCTTGGCGGGGGCCGCAGATAACAGCAATGGTCTCAAAGACGGCCGGGGCAGTGAAGCCCTGTTTCGCCGTCCGAGCGATGTCGTCATGACCTCCGGGGGGCTTTATGTGGCCGATGACGGCAACCACGCCATTCGTAAGATAACCAGCGATGGCACAGTTAGCACCGTGGTCGGCGCGGGGGCCCGCAGCCAAGGGGCCACAGATGGGCCTGCTGCCGAGGCACTTTTAAATGGCCCTGTCTCGCTGACCACAGATATTGTGGGCAATCTCTATTTTGTCGAATTTAATGGCAATGCTGTGCGCAAAATGACGCCTGATGGCACAGTATCGAGTTTGATTCGGGGTATTCCGCCGGGCTTTGTCGATGGCCCACTGGCGGAGGGCAAGGTCAATGCCCCAACGGGCATTTTCTTTGATGGCCAAGTGATGTATATTGCCGACCGTGACAATCACAGGGTTCGCAAAATAGACTAACGCGCTGTTTGGGTATTTAATTTTTTGAGAATGGGTTCATTCAGCTCTAAATCTGTATAGACAAAAAGCCATGCCAAAACTGAAACTTTTTCTAGCTGGATTCTGTGTGTTGCTGGCGGTCTATCTTTGGAATGCCGCATGGCGGGTCGGCCCTGTGCCGGGTGGAATAAAATTGCTCTCCCACCGAGGCGTGCATCAGACCTTTCACCGCCAGGGGCTTAAATCCGACACCTGCACTGCCCAGCGTATTGAGCCTCCCACTCACACCTATCTCGAAAACACCTTGCCCTCAATGGCTGAAGCTTTTGCGGCAGGGGCCTCAGTCGTTGAGCTGGATATACACCCCACCCGCGATGGCGTTTTTGCAGTTTTACACGACTGGACCCTCGACTGCCGCACCGATGGCAAAGGAGTGACCCGTGAACAGAGCCTGGCCTACCTTAAAAACCTGGATATTGGCCATGGCTATACAGCTGATGGGGGCCGCAGCTTTCCTCTGCGCGGGCGTGGCAAAGGGCTGATGCCCACTTTAAACGAGGTCTTTGCGGCTTTTCCCCAGGGTCGGTTTTTGATCAACTTTAAAAGCAATGAAGCCCACGAGGCGGATCTCCTGGCCCAGCTCCTGCGCCAGCAACCTGAATGGCGGCACTTGGTTTGGGGGGCCTATGGCGGCGATGCCCCAACCTTTCGCGCGGCCCAATTGCTCAGATCGCCCCAGCAAGTGGCCTCTGCGAGGACCGATCTCCGGGTCTGGTCGCGCAAGGGCCTGATGCAATGCCTGGGTCAATACCTGGCCCTGGGCTGGAGTGGATGGGTGCCCCCTGCCTGTCGCCAGAGCACAATCATGGTGCCCCTGAACGTCGGGCCTTGGCTCTGGGGCTGGCCAAATCTGTTTCTACACCGCCTGAAGGCCGTGGGCACTGAGGTGATTCTCTTGGGGCCTTATGCCCAGGGCGATCCCGGCACTGCAGGCATCGACAACTTGGCGCAACTCAAACAGGTCCCTGCTGACTTTTCGGGCTATCTCTGGACCAACAAAATAGAATTGATTGGCCCCGCTCTCAAGGCCAGCCACGCGCAGACAAAAAAAGGACTCTATCCATGAAAATCCATCAATTCAAAACCCTGCATATCCCCGATGCGGCCGAAATGCCGGTGATTCAAATTGAGTCGGAGCAGGATTATCACGACCTGCTGCAATCAATTCTGGAAACAGATTATTATGGCTCTGACTATTTTCAGCGCCATTCAGGTTATCGCCGGGGCAAGGTCAAAATCCGCAATCTGTTTATTTCCACGGTTGTGGATTTTTTAAGGCCCAAGTCCATCTTGGAATTGGGCTGTGGGCGCGGGGATATTTTGGCCCCTTTTTGTCAGAACCCTCAGCTGCAGGTCAAAGGGATTGAGTTTTCCGAAGGGGCTTTGGCCTTTGCGCCCGATGCTGTCAAAGCAGTGATAGATCTTGGCCCGATTGAAACTGTCCTCGAAGCCTACCAGGCCCAAGGTCTGCAATTTGATACCCTGCTCGGTTTTGATATCTGGGAACATCTTTTGCCCCAAAACCTGGCTCCTACCCTGGCGCAATTGCTTAGCTGCTGTGCGCCCAATTCCCTGTTTTATTTTGTCATTCCCGCTTATGGCAGAGATCGCGTCTTTGGCGAGACCTTTCCCCTGGAGTTGGCCGAGAACCGCGAGGCCCTGGAACAGCATCAGCCTTTTGCCTATTTGCTGGCCGATCAGCTCGAACCGCCGATCCCGGCCATGGGCCATTTGACCTGGAGCAGTTCCCGCTGGTGGGAGAACTTCTTTGCCCAAGCAGGTCTCTTGCGCGAAGTCGAATTGGAAAAACAGGTACATGCCCATTTTGACTTTATCTTTCAGGCCTCTTTGCGCAGCTTTTTTATTTTTCGCATGCCCACCCCTGAGGCTCAACAACGGGTGGAGACGGTTTTGGCCCGCCCTTTTTGGGGCCTGAGAAAGTGGCAAAAGGTGCTTGAATTTTATGGGCGTATGCGCAAATTACAGGGCTCTTTGGGGCCTGAACCCTCCCCGCGTTAGCATTCAGGGGGACTTGGCACTTTGGACGGGATAAAAGAGGGGGTGCCGCTTTAAGACCCAGGCCTGTTGGGCTGTCATGACTTTGCCATCGTCGGCTTCGATTTCTCTGGGGCTGCGCATAATTTCGTCCAAAATAGCCACATTCAGCTGGCGATAGCCGTCGGTGCGAGCGGCGAGGTCTTGGCAAATGTCTGAGTTGATTTTATCTTCATCGCTGGGTTGGAGCTTGGAATAAGACTTAATCGTTTGATTGGCTTTGCGTTGTTTGAATGTAACTTGGCGCAGATCGCTGTATTGGCGCGGTGCAGAGCTTGC
>CAZRFI010000259.1:0-7093 GCA_964598905.1 uncultured Candidatus Sericytochromatia bacterium | reverse complement strand
AGAACGACGATCAGGCCGAGATTCTGCAGGGCCTCAACGCCGGGGAGCTGATTATTTCAGAATTGGAAACCAGCCTCAAAGTGGGCAGCAAAGTTGAAACAATTTCAGGCCAAAAATAAGGTACAATCTGTAGAGCTAAATTCAGAATCTACTGAAAGTACGAGGGGATGAACGACTTCCATGACTGCTTATTATTTGCTCATTTCAGGGCCTGATTCTGAACTTCTAAAAAAATATTTGAAAATATTGGCAAAAATACAAGACTTAAAGCTGACAGTACTTATTTTTACCGATGAAGTTTCTTATAACCCATTGTTTTCAACTGAAATTTGCTTAAATTACAAACACTTTTCTTTTCAAAATGGTGCTTATGCCGGCCAAGCCCAAAGCAGATTCATTGAGGTTTTGTCTCTCAACAGCAATCAAGCCTCAGAGATAAATGGGCATTATTTCGATAAAATTGTTTTGTGTCCCGAGCAGCTTTGGCTCGACCCGCCCCAATCTGAAAACATTAATATTTTGGTCACTCCCGTTCAATCCACTTTTATCGACCACTTACAACTCCAGGATATTCAGATTGATGAGCAGTTTATGGCCGAGGTGCTGGAGTTGAAAGAGCTGCCATCTTGGCATTCTCTCGAAGAATTTTTATCCCTGGCAGAGGCCTGTGCGCAAGAGGCGTTGGCATTTTCGCAGACTGAAATTCAAACGCATTGGCAATCGAATTGGGGCGAACGCTATCGCAGTTTGAACGATATGGCACTTTGGAGTTATCGCTTGATGTATTCCGGGCGAGATTTATTAAATCAAGCCATTGGGCGCGTCCAGGCCTTGCCTTCGGATTGGGCATGCCAATTGATCTTGCTTTTGTATCGCCGCTATGATCGCTCTCTGCCCCAAGACCCACCTGCGTGGTTGAGTCCCTTTTTCGAGATACTGGATAAACAGGCCTATTTGCATATTTTGCCAGCGGTCACGGATTTTACGGTCACCATTGCCTTAGTCACATATAACCGAGTGGGCTATTTAAAGCGCGCTGTCGAGGGGGTCTTAAAACAGACGTATTCACATTGGAAGTTAATCATTATCAACCACGGATCTACGGATGGAACCAAAGCATATTGTGATGAATTAACCCAACTTATGCCAGACAAGATCAGCGTGATCCACCGTGATCAAAATCTCGGTACAGGGCATTTGCCCGAACTTTGGCAATTATTGATCGAAACTTGCACCACCGAATTGGTTATACTGAGTGCGGATGATGATTGGCTTTTGCCCCATCATTTAGAAAACACGGTGCCTTTTTTTCAGGCGCACCCCTGGTTGGGAATGGTGGCCGGTGGCTATATTGCGATCCGACCCGATCAAGGGGTTGATTTCCAATACGGCCCCTTTTACGAAAAGAACCAAATTATTGACACCCAAAAAGAATTGCAAAGGGCTTTATTGTCGGGTGTTTGTCCCCAATCCTGTATTTACAGAAAATCTGTTTTGCCTGAATTTGTAAAACAAGATGTTTTGTTTTGTCTAGAAGGGGGGAAATTTGCTCTTTGGGATTTTATGGTCACGACCAAATTGCTCAGCCATTTTGAGGTTGGTTATATCTCTGACATCCTGGCTGGGTTTACGGTGGATTCAGGTACTGCATTTTCAGGCAAAGATTTTACCTATGAATTGGCAGTTTTGATGGAAGAAGTCTGTAAAGACTACAACTCTCTCTTTGGTAAAAATAGTTATCCCCGAGAAATTATTCATAATTATATTTATAATGTTTTATTTCCCATGAATATACAGCATTTCCAACATATTCTTTTAAATGCGAATACTGCAAATGATTTGGAAAATGGTGTTTTACTGAAAAAAGAGCGTTGGAAAAAATTTGTCGAAGCAAAAAATTCTATTTTTGCTATTGTGGGTCAAAATTCCAATTTGCTTTTGGAATTTTTACCGAAATAGCGCTTGATTATTTCCGGTAACCCATCAGTTTGAGCGGGTTACCAGAATGAATCGAATGTGCCGGGATTTCACCTCTGACAAGCGACATGGCACCAATGACAGCTCCTGTACGAATGGTTGTGCCATCGAGCAGAACTGTTCCTGCCCCGATCCAGACATCATCTTCGATCACGATTCCCCCTTTGCTGGGTCGGAATCCCTGCTGATTAATTGGAATCTCTTTTGAGCTGTATTCGTGATTGACAGGTGCAAAAGTACAATTGGCAGCAATTAAAACATTATTGCCAATTTTGATACCATTGCCTGAATAGAGGGTTGTGCCTGAGTTGACATGGCTGTTTTGACCAATAAAAATATTTTCATTGCCCCCAGCAAAGAGTATTTTGACAAAAGATTCAATCCGAGCACCCGCTTCAATCGTCAGGGTGTTGCCACGGATGGAGTCCCCAATATCTGCAAATTTTGAAATATACGCTTGGTCTGAAATGAACTTCATCTGGGCCCTCAAACAGGATTCTTCACGAAATATTCATGAATCAAATCGACAACCTGATCAATGATTTTAAAATCCATACAAGAATAGAGCGGCAAGGTGATCAATTCTTCACTCATTTTTTCAGTCACACTCAAATCACCGCATCTGTAATTTTTAAACAGGCTAAATTGATGCCCTGGTTTCCAATGCACGCCACTTTCACAGCCCTGTTGATCCATAAAAATGCGCAGAGGATCCCGGTGTTCGGCGGGGACCCGGATAAAATACATAAAAGGGGTGGTATCTTCAAAGGTGGTATCGGGAGTGCGGATAAAGGGCATTTCGGCAAATCGGGTATTATAATATACGCAAGCCGCTTGGCGGCTCTGTTTGATCCGATCCATTTTTTTTAATTGGGCCAACCCTATTGCGGCATGCATATTGTTCATGTGGTAGCGAAAGCCCAGTCTTTGCACATCATAGGACCAGACCCGTTTGTTTTGATACAAAACAGAGGCCGCTTGTCCCATCCCCACAAATCTCATCTCTTGAAGAATGCGTAATTCTTCGGGGCTTTTTACAATTAAAGCTCCCCCATCGAGACAGGTGATGTTTTTAATCGGATCAAAACTAAACATGGTCATATCCGAGAAACTGCCCACCATTTTTTGCTTATACCGTGAACCAAACGAATGTGCGGCATCATGAACAATGCGCAAATTGTATTTCTCTGCAAAGCGGGCGATGTCTTCATGTTCACAAAAATGGCAGCCATAATCCATCACAATCATAGCTTTTGTTTTGGGGGTGATCAACTTTTCCGCTTTTTCCAGGTCGATACAAAGCGTATTGTCCAAGATATCGCAAAAGACCGGCTCAGCCCCTGTCGCCAAAATTGCTTGGAAATCTGCAACATTATTAAAAGAGGGCGTAATCACCTCATCACCCTGCGTCACTCCCGCCAATAATAAGCTCAAATGCAGCGCGGCATGTCCGGTACTCAAGACAACAAGCTCTCTGTCAGGGGCTTCGATATACTTTTTGAGTTCACTTTCAAATTCACTGACCAGGCTTCCCATGCCCAACCAGCCCAACTCAAGTGCTGTTTTACTCGCTTCAATCTCTTCTTGTTCGATCAGGGGTTTAAACATCACAATATTTTGCATAGTGGCCTCAGTATTGATTTTCCAACTGATTTTGATTCTCTTGCATTATACCTCACTGGCAGAAGTCTGCCTCAAAACCAGTCCAAAGTACCCAAATCAGAAACGCAGGGAAAAGCCTGGTCGCGTTCGGAGAGCTGCGGATGGGGCAAGGGCCAGTTTATCTGAAATTCAGGGTCATCCCAACGCACGCCTCTGGCACTCTGCGGATGAAATTCGCAAGACATTTGGTAAAAGACCTCGCTGAAATCACTTAAGGTCTGAAACCCATGAGCCAGCCCTGTGGGGATATATAACATCTTGTGGTTCTCTTGAGACAATTCCAGGCCATACCACGTTTTAAAACTGAGGGAATCTGGCCGCAAATCGAGAATGACATCAAAAATGGCTCCTTGGGTGCAGCGCACCAATTTGCATTCTGCATGGGGCGGAATTTGCAAATGCATCCCCCGAATCAGCCCTCTGTGGCGATTATTTGAAATATTGCACTGTACCAATTCGGGATTAAGACCCATTTCAGCAAATTCTCGCCGACACCAACTGCGGGCGAAAAAACCCCGCTGATCTTCGTGGCGTTCGGGCTCGATTAAATAGGCCCCCGCCAAGGGCAGCTCCGTAAAAATCACAAGATTTGAACCTCGGGTATCGGCAGGATAAACTTTCCACCCCAGGTTCGAATTTCTGTCATCTGCTCCATGATTTCGTCTTTGATATTCCAGGGCAAAATCAACACATAATCAGGCTGAGTAGTAAAAATGGCTTCAGGTGCCAAAATGGGAATATGCACCCCGGGCAGAGTGAGCCCCTGTTTGTGTGGGCTGCGATCCACGGTATAGTCCAAAAAATCTGTGCGAATCCCACAATAATTGAGCAGGGTATTGCCTTTGGCTGGTGCTCCATAGCCCACAAGGGTCTTTCCAGCCTGTTTGATGGCAATCAGGGTGTTTAGCAAGCTGTATTTAAGTTTGCGGACCTCTGCAGCAAAGTTGTGATAGGTAGCGATCTTGTCCAAACCCGCTTGCTGCTCCTGCAGCCGCAGGTTTTCCAAACGCCCAGAATGGGGCTGCTTGCCACTTTCACTGTGTTGGGCATAAATCCGCAAAGAGCCCCCATGGGAGGGCAGGCTTTCCACGTCAAAGAGTGTCAAACCCGCCGCAGCGAATATTTTTTCAACAGCCAAGAGCGAGAGATAAGAAAAATGCTCATGGTAGATTGTGTCAAACTGTCGTTGGGCAATCAATTGCAGCAAATGGGGAAACTCCATTGTCAAGACGCCTTCGGCTTTGAGCAAAAGTGCTAAACCAGACACAAAACGGCAAATATTCGGCACATGGGCCAAAACATTATTGCCGATCAACAGGTCAGCCTGGGCATGGTTTTTTAACAGCGGGGGAATGGTATCTGCCCCAACAAAGATGACCTCGGTTGGGATCCCTTTGGAAAGCGCCACTTCAGCCACATTTGCGGCAGGCTCAATCCCCAAGATAGGAATTCCAGCCTGGGCAAAATACTGCAAAAGGTAGCCATCGTTGCTGGCCACTTCAATCACCTGTGACTGGGCGTTTAAACCTAATCTTAGGCTGATTTCACGGGCATATTTTTGGCATTGAGCCAACCAACTGTCGGAGTACGAAGAAAAATAAGCATAATCTGAAAAAATCGCTTCGGGGCTTTCAAATTCTTCCAATTGAACCAACCAGCAGGCCGAACAGACAAAGGCATGTAAAGGGTAAAAGCGCTCACCTTGGGAGAGCTGATCTGGGCTGATATATGCATTGGAAAGGGGAGACATGCCCAAATCGACAAAGGTTTCAGTCAGCGCTGCCTGGCAAAAGCGACAGAGAGGGGAGTGCAAGCTCATAGGGAGATCTCCAAATAGTGTTTTAATTGGCTCAAACTCAAGTGACGCAGATCCTGTCCCGCCTGCCAGCCCAGATACCAATCGGCAATCCAGTCCAATGTTTGCGTCAAACGCAGGCGGGGGGACCAGCCCAGTTGATTGTGCGCTTTGGCCCAATCCAGCCCCAAAAGAGCCGTTTCAGCCGGGTGAGCCTTTGAGCAGTCTTGAACCCAATTGGCACCATTGCCCAAGCGGCTTAAAAGGGAGTTTGCCAGCCAAGCAACGGGTTTTAAATCTTCTTCGACAGGGCCAAAATTCCAGCCACCAGCCAGGTGGGGGTCAGACCACAGTCGCTGGCAGAGCAAGAGGTAACCACTCAGGGGCTCCAAGACGTGTTGCCAAGGCCGAACCGAAGCAGGGTTACGAATCAACACAGGCGCTTGTCGCAAAAATCCCAGAACCATATCGGGAATCAGACGGTCTGCAGCCCAATCTCCCCCGCCCAAAGTATTGCCTGCACGGGCGCTGGCCAGAACGGGATGGCCTTGCGAAAAATAACTGGCCTGGTAAGCTGCACAGACATGTTCAGCACAGGCTTTGCTCGCCGCATAGGGCTCAAGTCCGCCCAAGGAATCGTCTTCGCGATGGGCCTCTCCGTCCTGATGGGGAATATAACATTTATCACTGGTGATCACCAGAATGACCTTGACCGAAGGGGTGGCCCGGCAGGCTTCGAGTAAATGGACGGTCCCCATTACATTGGTGGCAAAGGTCTCGACGGGATGGACATACCCATAACGCACCAGGGGCTGGGCCGCCATGTGAATCACGATTTCGGGGGCAAAGCTTTTCAGGCTGTGCGCAAGGGGCTCTGCTTGGCGGATATCTCCCAAGTCTGACAACATGTCTGTTTCAACCGCTGCCAAGGAATAGAGATTGGGTTCCGTCGGGGGAGGCAGTGCAAAGCCTTTGAGCTCGGCTTGCCAGTGTTGCAACCAGAGTGAAAGCCAACTGCCTTTAAAGCCCGTGTGACCTGTCAGAAAAACCCGTTTGCCCTGCCAAAAGTCCGGGTCTAATCCCAGTTTTTCCAAGGTGCCTGTCCTTTCCAGAGCTGTTCGAGGTAGTTTTTGTCACGCAAGGTGTCCATGGGGTGCCAAAAGCCTTTGTGTTTATACACCGAAAGTTGTTGCTCTTTGGCCAGGGTTTCGAGCGGGGCCGATTCCCAAGAGGTTTGATCATGGGCGATATAATCAAGCACCTGGGGTTGAAGTACAAAAAAACCGCCATTGATCCAAGTGCCATCTCCTTGGGGCTTTTCAATAAACGATTTGACGCTGTCGTTGTCGATCTCAAGGGCCCCAAAGCGACCAGGGGGCTGCACGCCTGTCACTGTGGCCAATCGCCCCTGAGTCTGATGGAATTGCACCAAGGCGCCAATATCCACATCACTGAGACAGTCACCATAGGTAAAACAAAAAGCTGTGTCTGGATCGAGATAGTCCCGGACCCGTTTGAGACGGCCCCCCGTCATGGTCTCTTCGCCCGTATCCACCAATGTGACTTTCCAAGGCTCGCCATAGTGTTGATGCACCTGCATATCATTGCTGGCGAAATCAAAGGTGACGTCGGACATATGCAAAAAATAATTGGCAAAAT
>CAZRFI010000258.1:0-7148 GCA_964598905.1 uncultured Candidatus Sericytochromatia bacterium | reverse complement strand
CATTGAGCAGAGACCAACTGGCCTGGCTGCGGGTGCCCGAATGCACCCAAAGGCTCCCCGTGAGCAAGAGAGTGCCAAGATTGTACAAGCCCATAACGCCCAAACCCAAAAACAGCCAATGAAAAAGGGGAATTAAGATTCTGCCTCGGGTTGTATCCGGGTCCAATTCAATTTTGCTCATCCAGGCCTTTTATATTTCCACTTAGACGGCCATTTAGCCCGCCCGCCAAGACAGCCCAACTCCCCAAGCCGATTTGGGCGACCAGCGGCAAGGGCAGCAGAGCCAGGGTCAAGAGGCTCAGGGCCACCCGCCCCAATTCCAGCGAGATCAGCCAACGTTTGGCTTCGCTCAAAGCCCCCACAGCTGTAAAACCCAGCATCAAAGCCAGACCCGCGCCCAAAGCGGGCAGCAGCGGCCAATTCGGGGCCAATTCCAAAAAAACAGTGCTCAGCAGTAACCAGACCACAAATTGGACCAAAAGCCAGATATTGGTGCTTTTCGGGCGGGGGGTCGTGTATTTGACATAGGTCTCAGCCTGCACCTCGGGAATCTCAGGTTCGGACTGCTCTGGGTGCCAACCGGGCGGGCGAAAGGGTACCTGCATCGCCTGTTGCAGGGGCAGCCTGCGCATCTGCTGGTACATCTCGCTAAAAAAGATCCCGTGGGCCCAGAGTGGGTTCCAAGACCTGAGGGGCTTGACCGTGCCATAAACCGGCTCAGCGACCTCGGGTTCAAAGGTGCCAAACAGACGGTCCCAGACAATAAAGACCCCCGCGTAATTCTTGTCGATATACTCCACGTTTTTGCCGTGGTGCACGCGGTGGTGGGAGGGGGTGTTCATCACCCACTCCAATGGGCCCAGTTTGCCCACGGCGCGGGTGTGCACAAAGAATTGGTAAATGGTCTGAAACTGACTGCAGGCCAAATACACCAGCGGCGGAAAGCCCAACAGGGCCAAAGGCAGGCCAAAGACCCAGGAAAAACAGCGCTCCAACATGCCCTGTCGCAGGGCCACGGTTAGGTTATATTCTTCGCTCTGGTGGTGGGGGCCATGCCCGCTCCAAACCAGCCAAACCCGGTGGCTGGTCCTGTGAAACCAATAATACGCCAGATCCGCACCGAGAAAACAGGCGGCCCAGACCCAGACCTGTTCAGCGGGCAGACTATTCAGGCGCAGATGGTCGTAGATCCAGAGATAGGCCCCAAAGAAAAAGGCCTTGTAAAAAATCTCCAGGATCTGGTCGAGAGAGCCGCAGGCGAGGTCATTGAGGGAGTCGTGCAAATTGTAAAACTGTTTGTGTTTGACCCAGGAATAAATCACCTCCAGCACAATACAGACAAAGAAGACCGGAATGGCCATTTGAATGTATTTGACCTGGAAGATATCTGTCGGTGACATTATGTTGCGCTATTGCCCATCACTTGTTGTGGATCACTTTTTGCCCATCACTTCGGCGATCTGTTTGCTCACCCGTTGGGCAGCGATCACCGCGCCATCGGAGTGCGAGCTTTCGGTGAAATCGCCGCCAAAATACAAATGGCCGTGGGCCTTGCGCAGGCCGTTTGAGAGTTCGTCAAAACGCGAGCGACCCACTGGCCATGAGGCAATGGCGCGGGGATGGTACCTAAAAAAGGTAAATTTGCGAATCTGGCTGCCAATGCCGGGAAAGGTCTTTTCAAATTCAGCTTCGATTTGTTTTTGCACATCGTCAAACGAACCCGTGCGGGCGTTGTACCCTTCGGCAAAATCTCCCGTGATCAGCAAATTGATCAAAACATGTTTGCCATCGCCGCTGCCCTGGCCAGGGTAGATCACCCCCAGGGGCCCGCCGGTCAAAAGCGGCAGGGCGTTTGCGCCGTCGAAGGTCCAATACTTCTCAGCCGCTTTGTCGAGCATCACGTGGGCGGTAAAATACGCCCCCCAGCTTTGGCTGTGAATCGCCTGGTAAATAGGATCACCCAAACGTGGGCGAAACTGCAGCTCAAACAGGCGGTAGAGCGGAATTGCCAATACGGCGTGTTTGGCTTTAAAGGTCTTGTTTTTGAAATTGGAGGTGTCCACTGCGCGAATTTCAACGCCTTCGGGGCCATCGACCACATTGGTGACCTGGGTATTGAGGGAAATATTTTCTTTGCCAATATGGCCCGCAATCGTCTCGGTCAGGTTCTGGTTGCCACCTACGACATGGTTGGGTTGGGCCCCTTGCCCCAGAAAGATGTGCCATTCGGCAATGCCGTCAAGGGCACTGATGCGCTCCAGAGGCGTGCCGACTTCGGGAGCCAAAACGGCGTGGATCAGCTTTAAGCCCAGCGGGGGCAGGTTCTCTTTTTTGAGCCAATCTGCAAAGGAGATCGCTTTAAGGGCCAGCAATTCTTTGGGCATCTGGCCCGAAGCATGGCCCGCTTCGACCTCGTGCAGCAGTTTTTCCATTTTGTCATCCCAGGCCTGCCAGCGCTTGTATTCGTCGGGCTTGAACAAGCTGGCAATAAATTCCTGGTTGGTTTTGCCTTTAAACGGGTAGACCTTGCCGTCGGCGATAAAGCTGGAGAGACCTGTATCTACGCGCTCCATTGGCACCTTGAGTTCTTTGACGATCTCCAGGGCCGGATTGCCATCCCAGAATTCAGCCAGACCCACTTCGGCATGCAGTTTTTCGGGATAGCTGCCCGTGCGCACCCGCCCCCCCACACGCGGAGCCAATTCCAAGACGCGGTAGCTGATCCCGGATTTTTTGAGTTGGTAAGCTGTGCTCAGGCCAGACAACCCCCCGCCGACAATTAAGACGTCGACTTCTTTTTGTTCGTTCGGTGTGTTGGCCGTCTCGGCATGGGCCGTCTGGTTTTCTTCAGCCGGTTTTTTCTCTGCCTCTGTGGCTTGGGGCTGACAGGCGGGCAGCAGCCCCAAACCCAAAACAGCAGTCAAAAGTGCAGAGTTGAACGCTTTGCGGCGGGCAGGTCTCAATTTCATACAGAATCTCCTAAGGTGTTTTTTTCAGGATGCAAAACAGCGTTCTGTCTGAAAAAAACACTCAGTCAGGGGCGTATTTGAGAATCTGCGCTTCGAGAATGTCCAAGGCGTGGTTGAGCTGGGCTTCGGAGATGATCAGCGGGGGCAGGGTGCGAATCACATTGCCTGCTGTTCCGGCGTTGATCACCAACAGTCCGGCCTCGTGGCAGGCGGAGATAATCGCTTTTACCACGTCTCCCGCCGGTTTGAGCGGGTCACGGTCGTGGCAGAATTCCATCGCCATCATCATGCCCCGGCCCCGCACATCGGCCACCAGAGAACATTTCTCTTGAATCTGGCGAAAGCGGGAGGCAATGATCTCACCCAATTGGGCAGCACGTTGCGGCAAATGGTCGCGCTCCATGATTTTGAGCACGGCCAGCGAAGCGGCACAGGAAACCGGATTGCCACCATAAGTACCGCCCAGGGTGCCGGGCTGACAGGCGTCCATGATCTCCGCTTTGCCAATCACACAGGCCATCGGCAGGCCTCCCCCCATGGCTTTGGCCCAGGTCGAGAGGTCGGGGGTTACACCCGAAGCGGCATAAGCACACCAATCGCCGGCACGGCCAAAGCCGCTCTGAACTTCGTCGAGAATCATCAAGATGCCGTGTTGATCGCAGATTTTGCGCAGGCCCTGCAGGTATTCGGCTGGGGCGGGTACAAAGCCCCCCTCCCCTTGAATCGGCTCCAGGATCACCGCAGCCACCTGCTCGGGGGCCACCGTGTTTACCAAGGCTTGGCGAAAGCGCTCCAATTCGCGCTCAACAAAGGCCTTTTGGTCGAGGCCGTCGTGGTAGCGGAAATAATTGGGATAAGGCAGGCGGTAGACTTCGGGAGCAAAAGGCCCGCAGCCTGTTTTATACCCGACTTTGGAGGTCAGGGTCAGGGCCATCAAGGTCCGTCCATGAAAGCCTTCGCTAAAACAGATCACCGCAGGGCGACCCGTGGCCTGGCGGGCAATTTTAATGGCGTTTTCGACAGCTTCAGCACCGGTATTGGTCAAAAAGACCTTGGTCTGATCGCCGTGGGGAAACATCCCAGCGAGTTTTTCGCAAAGTTCGAGATAGGGTTCGTAAGTGGCCACATGAATGCAGGCATGCATCAGCGTTTGTGCCTGTTGTTGAATTGCGGCAACCACTTCGGGTGGGCAGTGGCCGGTATTGGTGACACCAATGCCACTGGCGAAGTCGATATATTCTTTGCCGTCGGCATCGCGGATCAGGGCTCCTTGACCCGAAGCGGCAGAGGCTCCGGCGATGACCTGAGCCACACCCCGAGGCATGACCGCTGCGCGGCGTTTCATCCATTCTTGACTTGAACTCATGTTCAACCTGCTCGTTTCTCTAGATTTCAGCTTCATCAATCATACCGCTAAAAGGGCCGAAATCCAAATCCCCCCAGAGAGCTTCAGCGGGCGTAAATGCCCAGATAGCTGTGTACCTGACGTCCGTCTGTGCGGACATAGAGGGTGTCTTTGACATAGAGGCTGGTGGAACCGCCGCCATCGAGGATATACGCCTCGCGGGCCCCCATACTTTTGAGCAGTCGTGCGGCTTCGACAATCGAAACCCCTTGCGCACGCAAGCGCCCCTCACCAGCAGCCACCAGCAGCAATTCACCTTTGGCTGTGATGCCGACAAACGAGCGGCTAATCGTGGTTTCGGGGCTGGCCCCGCCATAGCTGGCGCGTTTGGCAAAGGCCCCCGAGCGAATATCTGCTTCGAGCGTGGCCATTTGCTCGCTTGTAAACAGCGCGGGAAAGCCCCCGAGAAAGGCCTGGTAAGCACCCGGATTTTCACTCAGCCCGCCTTTGCCCGTTTTTAAGCTGCCTGTTTTGTCCACGGCCAGAAAATAGCGCTGGTCGGTGACTTTGTCCATGGCGGGCTGGGCATCGTCGGTGAGTTTTAATTGCAAAGCTTGCACATCGCCGATCACCGAATTCTGCGTAAAAAAGCTGGCATTGATCGCGGCCAAAAGCGGCTTACCTCCCTGTTTATTCTGGGGCAGCTTGTCGGCATTCAGAGGCCCGCCATTGGGGGAGACAATCGGCAAGATCTGGGTGCGGGCCGGGTCGATGGTGAGTACGCGGATCGGTGCACCGTCTTTACTCTTGCGTGTGCTGTCGAGTGTGATGCCGGGGGCAATTTCCCGGCCAGAGCTGGCTTGAGTCGCACCGTTCAGCGGCACAGGTGCGGGGGTCTGACGCGCGGCTTTTAAAGGCGAGAGTTGGCTGCTGTCGGGCTGCGCTGGGGGGGCGAAGACTTTTTTGTCCGTTGCCGCAGGAGTGGTGGACTGAGGGACTGTCCTGCGCTTGGGCTCCGAGCTTGGCCCAGAAACAGGCGGTTTGAACAATTCAGACGGGGGTTTTAAGGGGTATTTGGAAAGATCGGTCATGGCAGCCACCTCGCTTATTTTAAGATTATCCCTGTCTGTGTTTTAAGAGTTGCTTCTTGATTGTGACTTTTTCGGGCCAAGGCCACACGGTCCAGCAATTCTTTCACCACACTCACAATTTCTGGTGGCAATGTCTTTAATCGCTGAGTCCCTTGAATCTCTGTTTCCAAGGCATATTTTAATGGAAACCATTTTTCAGCCAGATCGCTTTTTTCAATCAGATTTAGCAAAGCGAGGGCTTGTCCCAAAGCCATCAATTGAATCCAGGTATTTAAAATATCTGCCCAGGTCTGATCAAAATAATCCCCTTGGCCATACTTCATCAGGGTCTCCAATTGAAGCAGCGCTTCGTCCAGACGGTTTTGTTTGATCAAAATATCTAGATAGGTGTGTAAATAATAGAGATTGTCAGGATCTTGCTCTAAAGCCCGAAGTATGAGATCTTCGGCTTCAGAAAACTGGGTTGTGTGGCAGCACAAAAACCAAGCGAGTTCATTTAAAAGAAGAGAGCTGTTTGGGCAGTGTTGCAAACCTAATTTTAATTTTTTTTCAGCTTCAGCATATTGTTTCAGTTTATGTGAAAATAAATTATTCAGGTTGAGCCAAACTAATTCATAGTTTGGCTTGATCTCAACGGCTCTGAGATATGCTTTTTCAGCTTCATCATAGCGTTGAAGTTTCTCTGCATACAAATTGCCCAGATTATTCCAGGCAAATTCATAGTTTGGATTGATCTTAATGGTTGTGAAATAAGCCTTTTCAGCTTCTGGATAGAGTTCAAGTTTCTCTGAATATAAAATTCCTAAGTTGTTCCAGGATCCGGCATAGTTTGGCTTGATCTCAACGGCTCTGAGATACGCTTTTTCAGCTTTATCATAGCGTTGAAGTTTCTCTGCATACAAATTGCCTAGATTAATCCAGACATTTTCGTATGATTGATTGAATTCAAGGGCTTTAAGATAGGCTTTTTCAGCTTCAAGATAACGGGGAATATGTTTCGTATATAAAATACCTAGGTTGTTCCAGGCTTCTTTATAGTTTGGAG
The DNA here is from genome assembly GCA_964598905.1 of uncultured Candidatus Sericytochromatia bacterium. Lineage (GTDB taxonomy): Bacteria > Cyanobacteriota > Sericytochromatia > UBA7694 > UBA7694. The sequence continues at coordinate 698 of CAZRFI010000258.1, read as the reverse complement.
AAAGCTTAATAGCTTTGAAATAAGCATTCTCTGCGTCATCATAGCGTTGCAGTTTCTCCGCATATAAATTGCCCAGATTATTCCAGGCCGCTTTATAGTTTGGATTGAGCTCAATTGTTTTTATGTATGCCTTCTCAGCCTCTGGATAGCGTTGAAGTTTCTCTGAATATAAAATCCCCAGATTGTTCCAGACATCTTCGTAAGATTGATTGCATTCAATAGCTTTGAGATAGGCCTTTTCTACTTCTAAGTAATCTGAAAAATAACGATGATGAATAGCACCAATAAAAAGCCAAAGATATTCATTTAAAGGAGAATGAGGCATTAGATATTCTAAGGTTTGACGGGCAAGTACACTCAATTTTTCTGTAAATACAGAAGGGATATCTTCACTTAATAAACCTGCTAAATAAAAATGAAGATCTGGAAATTGTTCAATATTTTTTTGAACATATTCAATTTTATCTATCGAAGAATCCTCTGTATCATATCGAAGATCACCACTTTGAATATGGGGACATAAAGTCTGAAATCCTTGTTGGGTGTAAATTTCTATCCAGTTTGCCTTTTCTTGGTTAAACATTTCAAATGAAATGCGAATTTGGGTCTTACTGAGCGATTTCAGTCGACATGCAATATCTAGTTTTTCTTGCCAACTCAGAGACATACTCACACTCAAAACATCCCAAAATGCCTGA
>CAZRFI010000257.1:0-7161 GCA_964598905.1 uncultured Candidatus Sericytochromatia bacterium | reverse complement strand
TACAAACTCAGCCATTATGCAGGCCGATAATCCAGGCATTTGAACCCATTCCTTCTGCTTAAGGGCCATTCCCCTGCGCACCCGCGCCTTCGGGTTCCGCTTCGGTGGCCAAAGCCACGTTCCGGATGCCCGCTTTGCGCAGGGCAGAGAGCATCTGCACAACATATTCATAGGCCAAAACTTTGTCTGCAGCCAAAACCACCCGGCGTTTGGGGTTGCCTTTGAGGGCTTTTTGAACTTCAGCCACCAGGCTGGATTGAGTGACTGAAGATTCGTTTACAAAAATCGAACCCGAAGCGTTGATGGTGAGCATGACGTCTTCCATGCTGACAGCGTCTTGAGAACCTGAGCTGGGCAAATTGGTCTGAATCGCACTCTGAACAGAGGGCAAAAAAGCCATGACAGCCAAGAACAAAACCAGAATCATCATCACATCGATCATCGGGATGATTTCAAATCTGACTTCTTTGCGACGCTGCCTGCGACCATTGCTGAACATGCTTGGATATTGCCTGAAAGGTAGGGTATAATTCCCATCCATCATAGCACCCATTCAAGCAAAAAGGCAGATTTCCCAAGGCATGATTCGTCTGTTGCGTTCCTCCCTGGCCAGCATCGCTCTGCTCTCGCTTGTGGCCTGTCAAATCAAGCCCCCAGTAGAGCCAGATAAATACGTGGTCTTTGGCAAATCCAAAGATGCAGTTACCCTCGACCCCGCAGACACCACTGATGGGGAATCTTCTGCTGTGGTATTGAATATCTTTGAACCCCTCCTGCGTTTTCAACGCGAAAAAACGCTGGTAGAACCCGGTCTTGCCACAGATTGGAAGGTGTCTCCAGACAAGCTCACTTGGACCTTCAAATTGCGCAAAGGGGTTAAATTTCACGATGGCACGCCCCTCAATGCCGAGGCCGTCAAATTTAATTACGATCGCCAAATGGATGAAAAGAGCCCTTGGCGCTTCAAGGCGAAAATGGAGTATTGGCACCTCTTTTTTGGCGCAGTAACAGCCATTGAAGCACCGTCTGAAGACACAGTGGTGTTTAAGCTGAAATCGGCTGATGCCACATTTTTGACCAATTTGGCCCTGTTTAATATGGGTATTGCCAGCCCCACTGCGATTAAAAAACAGGGCGAAAACGTCTTTAAAAACCCAGTTGGTACAGGCCCATACCAGTTTAAAGCCTGGATTCGCAACGAAAAGATCATCCTCAAACGCTTTCCTGAATACTGGGGAGAAGCCCCCAAGATAGATATGTTGATCTACAAACCGGTTCCGGACAATGCTGTACGCCTCTTGGAGCTGGAAAACCGCTCTATTGATGTACTTGATGGCATCAACCCTGATGATGTGCCCCGTATTCGTGAAAACCCAGCCCTCAAACTAATCACCCAGCCCGGCCTGAACGTGGGCTATTTGGCCTTGAATAACCTCAAAAAACCGCTGGACAATCTCAAGGTGCGTCAGGCGATCAATTATGCGATCAACAAACCTGCCTTGGTCAAAGCCTTCTTTGCCGAAGGTAGTTTGGGCACAGTGGCTGTCAATCCCATGCCCCCCACCATTTGGGGCTATAACAGCCAAGTCAAAGACTACGATTTTAACCCCGAAAAAGCCAAACAATTGTTGCGCGAAGCAGGCCACCCCAATGGTTTCAGTCTCAAACTCTGGACCATGCCCATCGCACGTCCCTATATGCCGCAGCCCCAACGTATCGCTGAGGCTATTCAGGCTGATCTCAAAGCTGTGGGGATTGAAACCCAAATTGTCTCATTTGAATGGGGCACCTATCTCGATAAACTCTCTGGCAGCGAACACGATATGGCTCTGGCAGGTTGGATCGGCGACAATGGCGACCCTGACAATTTTCTCTACACGCTTTTAGACAAAGAAAATACCCAAAAAGGCTCTGCAGCCAATTATGCCTTTTATAGAGGCGAAGAAGTGCATCAGCTCTTGGTTAAAGCCCGCACGGTCTACGATCAAGCTGAGCGTACCCGACTCTATGAACAGGCCCAGGTACTGATCAAACAAGATGCACCCTGGGTCCCACTGTTTCACTCGACCCAGATGATGGCCACATTGGCCGGGGTAGATGGTTTTTACCTGCATCCGGTTGGGGAAAAGAAATTTAACACCATTTTTTGGACCAAAGGAAGGAATTAATTCATGGAACGTACTTTTTTAGCAATTAAACCCGACGCAGTGCAACGCGGTCTGGTTGGAGAAATTATTGGCCGGTTTGAAGGCCGTGGATACAAACTCGTCGGTTTGAAATTGATGCAGGTTTCGCGTGAAACCGCTGAGACCCATTACGGAGAGCACAAAGGCAAGCCCTTTTTTGATGGCTTGGTTGAATTTATCACCTCTTCTCCCGTGGTTGCCATGGTCTGGGAAGGCAAAAACGTGATTCTGGCTGCCCGCAAAATGATGGGTGCCACCAATCCTCAAAACGCTGAACCCGGAACCATTCGCGGCGATTTTGCTGTAGACATGGGCATGAACGCAGTGCACGGCTCCGACAGCCCCGAAAGCGCGGCCCGTGAAATTGGCATTTTCTTCAAACCCGAAGAAGTGGTTGGCTGGGATCGCTCAACTGATCGCTGGATTATCGAATAAGTAGATAGCACAGGGCTTTCGCCTGTGCCACGCAGGCCCAGATCCACCTGACGGCGCTTTGCTTGCAGGTGATCTGGGCTGGAGTGAGAAAAACAATACGGCTGGCTGATTTTGTCAGTAAGTTAATAAAGGGAAAGGGATAACCTTTCCCTGGTTTTTTGAGTGGGTTTAGTCTGTGTTTGGGGCCAGTGTTTGGGGCGGGATCGTAATTGAAGGCAGATGGATGAAGAATTCCAAGAAAATGAATGTGGGAACTGAAATCGAATTGCACCAGGAGACCTGGAGCTTTGCTGATAGCATTGCCCATTTTGATCAACACATTTTGCAGTCGGTGCCCCATTGCCAGGAGCAGCGCGAATATATTGCCGCGCTGAGCAAGTTTTTTCTCTATTCGGGCTCACGGGTTTACGAGATTGGTGTGTCGACAGGTGGGCTGGCCCAGGCCTTGTTAGCTTATATGCCCGAAAGGGATTTTCAATATATTGGCCTGGATCTGGAACCTGAAATGATTGCCAAGGCGCGTGAACGGCTCAAAGATGAGCCCCGCTTTCAGGCACGGCAAGCCAATGCCACGACCTTTGATTTTGCCCCCGCCAGTGTGATTATTTCTTATTACACCTTGCAATTTATCCCTCCTGCTGAACGTCTCTCACTTCTCAAACGCTTGTATCAGGCCCTCACGCCCGGAGGCGCGCTGATACTTTACGAAAAGACCCTGGGTGAAAACGCCCCGATTCAAGATCTGCTCAATCAGCTCTATCTCGATTTTAAATCTTCTCAGGGTCTAAGTTCTGAGGCCATTTTAAACAAAGCCCTGGCTCTGCGTGGCGTCTCTTTGCCCATTTCTTTGGAACAAAACAAAGCCCAACTTGCCATGGCTGGGTTTGAAACCATCGAAGTGGTCTACAGGGCTTATTGTTTTGCCGGATTTTTAGCCCTCAAACCCGCTTGTTTCGACTCCGCTCAACAAGCGAAAGAGTGAGTTTTATCTGCAAGCGTCTCTTGGGGGCTGTCGAAGGTGCGCACTGAGCGGAGTCGAAGGTGTGCACTGAGCGGAGTCGAAGCAAGACCTACAACAATGGCGACAAAACCCTGAGCAGGGAATTGCGCAATTTGTGCCAGAGGCTGTATTTTTCGACATCTGCAAGCGTAATTTCTTGGCAAAACTCCAAATCTTGTTGAAATTGAGTTTTGATCGCTTGGGCAAAACTGGAATCATAGACCACGGCATTGACCTCATAATCCAATTCAAAGGATCGGACGTCCATATTGCAAGTCCCAACCGAGGCAATACTCTGATCGACACTGATGGTCTTGCAGTGTAAAAATCCCCGTTGATATCGATAGATGCGACCACCGGCCTTTAATATTCGCTCAAAATAGGTTTCTGCAGCCCAAAAGGGGATGCGTTTATCGGGCAAACCCGTCATCATCAAATGCAGTTTTACCCCCGATAATGCGGCGGTTTCCATGGCTGTGGCCATGCCGTCGTCGGGAATAAAATAGGGGCTTTGGATATAAACCTCATGATCGGCATTGATGATCAAATTAAACAGCAATTGTTTGATCGAGAACCAGTCAGAGTCAGGTCCACTACAGGCCAATTGCATGGGGACGCGATGAAGGTCAACGAGGGAGTCTTCAGTCTGGGGAAAGTATTTTTTATCACTGAGCCAAATTTGGCTGCTGTTAAACCAATCGGTGGCAAAAACCGTTTGCAATTGGTGGGTCATTTCTCCATCTATCCGCAAACCCGTATCTCTCCAAGCAGGAAACTTTTTTCCCCCGGTGATGTACTCTTCGCCCATATTCATGCCACCAATGTAAGAAATTTTGCCATCCAATATCACTATTTTGCGGTGGTTGAGATAATTGGCCAATCCAGAAATAAAGACATTGAGGGGATCGAGAAAAATTTTAAACTCGACCCCTGCCGCAGTCAATTTGCGTTTGTATGCGCGGGAAATCCTACCAAATGAGCCTACGCCATCGAAAAGCAGCCTTACTTCAACACCTGCTAAGGCTTTTTCACAGAGCAATTCGGCAAATTCCCAGCCCAATGCATCAGATTTCCAAATAAAAAACTCCATGTGGATAAATTGCGTGGCTGCGCAAATATCCGCTTTTAAACTTTCAAAAAAGGGCCCTCCTTCGTGAAAAAGTTGATAACGATTGTGCAGGGTTAAGGTGGAGTGATTGCTGTTGAGTAGCAATTGGATCGATTTGCGGATGTCCACATTGCGGGCAGTGGCTTTTTCTTGCTCTTGAAATTCAATTTGAGCCAAAAATTGGCGCTGTTGTACAATGACATCATTTAACTGGAGCTGGAAGCGCTCTTCAGGCCGCTGTTGTAAGATTTTGTGTTTTTTCCAGTTGATGCCCGAGAAGATATAGACCAAGAGGCCAACAAAAGGCAGAAAATAAATGGTCAATAGCCATGCCAACGTGGACTGAGGGGGTTTATTGTCGAGCAATATGACCCCCGTCATCCCGATGACATATAGCAAATAGACGCTGCTTAAAAACAATTGCGAATCGGTGAGTTCAAGCCACATACCTCCATCATACCCTGCTGCCATTCAGTGAACCAAATCTCATTTCGACATTCGTCCCCCTGGTTGAAAACCCAGATCAGCTGATATGTTATGTGTGTAATACAGATAGAAAGTAGCTTACTGATGTCATGCTGCCCTGTTTTGCTTTGGTTTCGCCAGGATCTGCGTCTGTCAGATCACCCTGCCCTCCAAGCCGCCTTGGCAGCAGGTGATGTGATTCCCGTGTTTATTTGGGAACCTGAAGCCGGAGCCCCCTGGAATCGGGGAGCAGCCAGTCGCTGGTGGCTGCATTTTTCTCTCAAGAGCCTGGCCCAGAGCCTGGCAGAGCGTGGATCTCGCTTAATTCTACGTATGGGCAAGGCTGAAGTGGTATTGCCCGAATTATTGCAGTCATGCGGGGCCCAAGCCGTCTTTGCTTCTCGGCGCTATGAACCTGCTTTGGCAAAAGCAGACAAACACCTCAGCCGACAGATTCCGCTCCAGTTGTTTGAGGGTAGCCTCTTGAGCGAGCCTGGACAAATTCTGAATGGTTCTGGTTTGCCGTATAAAGTCTTTACTCCGTACTGGCGGGCCTGTTTAAATCAACTTGAGATTCTCCAACCCCTGCCGGCCCCACAATCCCTGCCCTCTGTCGATTCAAGCTTGGGCACCCTGGATTTAAGTGAACTGGGGCTATTGCCCAGCTTGAACTGGGACAGCCATATGCGCCAGACCTGGCAAGTAGGTGAGTCTGCCGCCATGCACCAATTAGAGCGCTGGGTTAAAGGAAACTTATCAGACTATCCCGAAGCCAGAAACCGCCCGGATCAGCCAGGTACTTCTCGACTGTCTCCCCATCTGCACTTGGGAGAATTGTCTCCGAGGCAGATCTACATAGCCCTGAAGCACTGGGGAGAGGGCCAACCGCCAGAATCCTGCCGGGTCTATTTGAATGAAATAGGCTGGCGCGAGTTTGCCTATCAAATCTTGTCTCATTTTCCCCAAACAGATCTGGAGCCCCTTGATGCCCGTTTTGCCCATTTTGCTTGGCAAGAGCGCCCGGACTGGCTTAAAGCCTGGAAAAAGGGCCAGACAGGTTATCCGATTGTGGATGCAGGCATGCGTGAACTCTGGGCTTTGGGCTGGATGCATAACCGCGTGCGCATGATTGTGGCGTCTTTTTTGGCCAAAGACCTGATGTTACCCTGGCAAGAGGGAGCAAAATGGTTTTGGGATACCTTGGTCGATGCCGATTTGGCCGCAAACTCTCTCAATTGGCAGTGGACGGCAGGTTGTGGAGCAGATGCAGCCCCTTATTTTCGGATCTTTAACCCGATCAGCCAAGGCGAAAAATGTGATCCTCAGGGTGAATATGTGCGCAAATGGGTGCCTGAGCTGGCCGCCCTGCCAGATAAATGGTTGAATAAACCCTGGGAAGCCCCCCCCCTTGTTTTACATGACGCCGGGGTACGCTTGGGCGAAAATTATCCCTTTCCACTGGTCGAGCATAAACAAGCCCGAGAAGCGGCATTGGCTGCTTTTGCCAGAATAAAATTACCAGCCCCCACAGCGAAGGTTCCCTGAATTTGCGCTACATTTGCCCTTAAGTAGTGACAATCAAGGCTTGCAATGCAAACCTGAAAATGCTTTAATGATTAAGAAATGTAAAGTTATGTAACCGAATATTAACAGTGAAAGCGTGGGACTGTGTTTATGACTTTGGGTCAGCATTCATGCCTGCCAATTTGTATAAGTCTACTTGCGTTCAGCTTAAGTGGCTGCGTCCTTCCCACAGGACAATTTTTGGCAGAGTTAGATCCAAGTGCTTTTATCTCGAAACCCAAAGCAGCTGTAAATGCTCAGCCGAAGGCGGGCTCGAATTCTGTCCCCGTTTTAGACAAAGAAACTGAACCCCTTTCTACTTTCAATCCCTCTGCCAGTCCTGTTGACCTCCCGATGACACTGCCCACCGCGACAACCCCCACTGCAACCCCCACTGCAACCCC
>CAZRFI010000256.1:0-7171 GCA_964598905.1 uncultured Candidatus Sericytochromatia bacterium | reverse complement strand
TGGGGAGAGTCGGCGATTCCCCGCTGATTGGCGCAGGCACCTATGCCGATAACCGATCCTGCGCTGTCTCTGGCACGGGCCACGGTGAGTATTTTATGCGCAGTGTCTTGGCCCATGAAGTGGCAGTCCAAATGCGCCTGGGGGGCAAAAGTCTGGCTGAGGCTGCCCAAGCGGCTTTGGCTGAATTGGAGCATCTCGGCGGCGAAGGCGGCCTGATTGCCCTGGATACCCAAGGCAATTGTGTGCTGCCGTTTAACACTGGGCGCATGTACCGGGGCTGGTTGTGCCTGGATGGCACACGGTCCACTCAGATTTATAGCTAAGTTTCAATCAGGCGAGCTTGAAAAACACTCCGTGCGACACCTGCCTTCGACTTCGCTCAGGCGACGGAGCCGATGCACAACAGACTGAGCGAAGTCGAAGTCTAAATTCAGTTTAAGTTGCGTTAAAAAAACGGCAAAATGAGACAAGAAAATCCACTTGAGGGCATAAGAGTAAATTATCAGGAATGCGTAAGAGGTTAGACTTATGAAATCGATCCGTTCAATCGCCGCTTTAACACTGGCCGCCGTCACCGTTGGCTGTGCTTCTTCTCTCCCCGGTCCAGCCCCCATGATGGGCATGCCCCCCGCGCAAATGATGCGCCAATCAGCTGTCGCAGCTCCCGGAACGGCTGCTCAGCCCATCACGGTCCACTTTGTGCAAGCTTACAAAGGCCCGATTGCCGAAAACGAACCTCTCACCCGCCGCGATCCCAATGGCCCTGCTGCCGCTCTGGTTCAATTGATCAATACTGCGCGCAAAAGCCTGGATGGCGCCTTCTACGACTTTTCTGATGAAAATATTGCCGAGGCCTTTATTCAAGCCAAAAAACGCGGTGTTCAGGTTCGTCTAATCACCGACAACGAAAACATGACTGTGCGTGACAGCGGCCCCCAGGGGCCCATTCGTCCCCTGATTGCGAGAATGCAACAGGCAGGCATTCCCGTGATCGACGACAAACGCTCGGGCCTGATGCACAATAAATTCTTGGTTCAAGATGGTCAAACTGTTTGGATGGGTTCAACCAATCTGACCCCCACCAGCCTCTACCAACACAATAACAATGCCATGACCCTGCGCGTTCCCCAGGTGGCCGCCAATTATACCTACGAATTCGAGCGCATGTTTGTCCACGGTATCTTCGGCCCCAATCCTCCCCGCCAATTGCCTTTTCCTGTGGTTCAGGTCGGCAATTCCACCATCCGCACTTTCTTCTCTCCCAAAGGCGGAGGCCAAGAGGCTGTTGTAGACACCTTGAAACAGGCCAAAAAAGATGTTGCTTTTATGACCTTTTCGTTTACCGACAAAGAAATCGGCGGACTCATGGTGGCCAAGCGCCAGGCGGGTTTAAGAGTGGAAGGTGTGTTTGACCAGTGTTTGGGATATGGCCAATATTCCCAGTACCACACCCTCAAGGCTGCCAATATCTACAGCCGCATGGATGGCAACCAGGCCCTGTTGCACCACAAAATTCTCTTGGTCGACGACACGGTGATCACGGGCTCTTACAATTTCTCAAGCAATGCCGACAAGAGCAATAACGAAAATGTCCTGCTGATTCAGAACAATTATGTCAGCAGCATGTATCGCCAGGAATATGCCCGGATTATGCAAGCCGCCAAGACCAATAATCCTCCCCGTGGTGAGTGCCCCGGCCAAAAGCCTGAAGTTCCCGGCACCCCCACCCCCGCTTCTCCCTAAGCGCGTTTAACGACTTTGTGGTTGAGGCTCCTGGTAAAACCCAGGAGCCTTTTGCCTTTTCAAACGCAAGCAATAAATTTGAGCGTGGAATTTCAGCTCAGGTGTGATCTATCCTCTCTGAACTCAAAGCCGCTCTGCAGTAGAATAGTAAAATAGACACCTGTGAGGAAATCCATGGATCAGATCACCCCCTTAAAAGACTGGCAATCAAACCCCCAATTCCCCTTTGTGGTTGCCGGACCCTGCAGCGCCGAAACCGAAGAACAGGTTTTGCAAACTGCCCGCGAATTGGCCCAAAACAAGAAGATCAGTGCCTTTCGGGCCGGAATCTGGAAACCCCGCACCCGCCCCAATGCCTTTGAAGGCGTTGGTTTGCAGGGTTTGCCGTGGCTCAAAAAAGTCAAAGAAGAAACCGGATTGCCGATTGCCACCGAAGTGGCCAATGCCAAACACACCGAATTGGCCCTCTTGGCGGGCGTGGATATTCTCTGGGTCGGCGCCCGCACCACCGCCAACCCTTTTTCGGTTCAAGAAATTGCCGACGTGCTCAAAGGCGTCGACATCCCCGTGATGGTCAAAAACCCCGTCAACGCCGATTTGGCCCTCTGGATTGGGGCGCTTGAGCGCCTGTCCAATGCGGGCATCAAAAAGCTGGTGGCCATTCACCGCGGTTTTTCAAGTCACGAAAAGAGCCTCTGGCGCAACCCGCCGATGTGGCGTCTGCCGATTGAACTCAAGCGTCTCTACCCCCAATTGCCGATGATCTGCGACCCCAGCCACATTACCGGCAAACGGGATCTGATCTACCGAGTTAGCCAAAAGGCACTTGATCTGGGCATGAATGGTCTGATGATCGAAACCCACCCCAATCCCGAACAGGCCTGGAGCGATGCTGATCAACAGGTGACGCCCACCATGTTGGCCGAAATTTTAATCGAATTGGATCTGCGTGTACCCGAATTACACAATCCTGGCTACGAACAAGAATTGGAGCAATTGCGCGCTCAAATTGACCGCATTGACAATGAATTGCTCGATGTTTTGCACCACCGCATGCAGGTGGTCCACAAAATTGGCGATCTTAAAATTCAAAATGGTGTGACCGCCTTTCAGATTCAGCGCATGAACGAAATCATGGAAAAACGCACGGGGGCAGCACTCAAACTTGGCTTGCGCCCAGAGTATATTGAAGAAATGTTTCGCACCGTACATGAAGAGTCGATCAAAACCCAAACAGATATGATGCGCGAACACCACGGACTGCCCTGATGGATTTGGGGCTGATTGGTTTTGGCCGCTTAGGGCGCTTGCTGACGGCTTATTTGGCTCAGGATTTTCATGTACATGTCTATGACCTGAATCTCGACCCCGACGCTGTCAAAAAGCTTGGGGCCCGGCCAGCCAGCCTGGAAGAGGCGGCCTCTATGCCCTTGGTGGTTCCGCTGGTACCGATGTCGGCCTTTGAAGCCCTGATGATTCAGATCGCACCACTGCTGCAAAAAGAGGCCCTGGTGATTGATGCCTGTTCGGTCAAAACCTTACCTGTACAGTGGATGCTCAAACATCTGCCTGAATCGGTCTCGGTGCTTGGTACCCACCCGATGTTTGGCCCCGACTCTGCCTCAGATACGCTCTTTGGGGCCAAATTGGTCCTCTGCCCCGTGCGTCTGCCTGAAAAACGCTATGGCGAAATCAAGGCCTATCTCCACAAACACGGCATGAAGCTGATCGAGAGCACCCCCGAGGAACACGATCAGCAGATCAGCCGTTCGCTGTTTTTGGCTCATTTTTTAGGGCGCACGCTGCTTGAATTTGGCGCGCAGCCGCTGGAGATCGACACCAAAGGTTATCGCCGTCTGATGAAGATTTTACTCACAGTTGAAAACGACTCAGTGCAGCTCTTTGAAGACATGTACCATTTTAATCCTTTTGCGGCTGAAACCCGCAGCCAGTTCTTAACGGCCCTCGATACGGTGGTGGGCAGGCTGGACGCATGAAAATAGCCTTTCAAGGGGTGCGGGGCGCCAACAGCGAAGTCGGCATTTGGCAACATTTTGGTGCAGAGGCTGAGCCTGTGGGCTATGCCTACAGCGAACAGGTCTTTGAATCGGTCTTGGCGGGGGAATGCCCACTGGGATTTGTGCCTGTCGAAAACAGCATCGCAGGCAATGTGGCAATCAATATGGACCTGCTCTACCGGCAGCCTGTGACCATTTTGGCCGAACTCTATGTGCCGATTCGGCACTGTCTGCTGGCGCTGCCCGGAGTCAAGCTGGATGAACTGAAAGAGGTTTACTCCCATCCGGTGGCCCTGGCCCAGTGCCGACCGTTTCTGCAACAAATGAATCTCGAAGCGATCCCCGATTTTGACACCGCCGGTGCGGCCATGCACGTGGCCAAATGGCAAAAGCCCGAAGTGGCGGCGATTGCTCCCGAACTCTGCGCTGAGATCTACGGGCTGGAAATTCTCAACCGCAATATTCAACAGATGAAGGTCAATATCACGCGCTTTTTGGTCTTTGCACCGGCCTCTCAGGTGCCTGCTGATCTGCGCCAAGAAAAAACCTCTTTGGCCTTTACAGCCCGCCACCAACCCGGCTCGTTGGTGACCTGTCTCGAACAATTTTCCCGCCACGGTCTCAACTTGACCCGGCTGGAATCGCGCCCTATCCCTGAAAACCCCTTTGCCTATGTCTTCTTTGTCGACTTTTTGGGGGCCCCGATGATGGAAGATGTGCGTGATTGCCTGACTGAGATGAGCCGCAGTGCCCAGTTTATTAAGATTTTGGGGTCTTATCCGCTGGCAGAGCCGCCGCAACTCTAGCTTTTTGCCGTTTGCAGGTTATACTCAAAGCATGAGCAGCAATTTGATCAAAATCTGTCCCGCCTGTCAAACTGAGAATGCAGCTGCGCTCAGTATTTGCTTTCGCTGTGGTGAGTCGATTGTCGAGCAGCCGTATATAGACAAAGTCTCACTGAAAATGAAAGATCGCGAATTTGAAAACAATTGGTTTCTGGAAGAGCTGCTGACGCCCACCTTTTGGGTCTGTGTCCCCGCTTCCATTCTCTCTGCCCTGCTTGGCATTTCTACTTTGGGCTCACCTTTGACTCCGGTTCTGTTTTTGGGAGCCGTTATCCTGGGGGGAATGCCCTTTTTCCCTGGCGATCCCGTGGGCAATTTTATTCGGGCCAAGGTCTTTGCCGCAGCTGAGAAGCAGGAGCAAAAAGAGTTAGAATCTCCCAGCGACAAAAAGCGGCTTTGAGAGTGAGGACTGAAATTTAGCCCGGCAGGTTTAAAAACTCACTGAGTTTCTCTTCCAATCTCAGTCCTTCGCCTGTACTCAAACCCCAGGTCAGAATCCAGGGCCCCGATTGATCTTTGACTTGCATCCAAATCAAACAGATTGGGCCGTGGCTTTCGACCCGAAAGCGGTCAATTTGCTCAAATTCAAAGCGCTGAAATAAAGGACCTTGCTTGGACCAAATTCGGGCCTCAGCGATCCCACGGCTGCGATCCAGCTTAAATGAACCTGAGACCTGCTTAAAGAAATAAGAGAGCAAAAGCGTGGAGGCCCCTATAAACCCCCCGCCCATAATCCAAAAGGGCAGGAAATCTGTAGGGCCTTTGTTTTCAAGCGGGGGGGCTTGTGGATTGGCCAGAAAAACACGCAGTGCGCTTGCCATTTTTTCGGCTTCCTGCGGGTCGGCATAACTGCTCCAGGTCAAGTTTTGGCTGGGGCTTACCCATATGGCTGAGTAAATGGGGCTGCCATTTTTGAGGTTTCGCTTTTCAACACTGACTTTTTGTATTGTTTTGAGGGGTATTTCAGTTTTGGCTTGGCGCAAAAGATAGATTTGCGTTTCTGTACATTGCGCCGCTTGGCCATGGCTGCATTTTAGCTCTGTGCGAATCGGAATCAGCAAAGCCAAGCTCAAACCCAAAAAAAGACCCAAAAGGGAGACGGCTCCAATCGGAATCCAGCGCATCAACGGCGTTGGCACAAATTGAATCTCCAAATAATCGGGAGTCTCTTTTTTGATGATAGGCATCGAGAGTGAGAGCGACGGAGAAGACATAGATTATTCCCTCTTAAAATTCATCAAGGCACAATTTTGACTGGGGTTCCAGCTTTGATCCAGGGGTAGAGTTCTTTCATATCTGTGTTTTTCAGCGAAATGCAACCGGCTGTCCAGTTTTTACGCTGATCGATCCAGCTATTCTGGTCGAGTGGCACCCCGTGAATACCAATCTCTGAGCCAATGCCTGCCTTGGGTTGCAATTTGCCTGTGGCTTTGGCGGCTTTGTGCTTGCGCCAGGAATCAGCCGTGGGATAATCCAACCACAGAAAATAGCGCCAGTCGGGGTGGGGGTATTTTCTTTGGATCCGAAAAATCCCTTCAGGGGTGGCTCCATCCCCTTCTTGCAGTTTATCAGGGCCAGCCCCAAAGCCAAAGACCACCGGATAGGTTTTGATCACCTTTCCGGCACTGATGACGGCCATCAAATAGGCCGATTTGTCCACCAATAATGCCACAGGAGCACCCGCTTTTAAGCGTGATTTGAGTGCTCCTTGAGATTTGACTTGAATGTCCTCTAGATTGTCGGGGCCACCCCTGTGCCAAACCTGGATTGAACGAGATTCCATCTCTTGCTCCGGGGCACAGGCCACAAACCCCCAGAACACGCCTAAGATGGCGAGTAAATTGTGTTTAGGGGTTAATTTCACGTAATATTCCTTTTGCGGCTGTGTCTATTTACATTTTTAGCACATCTTGAACCCCCCCCGCGTGAAAAATACAATTCAAGATCACGTATACTCATTTATTACCCAAACTGGAGCGGTATCCATGAGCAGTGGAATTATGTTGGGCCCGATTTTTCTGCAAAGCCAGGATCTGTGGTTAACACTATTGACCTTGGCTTTGGTTTTTCCTCTGGGTCGGAAATACGGCCAAACCCTCGCCCAAAAAGGCTTAAACCTCGATACAGCATTTCAAACTGGCCTGCGCAAATGGGCCTTTTTATTTGGTTTTTTAACGGTCTGTGGTTTGATTTCCGCTGTGTATAAATTTCCCCATTTACTCAATCCCTGGGTCTTGGGTGTTTTAGAGCCTGCGGCTTGGTTGGCAGCCAAAGGCGGCGCACTTTTTCTGGCGGGCATGGCGGGCCCTTTGGGAAAAAATGCCAAAAAAGCTGAAGTGATTGCACTTTATAGTTTGGCCTGTTTTTCGACCTTGGGGATTCAAGGGTTACAAGGCTATTTCTTGCGTCCCATTCCCCAATCCAGTTTGTTTGAGCGCATATCCAGCGACGGTTCAATATTGCAGAGCACCAATGTGAGTTGCACAGCAGCCGCTTTTGCCAATGCCCTTCGGCTTTTTGAGATAGAAGCCACAGAAAAAGAAGTGGCGCGTATTTTGGGCACCC
>CAZRFI010000255.1:0-7220 GCA_964598905.1 uncultured Candidatus Sericytochromatia bacterium | reverse complement strand
CCAAATCTCTTTGGCGTATTCGCTGATGGTGCGATCACTTGAAAATTTGCCGATCCGCGCCACATTCAAAATCGCTTTGCGGGCCCAGTCTGCGCGATTGAGATAGTTTTGGCCGACTTGTTCTTGAGCGGCAATATACGCCGGGAAATCCGCCAGATGGAAATAGCTGTCTTGGGTGGTTAATGATTCAAACAACCACTCAAAAATGCCGGGCTCTTCGGCGCAAAAACGGGTCGAATTAAACGTGTCAATCACGCGTTTGACTGCCGGATCTTGGTAATAGACCCAGGGATCGTAGCTGTCTTTTTCGCGCATGGCTTGGATCTCTTCGGCTTTGAGCCCAAAGATAAAGATATTGTCGTCGCCGACCTCTTCGCCAATTTCAATATTGGCCCCATCAAGGGTGCCAATGGTCAGCGCGCCGTTCATGGCGAATTTCATATTGCCCGTACCCGAGGCCTCTTTGCCAGCGGTTGAGATCTGTTCACTTAAATCTGCGGCGGGAATGATCTTTTCGGCCAGGGAGACGCGGTAATCGGGGATAAAGACCAGCTTGAGCTGATCGCCCACGCGCTTGTCTGTATTGATCACTGCCCCGACTTGGTTGATCAGGCGGATGATCTGTTTGGCGGCCCAATAACCCGGCGCAGCTTTGCCCGCAAAGATATATGTGCGGGGCACGGTCAGGTCTTTGCCGTCTTCGACGAGGGTCAGGTATTCATGAACCACGTGCATCAGGCAGAGCAATTGGCGTTTGTATTCGTGCATGCGTTTGATCTGCACATCAAAGAGCGAGTCGGGATCGACCAGATAGTGAGTGGTCTCTTCGATCACACGGGCCAGGCGGCTTTTGTTGGCCCGTTTGATCCGCATAAATTCAGTTTGAAAGGCGCTGTCTGTGGCGTGGGGCTCCAATTGGCGCAATTGGTCGAGATCGGAGATCCAACCCGAACCAATTTTTTCGCTGATCAGTCCTGAAAGCAGGGGATTGGCTTTGAGCAGCCAGCGCCGGGGGGTGACGCCGTTGGTTTTATTGTTGAATTTTTCGGGCCAGAGCTGGTAGAACTCGGGCACGAGTTGGGATTTGATCAGTTCGGTGTGCAGGGCCGAGACACCGTTGACCGAATGGCTGCCGAGAATGGCCAAATGGGCCATGCGCACCTGTTTGTATTCGCCTTCACCTTCAAAGAGCGAGACTTTTTGCGCTTTGAGCTTATCACCGGGCCATTGCAATTCTATCTGCTGCATAAAACGACGTTCGATTTCACGCATCAATTGCAGGTGGCGGGGCAGCACTTTGGCCATGAGATGCACAGGCCATTTTTCCAGGGCTTCGGGCATCAGGGTGTGGTTGGTGTAGGCCAAGGTCGAGCGGGTGATCTCCCAGGCTTTTTCCCAGGGCAATTGCTGTTCGTCGACCAGCAGGCGCATCAACTCGGCCACGGCCAGGGCGGGGTGGGTGTCGTTGAGCTGGATGGCCGTTTTGCTGTGCAAATTGCGCAGATCGCTGTGCTGCTTGAGGTGGGTATTGATGATGTCTTGCAATGCGCAGGCCACCAAAAAATACTCTTGCAGCAGCCGCAGTTCTTTGCCTGCTTCGATGGAGTCCGAAGGGTAGAGCACCTTGGAAATGGTCTCTGTCGAAATTTTCTGCTCGACGGCGCGGATATAGTCACCCTGGTTGAAGATCTGCATATCAAACTCGTGAGAGGAGCGGGCACTGAACAGGCGCAAGAAGTTTACAGTCTGGCCGCCGTAACCCACGATCGGGATATCGTGGGGCACGCCAATTAAGACGCGCCAATTGACCCACATCGGGTTGTAGTCGCCTTGGGCATCTGCAGCGTGTTCGACCCGGCCATAGACGGGGATCAGGCAGGCCTGGCTGCGGCGTTCGATCTCCCAGGGGGTGCCCTCTTCGAGCCAATGATCGGGTTTTTCTTCTTGGCAATGATTGTGGATTTCCTGTTTAAACAGGCCAAATTCGTAATTGATGCCATAGCCAAAACCCGGCAGGTTTAAACTTGCCATCGAATCCAAAAAGCAGGCAGCCAAGCGCCCGAGGCCGCCGTTACCGAGGGCGGCATCGGGTTCGTAGTCGCAGATCTCGCGCAGATCGACGCCCAAATTGTGCAAAGCCTGGCGGGTGGGTTCGAGAATATTCAGGTTGTAGAGATTGTTCTCGAGAAATTGGCCCATTAAAAACTCCATCGAGAGGTAATAGAGTCGTTTGGCCTGGGCATTTTCATAGCGTTTTTCGGTATCAAGCATGCGTTCAACCAGCCGGTCACGCACGGCCAAAGAGGTGGCCTGATAGAGATCGCCGCGGGAGAGGTTGTCGAGGCGGCTGGCGAGTTGGTAGCGAATATGCCTACAAATCGAGGACTCCAGTGCTTCAGGGGTGTTTTCGAGATGCTGATGATCCCATTTCTTCATAAAAAAATCCTTCTTGAATGCTGAATCAGTTGTTATTTGAAGGTGTGAATGGGGGGCTCATCGCTGCAATTGAGGCGATAGCCCACGCCATAGAGGGTTTCCAGAAACGGAGAGCTCTCACCGTGTTCTTCGACCACTGTTTGTAGTTTTTTGCGCAGGCGCATAATAAAATTGTCCACCGTGCGGGTGGCGCCCGTGTTTTTGTAATTCCAGACCGTGTTTAATAAAAAGTCGCGGTCCAGCACCTGATCTGAATATTCACAAAAAATGCGCAAAAGCTTAAATTCGGTGCGTGAAAGTTTGATCGGGGTTTTGCGGAAATCTGCCTGCCAGCTTTTAAAGTGCAGGCTGAGATCGCTGACGCTGATGCCATCGGCCACAGGGGCCGTATTTTTGCCATGTAAAGCCTCTTGGCGGCGCAGTGCGGCCTGAATTCGGGCAATCAGCTCAAGCCGATCAAAGGGTTTGGTGATATAGTCATCGGCTTCGCTGTCGAGGCCTTTGACTTTGTTTTCGACCTGCATGCGTGCCGTGAGCATCAGAATCGGGACCAGGGGATCGCGGCTGCGAATTTGCTGGCAAACTTGAAACCCATCTAATTTGGGCATCATTACATCCAGCAAAACCAGGTCTGGTGTGCTCTGTTGAAACATGTCTAAAGCTTGCTCACCGTTGCTCGTCAGGATGGTCTCATGATCCTGGCTGCGCAAGACCTTATCAATAAATTGCAGGATAAACGCGTCATCATCTGCTACAAGAATACGTGCCATTAACTACGTGCCATTAACTGGGAATACCCTCAAAGATTAAATTCAATTATACCTGTTTTTGAATCCCTTCGCTTAGCTTTCAGGCCGGAAGCCCTTGGAGGGGTGTATCATGAATCAGTACTCTTTATAACCAGAAAGGAACGCTTCATGAGCACACACGATCTTCTGGGAACCCGTACCGCACTGGATACAGGTTCAGGAACCGTCTATTATTACAGCCTTTCCAAATTGGCTGAGCAGGGTTTTTCTGGCATTCACTCCCTGCCTTTTTCGATCAAGGTTTTGCTCGAATCTGTTTTGCGCAATTGTGATGATTACGTCGTCAGCCGCGAGGACGTCAAGAAACTGGCCACTTACAATGCCGCTCAGCCTGTGCAGGAAGAAATTCCGTTTAAACCGGCCCGCGTGATTCTGCAAGATTTTACAGGTGTGCCCGCTGTGGTCGATTTGGCCGCCATGCGTGCCGCTATGTCCCGCATGGGTGGCGACCCCAAGAAAATTAACCCGATTTGCCCAGTCGATCTGGTGATCGACCACTCTGTGCAGGTCGACCATTTTGGTACGGCAGCTGCTTTTCAGCAAAATATAGATATCGAAATGGACCGCAACCGCGAGCGCTATGAATTTCTGCGCTGGGGCCAGCAGGCCCTGGATAATTTTGGCGTGGTGCCCCCCGGTCGCGGGATCGTTCACCAGGTCAATTTGGAGTATTTGGCGCGGGGTGTCTGGTCTTCCGGTGAAGGCGATAACACCGTTGCCTATCCCGACTCGCTCGTGGGTACCGACTCCCACACCACCATGATCAATGGCCTCGGTGTTGTCGGTTGGGGCGTGGGTGGGATCGAAGCCGAAGCCGTCATGCTCGGCCAACCGATCTACATGTTAATTCCCGAAGTGGTGGGCTTTAAACTCACTGGCAGTCTGCCCGAAGGTGTGACCGCCACCGACTTGACCCTGACGATTACACAAATGCTGCGCAAAAAAGGCGTTGTCGGTAAATTTGTGGAGTTTTACGGTTCGGGCCTGAGCAATATCTCCCTGCCCGATCGCGCCACCATTGCCAATATGGCCCCCGAATACGGCGCCACCATGGGTTTCTTTCCTGTGGACAGCGAAAGCCTGCGCTATCTCTCGCGCAGTGGCCGCAGCGCTGATCTGGTCAAATTGGTCGAAGCGTATACCCAGGCCCAGGGCCTCTTCCGCACCGACACCACTCCCGATCCGGTCTTTACCGACAGTCTCGAATTGGATATGTCCACGGTTCAGCCCTCTCTGGCCGGGCCCAAACGCCCCCAAGACCGCGTCAATCTCAGTCAGATGCAGGAGACCTTCAAATCTGCCTTGACCAGCACCTCGCCCACCAGTGGTTTTTCGCTGACAGAAGACAAATTGGGCAATACCGGCCTCTACAAAAATGGCACTGAAATCAGCATGACACATGGCGATGTCGTGATTGCTGCGATCACGAGCTGTACCAATACCTCCAACCCTTCCGTGCTCCTGGGTGCGGGTTTGGTGGCCAAAAAAGCCGTCGAAAAAGGCCTGAGCGTGAAGCCTTACGTTAAAACCTCGCTGGCCCCGGGCTCGCGGGTCGTGACCGAGTACCTCGACCGCGCAGGGCTTTCGCCTTATCTCAACCAATTGGGTTTTAACCTGGTCGGTTATGGCTGCACGACCTGTATCGGGAATTCGGGCCCCCTGCCTGAACCCGTTGAAGCGGCGATCAAAGAAGGCGACCTTATTGCCGCCAGTGTGCTCTCGGGCAACCGCAATTTCGAAGGCCGTGTCCACCAGAGTGTGAAAGCCAATTTTCTGGCCTCGCCCCCGCTGGTCGTGGCCTATGCCTTGGCGGGCACTGTAGATATTGACTTGGTTAACGATCCGCTTGGCACCGATCAAGCAGGCCAGCCGGTTTATCTCAAAGATCTCTGGCCCACCAACGCCGATATTGCCGCCCTGCTCGACGGTGCGCTCAACCCTGAACTTTTCGGCCAGATGTACAACGGCATTGACCAGTCCAATGCCGAGTGGAATGCCATTCCCGTCACCCCCGGTGATCTGTTTGAATGGGACAGCGACTCAACCTATATCCAAGAGCCGCCTTTCTTTGTGGGCATGGCCCAGGAACCAGGCTCGATTCAGCCGATTACCGATGCGCGGGTCTTGGTCAAAGTGGGGGATTCGATCACCACTGACCATATCTCGCCAGCGGGTTCGATCAAAGTGGGCACCCCTGCCGCCCAATACCTCGAAGGCAATAGCGTTAAACCGGGTGATTTCAATTCTTATGGCTCGCGCCGGGGCAATGACCGCGTTATGACCCGTGGCACCTTTGCCAATGTGCGCCTGAAAAACCAGATGGCTCCCGGCACCGAAGGTGGTTATACCACCTATTTGCCCACGGGTGAGCAGATGTTCATTTACGATGCCTCGCAGAAATACCAGGCCGACGGCACGCCGCTGGTGATTCTGGCAGGCAAAGAGTATGGCACTGGCTCCTCGCGTGACTGGGCCGCCAAAGGCACCTTCCTGCTTGGCGTGCGCGCTGCAATTGCAGAGTCGTTTGAGCGCATTCACCGCTCCAATTTGGTCGGCATGGGCGTGCTGCCTTTGCAGTTCAAAGAGGGTGATACTCCCGCCAGTCTGGGCCTCGACGGCAGTGAATTCTTCTCGTTTGAGATCGACGACCATCTCAAACCGATGCAGATGGTAAAGGTCACGGCCCGCAAAGCCAACGGCGAGAGCTTCAGCTTTGAGGCCCGCTGCCGGATCGACACCCCGGTCGAAGTGGATTATTACCGCAATGGCGGGATTCTCCAGACCGTGCTGCGTCAATTTATGAAATAGTCTTGCGCTTTTAAGCAAAGCCGGTCCACAAACAGATCTCTGTGGGCCGGTTTTTTCTTTTTGGGCTGTTTTGATCAGGTTGTATACTTGATGCAGGTGATTGTTTGGGGGAGCATTAACAATGTACGGCATTGTCAACAAGGCTTTTAAAAGCATGATTGTCAAACAGCAGGGTGAAGCGGTTTGGCAGCAAGTTCTGGAAAAATCAGGGTTGGATAATCCGATCTTTATTGGGACCGATAGTTATCCTGACCAAATGACCTATCAATTGGTGGGGACAGTCTGTGAGGTCTTGCAGCGCCCCCCCGCCGAAGTGCTTGAATCTTTTTGCTATTTTGGGGCCACCCACACCGCAGTTGAGGAATATCCCGAATTGATGGAAACAGGTGGGGGAACACTGGTGGATTTTTTACAGAAGCGGCAGAACTCAAGCGCATGGGGGTTACCCTACAGGATTTGCCCAAACACCATTCAGCTTGGGACTTCTTGGCGCTTTTGGTGGACGATGAGCCCCTCAATCATGTCTTGGTTGAAGCTTATCTCAAAGATCGCTCGGATCTCTGTTTGCTCAAAGTCTGCTCAGCGGCTGAAGCCCTGGATTTGCTGCACAAACAGCGCATTTCCCTGATTCTGTTGGATATGGAAATGCCGATCATGAACGGCTATACCTTGGCTGCTCAGGTCAAACAAAATCCGCTCTGGCAAGCGATTCCTCTTTTGGCTTTAACCGGGCATGCTGGGCCGCATGAACGCGAAAAATGCCTGCAGGCTGGGTGTGAAGAATATTTGGAAAAACCCTTTTCCCGTGAGCAATTGCTGCGCCTTTTGGATCGCTTTTTTATTCCAGAGCACGAATCCGTGTCTGAGTCCGCGTCTGAATCTGTGCCCGAATCTTCGTCTGAATTGCTGGAAAAGTCTGAAGTGATTCAAATTGACCCCGAAATTGCGGATATTGTGCCTGTCTTCTTTGAAAATAGCCGTTCCCATATTGAACGGGCCAAAAACGGCTTGGCACAGGGAGATTGGCCTGCGCTCATGCGGGTGGGGCATTCTTTGAAAGGCTCAGGTGCCTGTTTTGGTTTTCAACGGGTTTCTGAATTGGGTCAGGAGCTTGAAAAACAGGCCCAAGAACAGAATTTTTCGGCTTATCAGCAAAATTTGGCCTAC
>CAZRFI010000254.1:1316-7226 GCA_964598905.1 uncultured Candidatus Sericytochromatia bacterium | reverse complement strand
CAAGAAACCCGTCTCTGGGACGAACAGAAAAACCGCACCATCTCCATGCGCTCCAAAGAAGAGGCCCATGATTATCGCTATTTTCCCGATCCAGATTTGGTCGATATCGAAGTCGATCCAACCTGGGTTCAAAGCTTGGAAGAGAGCCTGCCGGAACTGCCTGCCGCTCGCCGCTTGCGCTATGTCGAATCTTTGGGTCTGAACGCAGCCGATGCCGGGGTTTTGGTCGCAGAACCGGCAGCCATGGCCTTCTTTGAAGCCACCTTGCTGCAATATGCCAATCCCCGCGAAATTTGCAAATGGCTGATTGGGGATATTTCAGCTTACCTCAATGACAAACATGTGGAACTGACTCAGACCCAACTAACCCCCTCCAAATTGGCTGAGATGCTGACTTTGCTTGAAAATGGCACCATCAGTGGAAAAATAGCCAAGACCTTGATTGTGCCCTTGCTCGAAAGCGATCAAACCGCTCAGGCCCTGATCGCGGCCTCGGGCATGACCCAAATTTCAGATAGTTCAGCCCTTGAAGGGATTATTGAGGATATCTTCAGCCAAAACCCCACCCAGGTACAGCAGTTTTTAGAAGGCAAAGAAAAAGTTATGGGCTTTTTATTGGGGCAGGTCATGAAAGCCACCCAAGGCCGTGCAGATCCTGCCCAAACCAACCAATTGATGCGCACATTACTCGAAGCGAAAAAAAACAGCTAAACACACATGGGAAAACGTTCCCGCAAGGCTTTGCTGTTCTGTCTGGCAGCCCTTTTATGTCTGGGAGCCCAAGCTCCTGCAGACCCGCTCCATCGCGAAGGACTGCGCCTGATGCAGCAGGGCTATTATACCGAAGCCCGGCTTTACCTGGAACAGGCCCAGGAAAAAGACCCCTATAACCCCGAATTGTATTTCAGTTTGGGGATTATCGCTTACAAGCAGAAAAATTACCAATCGGCCTATGGACGCTACCAAAAAGCCCTGACCTTGTTGCCCGCCCCAGAACTCAAGGGAAGACTCCAAGGCGCTTTGGCCGATATTTATTTTCAGTTGGAGGATTTTAAACAGGCCGCCCAAGCCTATCAACAAGCCCTCTCCTTTTTGCCCCAAAGCAAAGGGTTGCGCCTGCGTTTGGCGATGAGTTTATTGCGTTTGCAAAACAACCGCGCAGCCCTGGCTGAAACAGAAAAGCTGCTCAAAGCTTATCCACTGCTTGAAGAGGCCTACGAATTGCGCAGTCTAATTCAGCTCTCCCAGGCCAATTACTCTCAGGCCCTTCAGGATTTTGAAAAGGCCCTGGAGAAAAAACAGCCGGACTGGGAAAGTTGGGTTCAGTTAAATTGGCTCTATCGGATCAATTTGGACTTTGAACGTGCACGCACAGTGGCAAACAAAATTGTCCAAATACATGCCCGTGAACATCCCGAAGCACATTTAATCGCCGGAGATACAGCCTTTGAAAGCCTGCTTCATTGCCAGCGCAGCGCCCAATGCAACCCGTCTGAACAGGTGCAAAATGCGATCGCTTTTTATGAAAAATATACCTTGGCAGAACCAGAACAGGCCCTGGGCCATTTTAAACTGGGAAAACTCTACCTTTGGGACAAAAAACCCCGTCTGGCCCACACTTTTTTCAGGCGGGCAGAAATGCTTTTTCCCGAACACAGACACTATTATACCGCCCGCTTGGAAGCTGAAATTGCAGCCGGAAACCGACAAAAGATCGAAATGCAATTAAAAGCGCAGCCCCTTAACCCGCTCTACTTAGAAGATCTGGAGTTGATGGTCAAACGCCAAGAAATGTCTCAGGAACAAAGCCGCGCCACAGGCATGCCCGAAGCGCCACCAGAAGAATGGACCCAGAGCCAAAAAAGCCAATGGTATTTTTTAAAGGGGTATTTAGAGTACTTAGAGGGTGAAAACATCCATCTGGCTCTCCCCGATTGGGGAAAAGCCGAAAAAGCAGATCCTCAATCAGCGGGTAGCGACATTATTCGGGCCTTGCGCCTAAAAGAAAGTCACAAATCGGCTTGGGCCAAAGATCTGCTGCTACAAGCCCTGCGCAAAAACCCTGAGTGGTGGCTACCGTACCAATTATTGGGTGAAAGTGAATACGAAAACAAAGCCTGGAAAAATGTCGCATTTTATCTCGATCAAGCCGTTCGCTGGAACCCTTTGTCCAAAAAAAGTTTCCTGCAACTGTTTGAAGCCCAAACCCAATTAAAACTGAACCAAGAGGCCCAAAATACCTTGGCCTATGCCTTGGCCATTTATCCAGATGCGCCCGAATTGCAAACCCGGTATTGGCAAAACCTAGAACAAAAATCCAGCTTTTAAAGACAAAAAATGAGTGTAGTCAGCCGACTGCCCAAAATCCCAGTTCCAAAAGGTATATTCAAGCCCAATCAGCCCCCGACTCAAAATATAGATATCGAGCCCAGCGGCCAAAATCGGCCCGGTAACCATGCTGGCTTTGTACTGGCGCTCTTTGGTTGGGCTCGCAGAAGGGGTGGTGGCAGGCGTTCCGGCTGTGGTGGCGGGTTTTTGTTCCACCCCTTCAACCAGGGCTTTTTTATCCAAAAAGCTGCCCAGATTCAGGCCCAAAGAAACATAAGGCACAAAGGGATAAAAGCCATAATAGCGGGCATAGCCGCCCAATTGACCGCCAAAAAACTGGGTGTCTTGTTGGGTGGCATTGGTCTGGGTGGTGCGCACCCCCAAGCTGGCGGGTTGAATTTCGGGGTAATCCGAGAACAGGGCACCGATACCGGTGTCTTGGCCTGCAGGTTTGGTCGGTTGTTTAAAGGTCACACGCTCAAGGGTAAAGCCGCCGGTCCAGCCCAGCTCCAGGTCCAGATCACGGGAAGCAGAGAAATAGACGGGGGACTCAAAACCCAAGCTGATAAATTGCTGATGCAAACGCACCTGGCGGGGATTGGCTTCGGGGGTGGTGGTATTGAGAGCCGGCAAAGACAGCAATTCATAGAGTGCGATGCCCCGCAAAAAGACCCGGCTATAGCCCAAATTAGGGGTTTCGCCCCTGAGTTCAAGCAAATAATATTGGCGGTCGCCAAGTGTGCCGCCCAAAGTCACGCCACTGTGAAAGACAGGACCCAAACGAAATTCTTCGGGCACGGCCATACCGCGCGAAGAATAGGCCCAAGCGGGAATCGCCCACAACAGACTCAAACAGAGAGCCAGGAGGCGAATCAAAGCTCCACTTTGCGGACCACCACCGCATACCCCTGTTGGGTCACTTCTTCAGCAATTGCCAAAGCACCGTCTTGCTCCTGATAAACGCCCAATTGAACGCGGAACTTGCCGCTGTCTTCGGAGACCACTGCCGAATAGCCTTTTTCAGACAATTCGTTGGCCACTTTTTGGGCGGCATCCCGGCTGGAGTAAGAGCCCACCTGCACACGGTAGGAGGTTTTTTTTGCAGGCGGCGCAGTGGGCGTGGCTACGGCAGTTGCAATCGGACGGGGTGTCCGGGTTGGCGGGGGAGTCGGAGGTGGAGCCAAGGTTTCTATCGCCGAAGGTGCTGCAGAGGGTGTGGCACTGGGGACAGGAGTGCCTGTGGCCACAACTGCATTCTGAGAAGGTGAAGCAGACACAGCTTCCAGGGGGGTTGGAGTGGGGACCGGGCCATAGTCAACAGTGCGGGTTTCGCCTTCGAGTTGATAGGGCGTGGGGGTCAACATCAACTTGGGTTTGTCTGTGGTTTCAAAGGTTCGGGTATTAATTTTGCTGGTTAACATGTAAAAAAACCAGAAAGACCCCGTAAAAGCCAAAATAGACAGAATAATCACAATTGGCCAGAAGGGATCGGTTTTTTTACGACCCTTGGTTGTTTTCTTTTTTGGAGCAGCCGGTTTGGGCTGCGGAGGCATCGGTTGATTCATAAGCTGTATTATACATGTTCAATGTCTAAAATGGTTGGGTGTTCGGACACAATCACAGCCCGATAAACAGGCCCCACCCCCCGTGTCAAAGACAGGTGTTCAGACGGCAATGTTCAGGCCCCAACAGCCTTGGAACCACCACGACAGGCTGGCGAAGTCAATGCAACCCCTGAGCGGGCCGCCCATTCTGCCTGTGTAAAAAGCTGCAAAGAAAGGGCATGAATCGGGTTGCCAATCAGATTTTCCAAAAGCGCATTGACCTGACGGTGACGGGCCACTCGATTTTGTCCGAGAAAGGCCTCGGATACGGCAATCACCTTAAAATGGGTTTCCGAACCGGGTCCACTGTGCTGATGACTCTCGTTGATCACTTCGAGAGAAAGGGGGGATAAAGCCTGTTCCAGACGCTCTGAAATTTGAGTTTGTACCAACATATCCATTTCTCCCAATGACTTAAAATTTAAATTAAAGCGCCAAAATGGCTGCCGGACTGACAGCTCAAAACAGCCCTCTGTCTTTACAGTATAGCAAGTCCCCACCCCCTCCAGGACAGTGGTATGATGAGGGAAATCCTGCACAAAGGCCTTTGAAAATGAACGAAACCAACCGCCTGATACCCGAACGCCTGGACCGCGTGATCGTGCCCTACGTCTTTGAAAACACCCCCCAGGGTGAGCGAGGCTACGATATTTTTTCGCGCCTGCTCAAATCCCGGATTATATTGCTCGGAGACGAAGTCGATGAGCCACTCGCCAACGTGATTATTGCCCAATTGCTCTTTTTGGAAGCCGAAGATCCCGAAAAAGAAATCGCGATGTATATCAACTCCCCAGGTGGCTTGATCACCGCAGGTTTTGCGATCTACGACACCATGCAACATATCAAAAGCCCGGTTAGCACGATCTGTATTGGCCAGGCCTCCAGTATGGGTGCCTTTTTGTTGGCTGGGGGTGAAAAAGGCAAGCGCATGGCGTTGCCCAATGCCCGCATTATGATTCACCAGCCCCATGGCGGCGCCACGGGCCAGGCCACAGATATTGAAATCCAGGCCTCTGAAATTGTCCGCCTGCGCCACCGCTTAAATGCCTTGATGTCGATTCACAGTGGACAGCCCATCGAAAAAATTGAAAAAGACGTCGAGAGAGACAATTTTATGTCTCCCGAAGAGGCGCTTGAATATGGTCTGATCGACAAAGTCGTCGAAAAGCCCCCCCGCGGCTAAAAGCGTCCAAGGATGACCCACCCCCAACTCGTCGCCACACGCTTGGTTCAGAACCGCTATCCGGGTTGTTTGGTGGCGTTTTTGGCGGGCAGTATCGTGCGCGGAGAAGGTACTCCCACCTCCGATCTGGATCTGGTGATTGTGACCGAGCAAGACCCAGATGCCCCTTATCGCTGCTCAGAACAGGTGGGCAACTGGCCTGTGGAATTTTTTGTACACACCCCGGCCTCATTGCAGACTTTTTTTCAGACAGACATGGCCAATCGCACCCCCTCGCTTTTGCAAATGTGCAGCGAGGGTCTGGTCATTCAAGCAGTCGGCGACCATGCCGAAGCACTCAAACAGCAGTGCAGAGATTTGCTTGCCGCAGGTCCTGCTGCGCTCTCAGAAAAAGCGTGCCGTGCCAAACGCTACCATTTGAGCGACCTGATGGAAGATTTAAGCGGTTCAGACAGGCCTGCAGAAATGCTCTTTATTGGCTCAGCGCTTGCAAAAGCAGCCGCAGATCTGTGGTTGGCGCATCAGCGGCAATGGAGCGGCAGCGGCAAATGGCTACATCGCGCACTGGTCAGAGCCCATCCTGAAACGGCAGACCGTTTAAGCGAAGCCCTGGAAAAGCTCTATTGCCAAGCAGATAAAAATCCTCTGCTGGGCTTTGCCGAAGAGGTATTGGCCCTGGTCGGCGGTCCACTTTTTGACGGTTTTGACAGCCGCAAACAAGATTAATTTTTCACAAAAAACAAACTAAATTCCTATATCTCAGTGTATATTAGATCAAAATAGAGCAGTCATTTA
>CAZRFI010000254.1:0-1216 GCA_964598905.1 uncultured Candidatus Sericytochromatia bacterium | reverse complement strand
TATATGTCTCCCGAACAATTGCAAGATTCAGCCATGGTGGACCACCGCGCAGATATTTTCTCCCTTGGCGTCATGCTCTATGAGATCTACACAGGCCGTTTGCCCTTTGAGGGAGAGAGCATGGGGCAAACGATTATGAACATTCTCTCTCAGCCCTTGGTTCCCCCTCAAAACCACAATCCCAACCTGCGCCCCGAACTCAATACCCTGATTGAGCGCATGTTACACAAACGCCGGGGAGAACGCTACCAGCATATGTCAGATGTGGCTGCGGATATAGAGCAATTGCGTGGCCTGATCGAATTGAGCGAACAATCAGGCGCCTCCAATTTGCCTCGCCCCAATCTGTTGATTAAACGCCCCACCGGGATTATGCGCAACCGCCTGACCTCGGAAACCCGAATTGGCAGATCGTACAAAGATCATACCAACCAAACCAATCCCGTCATGGGTCGGATTCAAGATGTTTTGGAAGAAGAGGGCCTTGAAAACACCGATCAGGCCCTGGGTCTCAAAAACCATATCTTCAATGATCGCCCCCATGGTATTACACTGGAGGTCTCGGCCGATTGGCAACAGGCCTGGCTCAATGTAGATCCCCTTTATGCCCTTGAAACGGTCACCCCAGATATTCTCTTGGCATTTTTACAGCGTTCGGGCCTGCTCTTTGGGCTGGATCATGCCGTTTTAGACAAAGCTGTGCGCCAAGGTTTTTTGGAGCGCGAATTGGTCGCCCAAGGAGAACCTGTCACAGATGGCCAAGATGCCTGGCTCGAATACCTGCTGGATGAAATCGGCCAAGGCCCCGTTGAAAACGAAGACGGTTCTGTGGATTTTCGCCAGCTCAATATTTTGGCAACGGTCCCCGAAGATACCCCACTATTGCTCAGACACCCACCGGTCGAAGGCAAAGCGGGCAAAGATCTCAGCGGCAAGGTGATCCCCCCTCGGGCAGGGGTTGACCGCCGCCTACTCGAAGGTGAAGGCACCTGCCTGCATCCCGATGATCCCAATTTATTGGTCGCAGCAATTCCAGGGCACCCCGTCAAAGGGGTGCAGTCCGTGCGGATCCAGAATTTGGTCCAGATCGACGAAGTCGGAGTCAAAAGCGGCAATATTCAGTTTGATGGCTCGGTGCTCATTGCAGGCAACGTTCACAGTGGCTACCGGGTTGAAGCGGGAGGAGACATTATTGTTCAAGGTTCGGTTGAAGATG
>CAZRFI010000253.1:0-7239 GCA_964598905.1 uncultured Candidatus Sericytochromatia bacterium | reverse complement strand
ATTGACACGCTCAATCTCAAATTGCTGCAGGGCCTTTGCCAACTCTTGGCCCAAATCCCCCACAAGTGGACTTTGATTCGCTTGGCCCCAGCTTTGAACTTCGTCGGCAAAGCGGCGTATCAGCTTGAGATTGCGTTTCTTTTGAATTTGGCGATAGAGCGGTTCCAATTGGGTTTTGAGCGCCCTGCGCTGCTCTGAATTGAGCCCAGGTGGAGGCGCTGGGGTGGGAACAAACTCAGAATCAGACTTGTACTCAGGCTCTGGTAAAAACAGCCCGACCTGCTCCAAACTGACAGCCGCTTTTAAGACCAGTAAAAATGAACTGCCCTGGCCCGGTTCACTCTGCAATTCAATCCGGCCCCCCATCAATTCGGCCAAGCGGCGGCAGATCGCCAGTCCCAGACCCGTTCCCCCGTATTTGCGGGTACTTTGCCCATCTTGTTGGTGAAAGGGTTCAAAGATCAGCTCTTGGGCCTCCAAGGGAATACCCAATCCCGTGTCTTGCACCTGCCAAGCCAATTCCCATTCTCCCTCAGCGAGCAAACGCCCCGTCACGCACAAGCTAATTTGGCCCTGTTCGGTAAACTTAACGGCATTGCCAAGCAAATTAAGTAAAATCTGACGCACCCGCATTTCGTCCAAATACAAACATCTCGGCAATTCAGGCGCCACGCTCAAACGCCATTCCAAGCCCTTCTTTTCAATCGGCAGCGAAAAGAGCCCTGATAATTCATGGCAAAGCAAGCGCAGGTCACAGGGCATCAATTGCAGAGAAAGCTTACCCGCCTCGACTTTGGAGAGATCCAAGAGATCATTTAAAAGCCCCAAGAGCGATTTCCCCCCTGAATGAATCGCTTCGAGATAACTGAGTTGCTGGGGATCGGTCAAGTCTTCTTCTAGCAACTCGCTAAATCCCATCACCGCATTGAGTGGGGTGCGAATCTCGTGAGAGAGATTGGCCAAGAACTGCGACTTCAGCCGACTGGCTTCTTCGGCCTGCTCTTTTGCCGTTTTCAGTTCAGCCTGACTGGCCAGAGAGGCACTCAATTCAGCCGCCACCTGAACCTGCTGCTGGTAGAGATTTAAAAAGCGCTGAAGCAAAACCAAGAGCAGCGCCAAGACAAACATCAGACAGCCCCAGGGGTAGAGTTGCAACGAAAGGGGCAGCCTGCACATGGCCACCAGCAAATCGAACAGCGAAGCCCCAGTAAAAACCAACATTCCGGCACCCACCACCTGGGTCAAGGGGTCGATTTGGAGCCAAAAACGCAGTAAAATAGCACTCAAACCCAACAAACCAAGCAAAGCCAAAACCTGAAACGGCAAAACTGTTTGCATCAAAGCAAAGCCCAGTAAAACGGCAAACAGGCTCAGCCCTGCAAAGGCAAAATGTGCCCAGGCCAATAAATGCAAGGGTCGCTGTAGCGGCCGAAGACCCGAAAGATCCCGAATAAAGAGATACACACAGCCCGGCATAAAATACAAAGCAAAGAGCGAAACAGGGGTGATCCACTCGGGAATCCGCAGCCAGATCGCCGTTAGATCAGATTCACAGAGAGTATATACCCCCAATAAAAAGCAGAATAATCCAAAGAGCAGCGATAAGTGGCGTTCAGGCAAAAACAACGCCAAACCCAAAGCAAAGAGACCCAGCAGGAGAAACAAACAGCCCAACATAAAGCTGCCCAAACTCTGATGGAGCAATTGCAAAAACAATTGGCCTTGAGAGGCGAAATACACCTCAGACATAATCCCAATAAAACGGTGTTCAGAATGCAAGCGAAAATACAGCGTTTGCGAGACAATGTCTTTGGGCAGGGAGATCAAATGCCAGGTATATCCATTAAAACGGCGGGGAGCCGCTTGCAGATCGCCAAAGTGGTAAATCCGCTGCAGCCCTTGAAAGACCTCAAAATTCTGATTCAAACGGCGGATAAACAAACTCGGAGAAGTCATCTGCTGAGGGGGAAGCTGAACTTTCAACCAGAGATCTTTGCCCGTCTGGGCGGTTGAAAATTGCAATTGGCTGGCCGTTTGCCAATCTTGGGGGGGGGTCGCTGAAGCGGAGAAAGCGTATTCCCACTGATTTGGTGCCAGAGCAAAGACATGTTGTTCTGAAAAGCGTTCAAGCAATAAATGGCTACTGCCAAGAAGCAATCCCGTCAACACAACCAAGAGCCAATAAAAGCGCAGGAACGAGAATGAGCGCATAAGGCAATAAAAGCTCCTTCCCTTTGCGCCAGATTTTGAGGTCCAATAGACTTGCTGCCAGAGGTCGGGGAATTGTTTAATAAAGGATGCCTACCCTAGATCTTCAGGCAGGAAAACAGTGAACACTCCCATAAACGCCCAAAACACAGCTCCCCCGCTAACCAGCAGTATAACAGGAACGCCAAAAGCCCTGCAGCAACTCATTCAGAACTTTCATCAGGCCCACACACCGCTGCGGGTCGTGTCTTCGCTCAAAGCCCAGCACTGGATTCACAGCCTTTTGGGCTTGCTTTTTCCCCATTTGAGTGTCTTTCCTGGCAAAACCGTCGATATTCTGCGCCAGAGCCAAGAATTGCAAGCCGAACTCACAGGCCTGCTGGAAGTACTGGCATTTGACCTTCCCCTGAGTGCCCAAGAACTGGCCGAAGCCTATTTCAGCGAAGATTTACCCGAGATTTACCTGACTCTGCAACAAGATGGCCGCTGCATGCTGGCGGGGGATCCAGCGGCAGTCAGTTTGGACGAAGTCTATCAGGCTTATCCGGGTTTTTTGGCCGTGGCAATCTACCGTTTGGCCCACGGCCTGCACCTACGCCAGGTCCCGCTTTTGCCTCGGCTCTTGACCGAATACAGTCATCGCTTAACCGGGGTAGATATTCATCCCGGCGCCAAAATTGGCCCCTCACTTTGCATTGATCACGGCACCGGGATCGTGATTGGCGAGACCAGCGAGATCGGGGCCTGTGTCAAACTCTATCAGGGCGTGACCCTGGGCGCATTGAGCGTCGAAAAAAACATGGCCCAAACCAAACGCCACCCAACGATTCAAGATCGGGTCGTGATCTACGCAGGTGCCACGATTTTGGGCGGAGAAACCGTGATTGGCAATGACAGTGTGATTGGGGGCAATGTCTGGCTCACGCACAGTATTGAGCCCTATTGCTCGGTCTACCAAACCAGTGAGGTGCGGGTGCGCAAACACCGCCCGGATGAGTCAGACCCAAAACCCAGTGAAATTAACGTCGCCGAACAGGCGGTGTAAAGCCCTTGATCAACATTTGCAAGGTCTGCTCATAACTCACCCCGGTTTCAATTGTCTGTTTGAGAAAGTCGAGGATGTCTTCGTAGCGCTCGATCGCTTCGTCGATGCGTTTATTGCTACCTGGGCTGTAAGCACCAATGCTGATCAAATCTTCGGCCTCACGCCAGGTGGCCAATAGCTCACGCAGGTGGCCTGCCGCCACTTTTTGCTCAGGGGTGGCCAATTCCAAGGCCAGACGGCTGATGCTCTGTAAGATATCGATGGCGGGATAGTGATTGCGGCTGGCCAATTCTCGCGAGAGCACAATATGCCCGTCGAGAATCCCGCGCACGCTGTCGGCAATCGGTTCGTTTTGGTCATCGCCTTCGACCAAAACGGTATACAGCGCCGTGATCGAGCCCCGATCCGAGGTGCCCGAGCGTTCGAGCAAACGCGGTAGCAGGCCATAGACCGAGGGGGGATAGCCCCGTGTCGCAGGCGGCTCGCCAATTGCCAGACCGATCTCGCGCCGGGCCATGGCAAAGCGGGTCACTGAGTCCATCATCAGCAAGACATCTTGTTGCTGATCGCGAAAATATTCAGCAATCGCAGTGGCGGCAAACGCCCCTTTGATACGCAAAAGGGCAGGTTGGTCGGAGGTGACCACCACCAGCACCGAGCGCTTGAGGCCTTCTTCGCCCAAATCGTTTTCAATAAAATCGCGAACCTCGCGGCCACGTTCCCCGATTAGACCAATCACATTGACGTCGGCATTGGTATAACGGGCCACCATCCCCAAGAGTGTGCTTTTCCCGACCCCCGAACCCGAAAAAATGCCCAGGCGCTGGCCCCGGCCACAGGTCAACAGACCATCGAGCGCTTTGATCCCCAGTCCCAGGGGTTGGGTAATGCGCTGGCGCAACATCGGATTGGGGGGGCTGGCATCGAGCAGATAGCGGTGATGCGTTAAAGGTGAGGGCTTGCCATCAAGCGGATTGCCCAACGGGTCAATCACCCGGCCCAGCAATTCGGGTCCCACGGGCACCATTTGGGGAATGCCTGTGGCCACGACCTCACTGCCAGCGCGAATGCCATGCACCTCGTCCAAGGGCATCAGCAGCACCGTGCTACCGCGAAAGCCCACAACCTCGGCACGGGCAATTTGTTCGCCACAGTGAATTTTACACAATTCCCCCAAATGCACCGCCGGGCCTTCAGCTTCAATCACAGCCCCAATCACCTGGGTCACCCAGCCTTTGTGCAAAACCGGATCGACCTGTTCCAGGACATGGCGATAGGGCTCTAAATTGAGCTGGCGCAGAGGTTCCATTAATTTTTTTTCGGTGCGGGCGTCAGGGTTTTTAACAATTCCTGCAGAGCTGGTGCATCCGCGGCCGCTGGGTTCTGCTGCAAATACAGTTTAAGCGCAGTGCGGGCCTTGTCTTTTTGCCCCTGTTTGAGCCAGGCCAGCCCCAGGTATTTTGAAATCTCACGCTGGCCGGGAGCCTGTTTCTGGGCCTGTTCGAGCCAGGCAATGGCCTGTGCCGCTTGCCCCTGCTGAGAGGCCAAGATCCCCGCCAAAACCAAGGTTTGAGTATCACGGGGATGAGATTTGAGATAGCTTTCCAGGTATTTCAGGGCCTCTCCGGCTCGGCCCTGACGGGAGAGCCAAAGTGCGGCTTCGGGTAAAGCCTCTTGAGGAGGAGGCGCTACCGCAAAGGCCTGGGCAAAAAAGGCTTCAGCTTGGGCTCTTTGGCCATTTAATTGCGCCAATTTGCCCAACAGATGCAAAACCGAGGCATTGACAGGTTCAGACTCCGCCAATGGCGCCAATAAATCCCAGGCCTCGGCGCGGTGATTCAATTTTAATTCCCAATGCACCAATTGCAAACGGGCCGATTGATCTTCGGGCTGAAAACGCAAATAATCGCGCAAAAGCACCACCAATTGGGCCCCTTGATTTTGCGCCGTGAGCACCTGCAAAAGCAAAAGGCGCGCGGAGTCATGCTCCGGACGCAACCACAGCACGTGGTACAAATCTGCTTCGGCCCCGACCAGATTTTTGGACAGGATCGCCAGACGGGCGCGTTCATAATAAGCGGCGGCGTGGTTGGGATCTTGTTGAATGACCTGATTCAAATCGGCCAGCGCCCCCCGCCAATTTTGAGCAGCAAGATAGATGCGGGCCCGGCGAAATGCCGCAGGGGCACAACTGGGATGGGTCTTTAATAATTGATTATACGCCGCTAAAGCAGAAGCCGTCTTGCCCTGCTCTTCAAGCGCCACCGCTTGCCGATAACCAGCCAAGGCGGCAGCGGGCTCAAACGCAGGCGAAACAGCCAGAGGCAAAGCTTGCAGTTTTTTTTCCAGAGCAGGTTCGCGTTTGAGAGCCAATGCCCGTTGCCAAGCAGCACGTGCAACATCTGGGGCTGAAGGAGGAGAGTCAAGCTGACTTTGGGTCAGCTCCAATTGGCCCAAATTGAACCACAACTCGCGCGCCAGAGGACGTGTGAGCAAGGTTTGGGAATATAATCTGCGTGCAGCAGCCAGGTCTTCAAGTTGAATAAACGCCAAACCGAGATGGTTGAGGGCAAAAATATGATCAGGAGAGAGTTCTAAGGCTTTTTGCAAATGGCTGCGGGCCAAAACGGCATCGCCACTGAGCAGGGCGGCAGTGCCGACTTGGTAATGCAGTTCGGCACTGCCAGGATTGTCTGCCAAAAGCGGCAAGTAAAGAGCCAAAGCCTGAGAATAGGCCTTGGCCTGAAAAGCCGCTTGAGCCTGTTCCGGCAGTGTGAGATCTGCGGCAAAGGCTGGCAGAGAGGGGATCTGAAACAGGCTCAGCACCGCGCAGGTCAAGAGAGCTGCACTCATGGTTTTAAAGGGTGTGTAAAGGCACTTGATTTTATTCATAGTTTCTCTTTGCAGTTTAACGGGCAGCAACACATCAGGCAACCGGTGAGGGTATTTCTCTGGGCATTTCGCTAGGCATTTCTCTGCGAGATTGTTATGATCGAGCAGTCTCAAATCAATCCTGCGGAGCAATGGCAATGTTTGGCTCTTTTTACCAGACCCTGGCGGCAGACAAACTTCAACCCTGGCTGCAACACCTGCCCGCCCGTCTGGCCCAATGGGAGCACGACCTAAGCCGCTCACAACAGCAAAATTATCTGCAAGTGCCCAGAGCCTTGCCCCACATCAGTCCATCCGAATTGGAACTCAAGCAAGCTCTGCGTGTCGGGCTGCCCCAAGACCTGGCGCCCGGCCAAGAAAAAATGCTCAGACAACTCTTGCAACGCCTCAAACCCTGGCGCAAAGGGCCCCTGAATCTCTTTGGTATCGAGATCGAAACAGAGTGGCGTTCGGATTGGAAATGGGACAGAATTCTGCCGCATATTTCGCCCTTGGCAGGCCGCCGGGTGCTGGACGTGGGCTGCGGCAACGGCTATTATCTCTGGCGCATGCGCGGAGAAGGCGCCGCCTGTGTGATTGGGATTGACCCCATGGTGATCTTTTTGGCCCAGTTTCTCTGTTGTCAGCATTTTATCCAAGCTCCAGCCGTACATCTATTGCCCTTGGGAGTAGATGATCTGCCCCCGCTGCCGCTCTTTGACACGGTTTTTTCACTGGGTGTGCTCTACCACCGCCGCTCGCCCATTGATTTTTTGGCACAATTACACAGCCAATTGCGGCCCGGCGGCGAACTGGTGCTCGAAACCCTGGTGGTCGAAGGCGATGAGCAAACCGTGCTGGTGCCTCAAGACCGCTATGCCCAGATGCGCAATGTCTGGTTTATTCCCTCGGTGGCGGCTTTACAGCGCTGGTTAGAGCGGGTCGGATTTACCGAGGCCCGGCTGGTCAACTTAAACAGCACCTCATTAGAGGAGCAGCGGCGGACGGCCTGGATGGAGTGGGAATCCCTGGCAGATTTCCTCGACCCTGCCGACCGCAGCAAAACGGTCGAAGGTTATCCCGCCCCATTGCGGGCCGTGCTGGTGGCTCAAAAA
>CAZRFI010000252.1:4351-7284 GCA_964598905.1 uncultured Candidatus Sericytochromatia bacterium | reverse complement strand
ACCTGGTCTGGGCCGCTGGCGATATGCGCTGCAAAGGCTTCTTGATGGGGGCCACAGCTGGGCGGACAACCCTGGCGGGTGAAGGTCTGCAGCACCAAGATGGCAATAGCCATGTTTTGGCTCTGCCCCAACCCAATCTCAAGGCCTACGACCCGTCATTTGCCTACGAAATTGGCGTGCTGCTGCAAGAGGGAATTCGCCGCATGTACGTCGAGCAAAAAGACGAGTTTTATTACATCACGATTGGCAACGATAGTTATGCCCATCCAGCCATGCCCGAAGGGGCCCGCGAAGGGATTCTCAAAGGCCTGTACCGCTTCCGCAGCTCACCCCTGGTGCAACCCAAAGCACGGGTGCAGCTCTGGGGCAGCGGGGCGCTGATGCCTGGCGTGCTCAAAGCCGCTGAAGAACTCGAACGTTATGGCGTAGCCGCTGATGTCTGGAGTGTGACCTCTTACAAAGAGCTGTACCGCGACGCCTTGGATGTGGAGCGCTGGAACCTATTCCACCCCGAACAGCCGGCCCGTTTGCCCTATCTGGCAGAATGCCTCAAAGACAGCGAAGGCCCCGTGATCGCCGTTTCGGACTATTGCAAGGTCTTGGCACTGTCTTTGGCCAAATGGCTGCCTCAGCCCCTGGTGGCCCTGGGGACCGACGGCTTTGGTCGCAGCGAAGGCCGCACCGACCTGCGCCGCTTCTTTGAGGTCGATACCGCTCACACGGTCTGGGCAGCCTTGAGCCAATTGGTTCGGGCAGGGCAGTTGGACGCCTCGCTACTGGAAGAGGCCCGTCAGACCTTGAAGATCGACCCCGAAAAACCCAACCCGATGAACGTTTAAGGAGACCGCCATGCAACGTGAAATTAACGTGCCCAAATTGGGCGATAACGTCGGCGCAGGAGAAATCACCCAGGTGCTCGTGGCAGTCGGTGAGACCATCAGCGAAAACCAGGCTTTGATTGAAGTCGAATCCGACAAAGCGGCAGTTGAAATCCCCTCTCCCGCCGCAGGCAAGGTGGCATCTTTGGCCGTCAAAGTGGGTGACAGTGTGCAAGAGGGCAGTTTGATCCTGGTGCTTGAAGCCCTGGGAGACAGCCCAAGCGCAGAAGCCGCTCCAGCAACACCTGTGGAAAAGTCTGTGGAAAAAGCCCCAGAACCCCAAAGTAAACCCGCTGCTGCAGCTGCAACGCCCACCCCCAGCCCCTCGGTTTCAACGGGTCCCCTCGAAATGCGCGTGCCCAAGCTCGGCGACAATGTCGGCGCAGCAGAGATCACCCAATTGCTGGTGGCCGTGGGCGATGTCTTGAGCAAAGACCAAGCCGTGATGGAATTGGAATCCGACAAAGCCGCAGTTGAAATCCCCGCGCCAGCGGCAGGCAAGGTGCTTTCGCTGGCCGTTAAAGCTGGAGACAAAGTCCAAGAAGGGGATTTGGTGCTGGTTTTGGAAGGTAGCACGGATGCTAGCACAGATACCAGCAAATCTGCTAGCGCCGGCGCTAGCAAACCAGTTGCTTCCTTACCTGCTGCATTACCAGTCGCGGCCCCTCGCTCCCAGAGCGGAGTCGAAGGGAGCTCCCCCGATGTCTTGGAGCCCCTGCCCGGCAGCGCCCTGCCCGCAGCCCCCTCCGTCCGGCTCTTTGCCCGCGAATTGGGTGTCGATTTGCGCAAAGTCACGGGCACGGGCCTGCGCGGCCGCATCTCCAAAGAGGATGTCAAAGCCTGGGTCAAAGGCACCTTACAAGCCGGCCCAGCCGCTGTTTCAGCAGGCCAAACCATGACCCTGGCCACCCCCAATCTGCCGGACTTCAGCCAGTGGGGCGCAATTCACAGCGAAAAACTCAGCCCCGTGCGCCGGGCCACAGCGGCCCAAATGCACCGCGCTTGGAGCCAAATCCCGCATGTGACCCAGTTTGACCAGGCGGATATCACAGAGGTGGAGGTCTTCCGCAAGGCCCGAGCAAAACAGGTCGAAGCCGCGGGTGGCAAACTGACTGTCACCGCCATTCTGCTCAAAATTTGCGCTTTGGGACTCAAGCGCTTTCCCAAATTTAACGCCAGCCTCGATCTTAAAAACGAGCAGGTGATCTACAAAGACTATATCCATATCGGCGTGGCAGTAGATACCCCCCGTGGCCTGCTCGTGCCCGTGCTGCGCAATGTCGACAGCAAAGGCGTGACCAGCCTCTCGGTTGAATTGGGAGAAGTGGCAAAAAAAGCCCGTGATCGCAAATTGGGAATGGAGGACTTGCAAGGTGGCGGCTTCAGTATTTCCAATCTGGGCGGCCTGGGCACCACGTATTTCACCCCGATTGTGAACTGGCCCGAAGTCGCCATTCTGGGCGTGGGCCGGGCCCAAACCATGCCCGTCTGGCGCGATGGCCAATTTGTGCCGCGCCAAATCATGCCGCTCTCACTCTCGTATGACCACCGTTTAATTGACGGTGCCGACGCCGCGCGCTTCCTGCGTTTTGTCGCCGAAGCCCTCGAAACCCCGCTGATGCTGCTGATGGAAGGAGATCTTTAAACATGAGTCAAGAATCGTATCAAGTGATTGTACTGGGCGGTGGCCCCGGTGGCTACGCCGCCGCATTTCTGGCCGCAGATCTGGGCCTCAAAGTGGCCCTGGTCGAAAAACGGGTCAATCCCGGTGGGGTCTGTCTCTACGAAGGCTGTATTCCCTCCAAGGCTTTTTTACATGCAGCGGAGCTGATCAACGAAAGCCAACACGCCGCTGAGTGGGGGATTGAATTTGCCCCACCCAAAATCGACATCGACAAGCTGCGGGCCTGGAAAGACACCAAAGTCGTCAAAGGCCTGACCGCCGGTCTGGGCCAATTGGCCAAAGCCCGCAAGGTCAAATTTATCCAGGGCACAGGCACGATCCAAGATGCCCACCACCTGCAGGTCGAAACCGCCGAAGGCCCGCAAACCCTG
>CAZRFI010000252.1:2056-4251 GCA_964598905.1 uncultured Candidatus Sericytochromatia bacterium | reverse complement strand
TTGACCCTCGATCGCACCGAAGGCCTGACCAAGCTGATTGTCGACCCCGAAACCGAGCGCATTCTCGGTGTGGGCATTGTTGGCAAAGGGGCAGGCGAACTGATCGCCGAAGCCACCCTGGCCGTCGAAATGGCGGCCCTGGTCACCGACGTCAAACTCACGATTCACGCCCACCCGACCCTCTCAGAAACCTTTATGGAAGCTGCTGAGATGTACTTTGGGCAGAGCACCCACGTGTTTAAACCCAAGCGGAATAAATAGGGCTCTCAAACCATTCACAGAGCAGGGCCAGCAAGCCCTGCTCTTGTCTGTTTTTGGCGCAAAGGTTAAAGCCCAACGTCCCCCAAAACAGGCTCTAACTCCACCTTCTGTGCCCCCGACTTGCGCCCGCTCAAGCGATCAAAATAGACATAGAGCACAGGCGTGATATACAGCGTGAGCAATTGGGAGACCACCAAGCCCCCCAACACCGCCAAACCCAGCGAGCGGCGCGGCCCTTCGGCCCAGGCAATCGGCAGAGTGCCCATCAGGGCCGCAAAGGTCGTCATCATAATCGGGCGAAAGCGCACCAAACAGGCCTCGTAAATCGCATCTTGGGCAGAGCTATCCTGATTGCGCTGCACTTCCAGGGCAAAGTCGATCATCATAATGGCGTTCTTTTTAACAATCCCGATCAGCAGAATCAGGCCCAAAAACCCGTAGATATTGAGTTCTTGCTTAAACAGCAGCAAGGCCCCCAAAGCACCCAGGCCCGCAGGCGGGAGCCCCGAAAGAATTGTGATCGGATGAATAAAACTCTCATACAAAATCCCCAGCACCAGATAAATCACCAGCACCGCCAGCAAAAGCAACCAGCCCAGACCCTGGAGTGAATCTTGGAAAATCTGGGCCGTGCCCTGAAACTGGGTGCGCACATTGCTCGGCAGGGTTGTGTTGGCCATCGCTTGAATTTTATTGACGACGTCCCCCAGAGCCACCTCGGGCGGCAAATTAAACGAAATACTGGTCGCAGGGAAAGGCCCCAAATGATTGACGGTTAATGGCCCCACCGTCCGCTCCAATTCGGTGACCGTACTCAGAGGCACCAATTCACGGCTGGCCGAGCGCACAAAGATCTGATCGAGGGCGTTCAGATTGTGTTGGTAGTCCGGACTCAGCTCCATAATCACCTGGTAATCGTTGCTGGGCGCGTAAATGGTTGAGATTTGACGGGTGCCAAAAGCACTGCTCAAGGCG
This sequence comes from uncultured Candidatus Sericytochromatia bacterium, assembly GCA_964598905.1. GTDB lineage: Bacteria > Cyanobacteriota > Sericytochromatia > UBA7694 > UBA7694. Next base: position 3,015 of record CAZRFI010000252.1, on the reverse strand, counting down.
CTTTCAACCTGTTCTTGAGTCAATCCCAGAGCCGAGGCCTTGTCGCGGTCCACCGTCATCATCACCTGGGGGTTTTTGAGTTGCACATCGCTGCTCACATCCAGCAGACCAGGGATTTCTTGCAGGGCCTTTTCCAGCGCTGCTGTGCCTTTGTAGAGGGCATCGGTATCTGGGCTGAGCAGAGTCAGCTGGTAAGCGGCTTTGCTCGGACGCCCCCCGGTGAGACGAATGCTCTGGGGAATCTGCATAAAGGCCTGAATGCCCGCAATACCCCCCAATTTGGGGCGCAATTCTTTGACCACGTCTTCGACATGTTTGCGCTGGCCAGGGGGCTTGAGCACAATAAACATACGTCCGGAATTGCTGCCATCGATGCTCGACATGACGATCGCAACATTGGGATTTTTGCGCACAGTGGCCACGACTTTGGTCTGAAAGGCCGCCATGTCTTTAAACGGGGCCCCTTGCACGGCCTCATAGATGCCCGAAATCTGGCCTGTATCGTCGGTGGGCATAAAGCCTTTGGGGGTTTTGTCAAAGAGCCAGAGTGTCAAAGCCGTCAGTCCCAAAAAGACCAAGAGCACCAAGGGTTTCATACGCATACACAGCGCCAAACTCAGGCGATAGCCCTCATTCATCAGCTTAAAGCCCCACTCAGCAACGGCAATCACAGGGTTTGGTTTGCCATGGTTCAATTTGAGGTAGCGGCTGCAGAGCATCGGCGTGAGGCTGAGAGAGATCACCCCCGAAACAAGGATGGCCACGGCCATGGTGACCGCAAATTCATTAAACAGCCGCCCGAGCAGGCCGCCCATAAACAGAATGGGAATAAAGACCGCCGTCAGCGACAGGGTCATCGAAAGAATTGTAAAACCAATTTCCTGAGTGCCTTTGACAGCAGCTTCAAAAGGCGACATGCCCTTTTCGAGGTAGCGCATGATATTTTCAAGCACCACAAT
>CAZRFI010000252.1:0-1956 GCA_964598905.1 uncultured Candidatus Sericytochromatia bacterium | reverse complement strand
TCAAAAAGTACCCCTATCGCCACCGCCGGGGGCAGGTCTTTTTGAATCTGGGGCAACATCGCTTTGATATTGTCGATCAGGCGAATGGTATTGGTGCCCGGCTGTTTCTGGATCGCGAGCACAATCGCCCGCTGGCCATTAAACCAACTGGCCTGGCGGGTATTTTCCACACTGTCGATCACCTGGGCCAACTCCCCCAGGTAAACCGGGGCCCCTTCGCGGTAGGCCACCACCAATTTGCTAAAGGCCTCGGCATTCATCAGGAAATTATTCGATTTAATCGTGTAGTTTTTTTCGTCGGCAAAAACCGTGCCCATCGGCAGATTGGAATTGCCCTGGCGCACAGCGGCAGCCACTTCGTCGATGCCCAAATTGCGGGCGGTCAGCAAAAGGGGGTCGAGTTGAATCCGCACAGCGTATTTCTGCGAGCCAAAGACATTGACCTGGGCCACGCCATTGACCATCGAGACGCGCTGGGCAATCATTTTGTCGGCAAATTCATTGACCTGGTAAAGCGGCAGGGTCTTGGAGGAGACCGTTAAGAAAAACACGGGCTGATCACCTGGATTGACCTTGCGCAGAGTCGGCGGAGCGGGCAAATTCTGCGGCAATTTGCGAATTGCAGTGGAAATCGCAGCTTGCACGTCCTGGGCGGCAGCATCGATGCTGCGGGAGAGATTAAATTGCAAACTGATCTGGACCGAACCCAGCGAAGACGAAGAGGTCATCGAATCAAGCCCGGCAATGCTCGAAAACTCGGCCTCCAGAGGTGTGGCCACAGACGAGGCCATGGTGCCCGGATTGGCGCCCGGCAAATTGGCGCTGACCGTAATCGTGGGAAACTCGACATTGGGCAGATCGCTGACGGGCAATTGGCGATAACCCACCAACCCAAAGAGCAGCAAACCGAGCATCATCAAGGTGGTTGCAATTGGGCGGCGAATAAAAAACGCGATCGGGTTCACTGCTTTTGACCTGCATTTTGCTTGGGTTTTTGGCCCGCAAGTTTAACCGGCGCATCGGGAGAGAGCGCCTGTAAGCCGGTAACAATCACTTTCTGACCCGGTTTTAAACCCTGGCTGATCACCGCTGTACCGAGCGAAATCCGCGCCACTTTAACCGCTTGCATGCGGGCTTTGTTCTGGGCAAAGAGATAGACAAAATCCCCATTAGGGCCTTTTTGCACGGCAGCGGCGGGCACCGTTAAGACCTGGTTTTGCACCCCCAGTCGGGCACTCACAGGCACAAACAGACCTGGCCAGAGGCGGCCATCGCGATTGTCGAAGGTGGCTTTGAGCGTGACCATGCCCGTGGCTTTGTTGACCTGATTGTCGACAAAGCTCAGCCTTCCCTCTTCTTGAAGGTTTTTTTCGCCATTGACCTTGACCTCAGCCGTCACAGGCACGCCCTGCGAACGCAAAGCGGCCTGAAAGGGCCCCAATTCTTTTTCGGGCACGGAAAAACTGACCAGAATCGGCGAGAGGCGTTTAATATTCACAAGAACACTGTTATTGGCCACCACATTATTGCCTGCATTGATCAGAATCGGACCCGTTTTGCCTGAAAGCGGCGCATAAATTTTGCTAAAACCCAATTGCACCCGGGCTGAAGCCAAACTGGCCAGATCGGCATTGACCGAAGCCATGGCCGTTTGCAAGGCCGCGTGTTCGGCCTGAACCTGGGCCTTGGCATTGACCAGCGCCGCCCGATCTGCCACCAGAGTGGCTTCAGCAGCCTGCAAGCTATTCTGCTGAATTTGGAATTGTTGCAGGGCCAAATAGTCTTTGTCCAATAATTGTTTGTTGCGGGCCAATTCCAAAGCCGCAAATTCTTTTTGGGCCAAATCCCGTTTGAGATTGGCTTCGGCCACCGCCGTCAGGGTTGAAGCCTTGGTCAGATTGGCTTTGGCCTGTCGCACCATGGCTTGGCTGCGCGACAGCATGGCCTCCAATTGGG
>CAZRFI010000251.1:0-7303 GCA_964598905.1 uncultured Candidatus Sericytochromatia bacterium | reverse complement strand
AACTGCGCATGGGCGACAAACTGCCCGAGATCCGCAGCAAAAAATTGCCGCCTGCACCACCCCCTTTGCCTGGGCCCGAGCCTGACTTGCCCAATTTGGCGACCCATTTGGGGCTGCGCCCGAGTAAAGCCTTGTTGGCCGGAGAAGCGCCGCCAACGCCAGAAGGGGCAGCTCCAGAAGCCGGTGTTGAAGCCAAAGAACCCACGCGCCCGTTGATTGTCAAACCCAGTGCCCGGCCCGAGTTGGTATCGGCGTTGCCCGAACCGCCCGCAGATACCTTTGCGGCAATCCCCGCGCCCCCGCCGGAGGTCTTTGCCCCGATTCCCCCACCCAAATTGGCCCAAGAACTCAAGCCCAAATTTGTGCCCAAGCCGATCAAGGTCTTGCGCAAGGCCTCGGGCAAGGTGGCTGAAGCCCCCCCGGCAGATGGCGAAAATGCTGAGCCGGGCCCAACTGCAGAAAAGTCAGCTGCAGAAACGCCTTCTGTAACACCTCCCACCACTTGATATGCGCTTGGTCTGCATTTCCGACACCCATGGCCGCCACCGCGATTTGGCATTGCCTGAAGGTGATCTGCTCTTACATGCCGGGGATTTCTCCAAACGTGGCACACCCGCAGAGATCCGCGATTTTAACGCCTGGCTGGCGGAATTGCCCTTTGCCCACAAAGTCGTGATCGCCGGCAACCACGATTTTCTCTTTGAAAGAGAGCCCGCTTTGGCCCGTGAACTATTGCCTGCGGCGATCTATCTCGAAGACAGCGGGGTAGAAATTGAGGGCCTGAAAATCTGGGGTTCGCCTGTCTCTCCGCGCTTTTTTGACTGGGCCTTTAACCGCTCACGCGGTGCTGAGATCCGCACCCATTGGGCCCAGATCCCGGCAGATACCGATCTCTTGCTGGTACATGGCCCCCCGGCAGGGATTTTAGACCGCACCTGGATGGGCCAACATGTGGGTTGTCAGGACCTCCAGCAGGTGGTGGCCGCGCTTCAGCCTGCCTGTGTGGTCTTTGGCCATATTCATGAGGGTTATGGCCATTTGCGCCAAGGCCCAACCCTCTATGTCAATGCCTCCTCGCTCGATCAGCGCTACCGGCCAGTCAATCCGCCACTGCTGCTGGAGTGGCGGGAGGGGGAAATGAGAGTAAAATAGTTATTTGATTTAGACAGCATTTAATTTCTGAAAAGGCATTTTGAGTTAAATTATGAGCCAATCAAAGCCCCCTTCATTGGGCCTTGTTTTAGAGGGTAAAATCCGCAGCCAGTCGCGACACGATAAAGATGGGTGGTTGCGCAGGGAAATTCTGCTTGAAATAAATCAAGAGCAAAAATATCCCCAAGCAGGAGATCTGATTACGCTGATTGATTCCGATAAATATCAGTATGAGTTGAATTTTGTTCATGAAGAGCATCTCAAAGGCCATGTCTGTTTGGGGAAACCCAGTAAGCTCAAAGGCTGGTTTCAAAAACATTACCCTCAAACAGAAATGGGTGAAGACAGGGTTTATTGCCAACAAGTGGGAAAACCTCATACCTACAGACTTTATTCTTCCCAAGAATGGAATCAATGCTTAAGTGAAGAAGCCTCCTTTTTTCAAGGTCTTCAATCTCTAGAATTGGAAAACTTTACTGTTTTCAATAAGGTTAGATTTGATTTTTGTCCAGGCATTAATGTTCTCATTGGCGAAAATGGTGTTGGAAAAACGCATGTTTTGAAAGCCATTTATAGTGTATTTTCAGCATTTCATGAGTACCAATTAGAGAGTCAACGGCGACCCGAACTTTTGGAGTTTTATAAAAATGAGGAGAAAGAATCTTATGTCTCTGATAAAAAGGGAAATTGGGTTCTGGAAGACAAGCATGAACCTGTAGAAACAGGTTTCCCAAAAGGTTATTGGTATTTGGTTCAGGCTTTCTCAGATATTATTAAAGATGTTTTTTTGCCTGATCATACAACGATTGACTTTGTCAGAGACTTAGATAAAAAGGCAACAATTAAATTAAATACCAAAAAATTGAATATTGACTGGACTTTTTCGCCCAACAAAGAGGGAACGCGATTACTGGGTTTTGAACCACATGATGATCCTCATGTCTGGTTAACCATTCCCAAAGCGCTTTATATTCCCTCTCGCGAAGTGATGAGTATTTTCCCTGGTTTTATTTCTACTTGGCTCAAGCGGCATTCTAATTTTGATAAAACATATTTTCATCTTTGCCTCGCTCTGCAAGAAGCTCCTTTAAGGGTGTTGCCTGAATGGGTACAGAACCTCATTCAAGATTTAGAGACTGTTTTAGAGGGGAAAATAGAACTGTCTGGAGACGGCCGCTTTGTTCTCAAAAAAGATGAAAAATCAATCAACATGCATATGTTGGCTGAAGGACACCGTAAATTTGCGATGTTGGCTTGGCTATTGATGAATGGCGAATTATTAGAAAGAAAGATCTTATTTTGGGATGAGCCAGAAACAAATCTCAATCCCCGAATGGTTTCTGTTTTGAAACATATTTTGTTAAAATTGGCCCAAAATGGGATTCAAATTATTCTGGCTACCCATGATTATCTTTTGGGAAATGAATTATCGCTGGAGAATGAGGCCAATATACCCAATCGGATTCCTGTTAAATTTTTTAGTCTTTATAAGTCTGAACAGGGCGTTCAAATTGAGTCTGAGTCTGTCATGTCAGATCTGGAACACAACCCGATTTTGTCTGAATTTGCGGCTCATTACGAGCGTGAGATTCTTCTTTTGGGAGGCATCTCAGAAAAATGAACGATATTGATGAACAGAATCAACGTTTTATTTTCGATGAGCGTTGGCAAGTATGGAAATACGACGATTCACCCGATTTTCGGAAACAGTTGATGCCTCAAATTCAAGGCAGTAAAGCAGTAGACATTGTTGCCATTGGACCTCCCAATGACGATGTGTATTTGATTGAAATTAAAGATTATCGTAAAGATTATAAACTGAGACCTGCGGCTGAAGTCGTTGATGCCATTTGTGTCAAAGTCAGAGACTCCTTTCCGGGGTTAATCGGAACGATGCGCAGAGGCAGTGGGCCAGAATTTTTAAAGACATGGCTGGGTCAGTGTTGTTTTTCTGAAAATCCAATCAAGGTGGTGCTTTGGGATGAAGAGCAGGAGGCGGATGTTGATGTGAAAAAAGCCAGAGCAACTATTCTGCGAAAAGAGATACGTCGAAAACTGAGATGGTTAAATGCTTCTGTCATTATTGTAGGGCAGTGTTATGAATCGACATTACCCGGTTTAAGTGTGAAAAATCTCCCTGGCGCAGGTTTGCTCTAGCTCTCCGCTTTGCCCAACAAGAGCCCATAGAGTTCATTGCGGCTGAGGCCAAAGCGCTCTTGCAGCGTCTCTTGCACTTCTTTTTTGTTCAGCCCCAGGGCCTGCAATTCCCGCCAGGCGCTTTGCACACTCTCGCTGTCGGCCACTTCAGCGGGGGCCTCCAGCTCTTCTGCTGGGGCAATCACCAGGGTGATCTCGCCTCGGGGCGGGTGATGGGCAAAATAGGCCCGCAGTTCGGGCAGGGGAAAGCGAATCACCTCTTCGTGGATTTTGGTCAACTCGCGGCAGACGGCCACTTCGCGGTTACCGAGCACCGCTTCGAGATCGGCCAGGCTGGCATTGAGCCGGTGGGGCGATTCAAAACAGATCAGCGGCAGGGCCAAGCGGCTGTATTGCTCCAGCAACTCTTGGCGCTGTTTCGAACTGCGGGGCAAGAAGCCAATAAAACCAAAACCTGTGCCTGAGGCCAGCCCCGACAGCAACAATGCGGTGGTTACGGCTGAGGGGCCGGGCAAAACCGTGACAGGGTAACCCTGTTCTCGCACGGCTTTGATCAACTCTGCACCGGGGTCTGAGACCGCTGGCAGGCCCGCATCGCTGACCAGAGCCAAAGACGCGCCGCCCGCCAGCTCAGCCAGCAAGGCCGGGATCTGTTCATACTCGTTGTGCTCGTGCAAGGAGCGCAGAGGTGTGTTGATCTCAAAATGGGTGAGCAATTTGCGCGTGTGGCGCGTGTCTTCGGCCAGAATCAAATCGACCTCTTTGAGCGCGCCGAGCACCCGCAAGGTGATATCTTGCAGATTGCCAATCGGTGTGGCGCAGACGTACAGGCCGCTTTGCATCAGTTGGAGAGGGTCAGAATTTCTGCGCCGGTTTCGGTCACGACCAGGGTGTGCTCAAACTGGGCCGAGATCTTGCCGTCATTGGTGATCGCCGTCCAGCCATCTGAGAGTACGTGCAGGTCGGGTTTGCCGAGGTTGATCATGGGTTCGATCGTAAAGGTCATGCCTTTGCGGATTTTGGGGCCTTTGCCGGGGTTGCCATAGTGGGGAATCGAAGGCGCTTCGTGAAAGCCGCGGCCAATCCCGTGGCCGGTAAACTCCCGCACCACACCATAGCCTTCGGCTTCGGCGCGGGTTTGGATCAAATGGCCAATATCTCCGACATGGATGCCCGGTTTGACAATGCCAATTGCCTCATGCAGCACCTTTTCGGTGAATTCCACCAATTTGCGGGTCTCGTCTGAGGGCGTGCCGACATAATAGGTGCGGTTGGTATCGCCGTGAAAACCTTCGAGCAGGGCGGTGACATCGACATTGACAATATCCCCGTCTTTGAGAATGTGTTTTTTGTTGGGAATGCCGTGGCAGACAACGTCGTTGACCGAGGTGCAGATGCTCTTGGGAAAGCCCTTGTAGTTCAAGGGGGCGGGGTAGGCGCCGTGGGAGACGATGAAGTCGTGGCAGAGGGTATTGAGTTCTTCGGTGGACACGCCGGGTTTGATATGTTCGGCGATCATGTCCAGGGTTTGGGCCGCAAGTCGGCCACTTTTGCGCATCAATTCAATTTCGCGCGCGCTTTTAATCGTGATCATGGCAGGTGATTCCTTATGTTTGAGTCTGTCATCAATATACCACGCCGCAAACGTACAAGAAAAAAAGGAGAGCCGAAGCTCTCCCTTTTTTAGGAGGGGGTGACGTAATTTTTAGCGACCGAGTTTACCGGCGGTATCGATCAGATACAGCGCAGCTTCGCGGTTTTCGTTCCAAAACTGGGCCACGCGGGAGTAGGGGGGATCAAAGCCGTCGCCCCAGCTGCCAATTTCGGTGGTAAAGGACATCAGGCCGAGTTCACCAAAGGTGAAATCATCGGTAATCCCTGAGGCCACATACAGATCTGCGGCCTGTTGGGGGGTATAACCGGTCAGCTGACCCAGTTTGGTGCCCATTTCGACCAATTTTGGGTTATTGACCCGCTGTTTGGTATAGCCCCAGGGCCAGAGGATCAAATTGCTGAAACTGTGGTAGCTCATCATGATCTTCAGATTCGGACGGGATTTAACAAAATCGCGTACGGCCTGGGTTTCGGGCTCGGAGAAAGGTGCTTTACCCATATAGGTATCGCTGCTGGGGGAGTTGGATGAACCGCCGGTATTCCACTTGTGGCCGTAGTTGCGGTTCAAGTCGACGCCGCGGTAGCGGTTGCCGTCGTTTTTGTTCATGTTTTTGCGCCAGTTGGCACCTTTTTCGGCTTCGACATGGCCATCGGGATTGACCATCGGCACAATCCAGACATCGCGGGTATTGAGCAATTCGGTGATGCGGGGATCTTTGCCATAGTTTTCGAGTAGGTGTTTGATCAGAATCAGCGGAATTTCAACCGTGACCAATTCGCGGGCGTGGTGATTGCCAAAGAAGACGATACCGGGTTTCTGGCTGCCGTCGCCAGGGCCGGTGATATTCATGGCCCAGAGATCGCGATTGCCTTCGCCGTTGATTTTCTGCCAGGTATCACCCACATCGTGCAATTTCGCCAATTGGGGGTATTGCTGAGCAACTTGGCGCAATTCGGCCAGCATTTCATCGTAGGTGTGGTACTGGGGATCAAAGTCATTTTTGGCGCTGATGCCGCGCTCGGGGCTGATCAGGGAGAAGTTCAAACGGCTCATTTGCAGACGTTGGAAAACCTCTTCGTTGACCTGACCCATGATGTATTTGGGGGTCACCATCCAGATATCCATGCCGAGTTCAGCCAATTGGCTGGCCTGGGCGTTGTTCTGGTAGGCCACTTTGACAATGCTATTGCCCGTGCGGGCCAGGGCACGCCGGGAGACAAAGGAGTTTTGGAAAGTGGGTTCAAAATTGGCCATGGTGGACAATTGGGGGGCTGAATTGGCACGAACATTGGCATTATTGGCTGGAGCGAAACCCTGAGGGGCGGCATTACAACCGATTAAGAGGGCCAAAGAAGCGAGGGCCAACGAAACGAGGCCGGAGCGGGTCGGATTGTGCTGTGACATGGGGATAACCAAACCTCAATGAAAATTAAGTAAATCTTATCACGGAATTAAGAAAAGATAAAGGGGGGCGGGGGAATTTGTTTTGAAATAAGGGGGGGAAGGTGGGCGATAGAGGACTCGAACCTCTAACCTCCTCGGTGTAAACGAGATGCTCTACCATTGAGCTAACCGCCCGAAAATGTCAGTTTTGACAATTGAGAATCATTCTACCTGTTTCAGGGCTGTGCTGCAAGGGTTTTCGCTGAGCCTTGCTTCTGCGAGGGGGATCACAATTTGGATGTGCTGGCCCCGCTGGTTCATTCTCCAAGCCAGGCGTATACTACCAAAAGCATGTCTCATAGGTTTTTTTTATCATTGACAAGTTAAGACGGGAGTATTTTTATGGCTAAACACAATTTGCAACTGACCTTTTTTGCCGCTTTGATTCTGACTGCGGGTGTGGCTGGACCGGCTTTGGCGCAGTTTCCGCAATTGCCGATCAAATTGCCGGGCGGGGTCTCTCCCCAAGACACGCGCAAAATGCAAAGCCTGGATCGCAATATCGAAGAGACCCGTGCCAAAATCCAGGCCTGGGAAACCTATCTGGCGGCTGTGGCGGCTTCGCCCCGCAAGGTCTTGGAGCGGGTGGGCACCCCCCCCAGTTATGACGATTTGCGCCGTTGGACCTTTACCCCGCCCTGGCCCGAAATGAAGAGCCATCCCCAATACGGGCCTGTTTCTGAACAGATCAAGGCCTTGCGCTCACGGGTGGCCCGAATCGGGCTCTATGTCGGCGAGTGGCGCAGCTGGGAATACGATGGCAAAACAGTCTCGGCGGAACAATTAAAATATGTCAGCTCGATCGAAGACAAATTCAATGGCATGCGTGGCAGCAATGGCGTTTCGGAAAAAACCGATCAGAACCTCAAATTTGTGGGTGATGTCTTTAAACGCCCCGAAATGGACAAAGATCCGATCTTTCAATTCTTTCGCGAT
>CAZRFI010000250.1:0-7332 GCA_964598905.1 uncultured Candidatus Sericytochromatia bacterium | reverse complement strand
GGCCTTTGTGGTCTCTCAACTCTGGGTGGTGGTCACCCCTTTCTGGGGCTGGGCGCTCGCGTCCTGTGGTTTGGGGGCTTGGGTCACTCGCAAGCTTTATCTCAAATATGCCCAGCCGCTTTTGCAAAATCGCTTCGGCGAATTCAGTCTGGATTCGCAGGGGATATCTCGGCTCTTTAATGAGTCTCTCCTGCTGTGGTTTTTACTCAGTACTTGGACCTTGGGTGGCTTGCTCTTGCTCAATTTGGGTACAGCCTGGTTTGCTCAAACCCATCAAGTGGCTTTGCAACAGGCCTGGATCCATTCCGGGAAGTCGCGCAGTTATTACGCCGAATTGGCCCCTTGGCCTGGCCACACTCAGCCAGTACGGATCAGCTTGTCTCGGCAAGAGTTTGAGTCTTTGGGCCAGAGCAAAGAAGTTCGCATTTCCACACGCAGGGGTATTTTGGGGATTGAGCTTCGTGGAACGCTGATCCCTGTTCCTCCAGCTTCTCCTGCTACGCCTTCAAATTGATTCGGCGCGGCAAGAGTTCAAAGGTGGCGGGCAATTTGCCGGGAGATTCGCCGTCAACCTCCAGCCAGATCGGGGCCTGATCCAGGGCTTCGGCGACCAGATGGCGGCAGCGCAAATAACGTACACAGGGGGCTTCTAAGTGTTGGCCGACATAGACCCGTGGCAGGGTCATGGCTGCTTCAACCGGGCCCACGCCAGTCAGAACAATTAACTCAAACCAGCCATCGTCAATTTGAGCCTTGGGGGCCACGCGCATCCCGCCGCCATGGGCCTGGCCGTTGGCCACCGCGACCTGCAAGATCGATTGCTGCAAATCCAGGGTATGGTCAATTTTGAGGCGCACCCGCTGGGGACGGAAGCGGGCCATGCTCTGTAAAGTGGCCAATAAAAAACCGGGGGTGCCGCCCAGATATTTGTGCAGAGGGGAGTTTTCGATCAAATGTGCCACGTCACCGCCCATGCCAAAGCTGCTGATATTGATAAAATAGCGTTTAACAGGTTGCCCATCTTTGCCCGTGAGCGTGACTTTGCCGACATCCACAGGCCGGGCCGGGGTTGAGACCAGGGTTTCGAGATAACTGTTTAAATCGTTTTCCAGACCGAGAGATTTGCGAAAATCACCCCCTGTGCCGCGCATAATCAGGCCCAATTCGGCTTCGGGGTTGAGAGGCTGATCGTCTTCGAGCCAGCCATTGAGGACTTCGTTGAGGGTGCCGTCACCGCCGACGGAGACAATCCGGCTGGCCCCACTTCTGAGCACTTCGCGGGTCAGGGCGGTGGCGTGACCGGGACCTTCGGTCAGATGCACATCAAAGCTGCCAAAACGTGCCTTGAGCTGGGTCTGAATCCCAGGCCAGTTTTTGCCTGTTTTGCCACTTTCGGAATGCGGGTTGACAATAAAAACTGGCTGAGTCGGGCCCCTGTGGCTCATGATTCGGCTTCTGTTTCGGGCTTGTGGCTGGCAAGGGGTAATTCAAAGCGCGCAGCCACACCCGCGACCTCTGCCGCCGTTTTTTCTGACGTCCAGCCGAGTTCAGCGGCCATTAAACTTGCGGCCTTTTCCAGGGCAGTCAATCCCGGATGTCCCAAGGTGCCCAAACCTGTCCGCCGAAAGGCGGCATCGGCGAGGTTAAATGCCATTTCTTCGCGCACAGCATAGAGGATTTCGGCTCCGACTTCTTGGCGCAGGGGGGAGAGAGGTTCGAGCAATTCGGGATCTATTTTTCCCAGTTCGAGTACCCGCTCAGCACGGGCACCGTAATTGCGACAGAGGTGGGCAATCAGGTCGGGGGAGTGTAGACACCAGCGGTTTTGCTCACTTTCGACAAAGTCCTGAAAGCGCTCAATCAGGCCACCGCTGATCTGGGACTGAATCGTGGAACAGTGAATTTTGTTGATCTTGAGCTGGTGATAAACCTGATCCACCACCTGTTCAGCCAGGTGGCGGGCGGTGGTGTATTTGCCTCCAATCACCGAGATCAGACCGTGTATGCCCTCTTCCTCATGATCGTAGACCTCGTGTTTGCGTGAGGCCTTGTAGCTCTCGGTTTTGACCTTGGTCTCTTTTTCGACAATCGGGCGCAGCCCGCCATAATAATAGAGCACGTCAGCACGTGTCAATTCAGCGGCGGGGTACATGCGGTTGGTTTTGTCGATCAGCTCATCGATGTCTTCGAGGGTGACTTTAAAATCGTCGGGATGACCGCGATATTCGCGGTCAGTGGTGCCAATCAAGGTGTGGCCGCGCCAGGGAATCACAAAGAGATGCTCTCCCGCTTCGTTTGTCAGGGTCAGGGCCTGGTCAAGTGGCGCAATCACACGGGTGACAATATGAATGCCTTTGGAGCGCATCAGGTGCCGGGCAGGCTCTTGTTCCATCAGACCCAACAAAAGATCGGCCCAGGGGCCCGAGGCATTGACCACGACACGGCCCGAGATCGTGTGGCTGTGGCCACTGAGCAGATCTGTGACCTCGACCCCGGTTAGGGTATTGTCTGTGCGCACAAAATCCGTGACTTCGGCATAATTGGCCAAATCGGCTCCGGATTCAGCGGCAGCCATTAAAAAATCCAGGCTCAAGCGCTCGGGGGAGTGCATCAGGCAGTCGTAATAGACCAGACCATTGACCAATTCTTCGGATTTGAGTTGGGGCACGCGGCGCAAGGTCTCTTTGCGACTGAGCGGAGAGAAAGAGGGCAATTGTTTATCTGGGTCTTCGAGCCAGCGCTTGTCGTAAGAGAGCAGTTCGTAGAGCGTCATGCCCGCGAGCAAGACAGGCGCACTATTGGGGCCGTGTTTGTAGACCGGTAGCAAAAAAGCCAGTGGGTCGACTTGGTGTGGCGCAATTTGTTCGAGATAGCGGCGCTCGCGCAAAGACTCGCGCACCAACCCAAATTCCAGGTTTTTGAGGTAGCGCAGGCCGCCGTGTACCAGTTTTGAAGGGGCTGCACTGGTGGCCGCTGAAAAGTCATTTTTTTCGACCAGCGCGGTTTTGAGGCCGCGTAGAGCGGCGTCCCAAGCAATACAGGACCCGGTAATGCCTCCGCCAATGATCACCAGATCGTAGCTGGTTTCAGCCATCTGGGGCAGGTTGCGTTTCATGGGGAGGCTCCTTAATCTGGGTGCGGTATGTGCTGTTTGTGTATTGTAACTCAGGCCTCAGCTTGCTTCCAATTCACTGCTGTGCTTTTTCAAGTCTGATCGCCTTTGGCAGGGGGGATGCAGGTTTGTCTATTTGGAAGCATTCCTGAGACATTAAAAATGGCGTACACTGTTAGAATCATTGTGCTGACAAATAATTTGACTGTTTCTAACGGTATGAGGTTGTGTGATGACTGAATTTGAATTGCTCGATTTTGACGATGAGCCTGAAGAACATCTTGAACATGCGGGCCAGGAAGAACCTTTTCCAACGTCGTTGCCCGAAAATGATATCTTTATGGTCTCTGCGCGTGAGCGTTTGGTCGAACACAGCAAATCGCTCAAATACCTGCCCGTTCCGCTTTGGCAGGAGTTGCTCTCTGAACTTCAGACCTTGCCCAGCGATTTGACTCAAAAATTGGCAGTAGAACCCTGTGCTATTCCGCACTTGAGCCTCGAAGACGGGGGCCGGGTTTTAGAGGCTTTGCAGCCTTTGCTCAAAAAGCCAGGTATCAACCGGCTGGTCTACCCGCTTTACCATGGCTTGGCTGCAGAACATTTTCTCAATTTTTACAGTGCCTAATTTAGTTTGACTTTAATTTTGTCAGATTCGCTTGATACTGCAAAATGGCAGTTTGTAAATTGGCCAAAAATTGAATGGTGTAGACGCGATCTCTCAGGGCCTGCTCCAATTGGGTGGCCGCTTTTTGAATTTGACGAATGCCCAGTGTCGAGGCTGCCCCTTTGATTTTATGCACCTTTTCTTCGGCCTGTCCAAACGCCTGTTGCCCCAGCATTTTGCTTAAGGCAGGTAGATCTGATTGTATGTCGTTTTCAAAATCCTCGAGCAATTTTAAATAACTGTCCATATCGCCCCCCAACATATAGAGCGCAGATTCGTAGTCTATTTCACTCAGCTCAAGGCGATTAAAATAGCTTGATTGCTCTGTTTGGGTGGCGAAGTCAGCGCTTAAGTCTTTGGCAAAGAGCCATTTTTGCAAAATTTGATCGAGATTCTGCGGGTGCAGGGGTTTGGGGATCAGATCATTGATGCCTGCTTGCAGGACTTTGTTGAGGGTGTCTCTTTGTACGTCTGCCGTTAAAGCGATGATCGGCAAACTCTGGTATTTTGGCTGGGCACGAATGGCAAGACTGGCACTGATACCATCTAAAACGGGCATGTGCAAATCCATAAACACCAAATCATAATCGACGTGTTGTAATTGGTTCAAAGCTGCTTGACCATTGGGGGCGATATCTACCTGAAGTCCTTTGATCTCAAGCCATTCACGCGCGACCCGCTGGTTGATCAAATTGTCTTCGACCAGCAAAATGCGCTTCTTGCCTGTTTGGATTTGTTCAAGTTGTGCAGGGGGGGGGTGTTTGGGGAGCGGCAGTTCAGCTGGTTTTTCTTTTGCGCCGTTTTCGGGCAAGGTTTGCAGCAAACGTATGATTTCATCGGGCAGGAACGGTTTTTTTAGATGGGGTTCCAGCGCTGTTTCGTCACTGCCCCGGCTGATCAGCCAGACCAGCCGGGTGGACGCTTCTTTTTCCAACCATAGCCTTGTTTCTGAGTCCAATTCAATCGATTCATCGAGCAAGAACAGGTCTATCGGAGGATTATCAAGAAAAAAGGCTTGAAGTTCTGAGCGGCTGGTTTTTTGCCATAATTTTCCGCTGACCTGCACTTGCAGAGCCTGAAACAGATCGATCATTGCATTGAGGGCTTTGGGGTTATCTTCCAAGATCAATAGCTGCAGATCTCTGTGTTTGAGGGACGGGAGCAGGCTTTGACTGCCAACCGCCTGCAGGGGGACTTCGAACCAAAAGGTGCTGCCTTGGCCCTCTCTGCTTTTGAATCCCATTTCACCTTGCATTAATGCGACCAGGTGTTTGGAAATGCTCAATCCCAACCCTGTACCGCCATAAGAGCGGGTCGATGAGGTGTCTACCTGTGTAAAGGCCGAAAAGAGAGTGGATTTTTTGGTGTCGGGAATACCAATACCTGTGTCTTGTACCAGAAAATGAAGCCCTGTTTCAGACGGGTGAATATACAGGCTGACCACGCCCTTATCCGTGAATTTAACGGCATTATTGACAAGATTGAGTAAAATCTGCTCCAGACGATGGCCATCACCGAGATAGCTTTCTGCCAAGCCTGGGCCGGGACTCCAGACCAGTTCAAGGCCTTTTTTTTGAGCTGTCAAGGCGACCATATTCATAACATTGGTACATAATTTGCTTAAGCTGAAAGGGGCCTGCACCAATTCCATTTGACCCGCTTCAATTTTTGAAAAGTCCAAAATACCGTTGATCAGGTTGATCAAATGATCTGCTGCTTGCAGGCTATTTTCGATATAGTCAGTTTGCTGGGGGGTGAGTGTCGTTTGCAAAATTAAGTGATTAAAGCCAATGAGGGCATTGAGGGGGGTGCGAATTTCATGGCTCATATTTGCCAAAAACTGGCCCTTGGCCTGGGAGGCCTCCTCGGCTTTTTCGATTGCCTGTTGCAGTTCGCCTTCTGCGCGTTTTCGCTCGGTCAAATCGGTAATGACCCCGACCAAAATTTGCTGGCCAGAGGCGTCTAAAAAAGCTGCTTTGCGCGTTAAAATCCAGCGTTGAACCCCATTTGCATCTGTAAACGACTCTTCATTTTCGTTGATTTCGCCACTGCCAAAGACCAAATCATCCTTTTCCCAAAAGATGGCGGCTTCTGCCGGCGGAAAAAAATCATAATCACTTTTGCCCAACATTTGCTCGGGCGTTTTGCCAAAAAAACTTGAAAAGGCTTCGTTGAGCATGATCCAGCGGTGTTGCCGGTCTTTGACAAAAACCGGATTGGGCAAAAAGTGAATGACGTCTGCCAGGAGCGAATGGCTATTTGCTGGCAAGTCTGTGTCAAAGACCATCGGTGGTTCTCAATTCCCGGACTTCTACCGGCTTGTTTTCAGTATGTTGGGCCTGTTTCTTGCCTAATTATAGCCTGTTAATTTGTAATTGGCGCTCTCACACCATGTTAGAATGGTGTGGCTTCTTCCGGCATCGCATGAGAGTATGCCACTGCAAAAAAGCCATCCATGTTAAAGAGATGAGAAATCACAAAGTGAGGATCGATGAATGAGTCGCAAATCTGTAAAAGTTGCTGTGACCGGCGCTGCTGGTCAAATTGGCTATGCCCTGCTGTTTCGCTTGGCCTCGGGTGAGGTTTTTGGTCATGATGTAGATGTCCACCTGCAATTATTGGAATTGCCCCAGGCCCTGCCTGCCCTGGAAGGGGTCAAAATGGAGCTGGATGATTGCGCTTTCCCCAACCTGGCTTCGATTACCTGTAGTGACGACATGAATGTGGCCTTTAAAGATGCCGATTGGGCTCTTTTGGTCGGATCTGTGCCCCGCAAAGCTGGGATGGAGCGCAAAGATTTGTTGAATATCAACGGCGGGATCTTCACAAAACAGGGCCAGGCCCTTGATGCTGTCGCCAGTGCCGATTGTAAGGTCTTGGTGGTGGGCAATCCCTGTAATACCAATGCCTTGATTGCCAAAAGTGTTTGCAAACGCCTGTCTCCCCAAAACTTTTTTGCCATGACCATGCTCGATCAGAACCGGGCCTTTTCGCAGATTGCGCAAAAAGCAGGCGTTCACAGCAATGCGGTTAAAAATGTGGCGATCTGGGGCAACCACTCTGCCACCCAATACCCCAATTTCTTTGATGCCACGGTCAATGGCAAACCTGTGCCCGAAGTGATTGGGGATCACGATTGGCTCAAAGGCGAATTTTTGGCCAATGTGCAACAGCGCGGTGCCGCGATTATCAAGGCCCGTGGCCTCTCTTCTGCCGCTTCTGCCGCCAATGCAGCCATGGACACGGTCAAAAATCTGATTAATCCCACCCCAGCGGGTGAGTATTTCTCGGTTGCGGTCAGTTCCGACGGCAGCTATGACGTGCCCGAAGGCCTGATGTTCAGCTTTCCCATTCGCAGCGACGGCCAGAATTGGGAAATTGTCAAAGGTCTTGAACTCAATGATTTCTCCCGCGAAAAAATCGCAGCGACGCTGCAAGAATTGCTGGAAGAAAAAGAAGCTGTAAGCGAGTTGCTCGGCGCCTAAGCCCTTTAAATTTGCTGCAGTTCTAAGGGGCGGTGAGGTCATTCTCACCGCCCCTTTTGTCATTGCTGTGC
>CAZRFI010000249.1:1913-7342 GCA_964598905.1 uncultured Candidatus Sericytochromatia bacterium | reverse complement strand
TTTAATATCAAAAACGACCCCTATTATGCCGAGCACAAAAATGCGCCCAAAACCATTGACCTGGCCAGTGTCCAAGAAGATTTTAACCTGAGCAGCGACAAACTCAATTACCTCGCCCACACCGCCGCCCACAAACACAAACAGATCCCCGTGCAACTGCAGATGGACCCCGCGGCCCTGCAACAGGCCACCACCACACAATCGGCAGATGAACTGATCAAAGACCTGGGCAGTTATTTTAACAGCAAAGGCACCTTGACCAAGCCCAAAGAGTTTGAAGAAAAGGTGTATAAACTGCTCGATGATCCTGTGGCCCGCCGCCGTCTGGTGGAAAAATTCAAGCTCAATAGCGAGGCCAATTTACAGGCCTTGGTGCCTGCGATTACAGGCGAAGCGGGCATGGCCAGCAGCCAAATTGACTACAACAGCTACCTGGCTGTGGGCTCGGTGATGATGAACCGCGCCCTGGGCCGAAACCTGAAAAAAGCCGCGATGATGTCGGCCCAAGGCAAACCAGCAGCACAGTTTAAACCCGTCAGCATGAAAGACATTGTCCGCGAAGAGGGCCAGTTTGAAATTGTCTGGCGGCCCATGCCCAACAGTGGCGGCAAGACCTTTTACCAATTCAACGAAGCCCAGAACCAGGCCTTTCTCAAAGGCAAACTCAAAGCCGGGGGCAATTCCCACAATGCCTTCAGCATGGCTTACGAAGTGGCCAAAGATATTTTTGCAGGCACAAATCGGCTGGCCGCAGAGGTCAATGGCGAAACCCAAAAGGGTGTGGGCCGCAGCATCGGCGATTTGTTCTTTTTTAACCAGTCGCGCAGCAAAGACTATTCCAATGGAGGGGGTGCCTCTGTGGCCTATGTCGATACCAACAATACCCAGGTCTTCTTTAAAACCTGGAACAAAGACACCCCTTATTTCTAGCCTCTAAAAACTAGCCCCTAAAGTCTTGGTCGGCTTGGGGCCGATTCTGGAGCACGCTCTCAATTTTGGCGAGCACATCCGGGGTCAGCAAGGCCACATGTTCGAGGGCTTTCATATTTTCGACCACCTGCTCAGGTTTGGAGGCCCCGGTGATCACCGTGCTGACATAGGGGTTCTTGAGGCACCAGGCCAGGGCCATCTGGGCCAGGGAAATCCCCAATTCCGAAGCCAGGGGCGCCAAGGCTTGCACTTTTTCAAGCCGTTGTCTGCCCTCTTCGGATTCGAGTTTGGAACGCAGCCAAGAGAAATTGTCCAAAGACATGCGGCTGCCTTCGGGAATGCCCTGATTGTATTTGCCGGTCAATAAGCCACTGGCCAAGGGGCTCCAAATCGTGGTGCCCAGGCCGTGTTCGCGGTAGAGCGAGGCGTATTCTTTTTCGACCCGTTCACGGTGAAACATATTGTATTCGGGCTGCTCCATCGTGGGCGCAATCAAATGCTCACGGCGGGCAATATACGTGGCTTCGCGAATCTGATCGGTACTCCACTCACTGGTGCCCCAATAGAGTGCTTTGCCCTGGTTGATCACATGGTTCATGGCCCTGACCGTCTCTTCAAGGGGTGTATGCAAATCTGGACGGTGACAAAAGATCAGATCGACATAATCGAGTTGCATGCGTTTGAGAGCTGCGTCGGTGCCTTCGATGATGTGTTTGCGGGAAAGCCCGCGATCATTGGGCCCTGGGCCACCCCAAAAGAGTTTGGTCGAAATCACCAGATCCGAACGCTTCCAACCGGCTTTTTTGAAAACGTGGCCCATGATCTCTTCGGACTGACCACTGGCATAAACTTCGGCATTGTCAAAGAAATTCACCCCTGCATCATAAGCGGCTTTCATGCAGCTCAGGGCAAAGTCAACATCCATTTGGGTACCAAAGGTCACCCACGATCCAAACGAGAGGGCCGAGACTTTCAGCCCGGATTTCCCCAAATAACGGTATTCCATGATGATTCCTCCATACAGGCATTGCTGTGGATCGTATTGTATCCCAAAAACAGGCTTTACGCGCAAAACAGGGCTTGCATTTCTGAATCGCTTTTGTGTATAATACAAATACATACAGATAGTATATGTATGTTTGAGGATGTGGGTTTGCCCTTCGGCTCCGCTCAGGGCAAGCAATGGAAAATTGAGAATGCAGAATTGAGAATGCGTTCTTAAGCCGTTTTTGGATCCGTTTCAGGTTTCAAAATGAAACTTTTGAAATTGCATTGCGTCATATGATCCAGCGCACAGATTTGCTGTTGCTTGGCTCCTATTGCAAAGCATCCCAAAGAC
This sequence comes from uncultured Candidatus Sericytochromatia bacterium, assembly GCA_964598905.1. Classification (GTDB taxonomy): domain Bacteria; phylum Cyanobacteriota; class Sericytochromatia; order UBA7694; family UBA7694. Next base: position 5,073 of record CAZRFI010000249.1, on the reverse strand, counting down.
CTAGAATCAAGATAGACCGTGTAAACCAGAACAAAGTAGCAGTTAAGAAAGGAACTCTCCTCAATGGACACCCTGTATCACGTATCCGAGGTCACGTTCTTTCTCCTCACCGGCGGCATGATTTTTTGGCTGATCGCCAATAACCAGCCTGCACAACCCGAACCCGCTCCTTCATTGGTGCGGATCTCCACCCACGAGAACCAGTAAGTCCCCGGTATGGCTACGGAATAGCCCCGGCGTGGCCTGCACGTCGCCCTGCTTGTCAGTGGTGGTCGTCGTTGGTCGACCACGTTAGTCGACCACGTTAGTCGACCAAGTCAGTCGACCAAGACACTGACCTGCAAACCCTGGCTCGCAATCGTGTGGTGCATGACCTTGGCTCCCTGAGATTCTAAGGCTTTTGCCACCTGTTCTTTCAGCCCTCCTGGGCAGAGGGTCAACATGCAGCCGCCTCCCCCAGCGCCACAGATTTTGCTGGCCCAAGCGCCAGCAGCCTGGGCCGCCGCCATCATCGCGTCAATCTGGGGCGTACTCACCCCTTCTGCCAGAGATTTGCGGTTGTGCCACTCTTCGTTGATCAAATGCACCAATTGCTCCAGATCTTCGCAGATCAGGGCATCCAGCATTTTTTCAGAGGTCTGGCGAATGGCGTGTAAATGTTCACGGGTCTGGCCCTGGTTTTCGACATAGGCCTTGAGCATGCCCCAATTATTGGTGCCCGAAAAATGGCTCTGGCCCGTAAACGAAACCAAAAAGGACGCATTGAGTTTATCCACAAAGGAGCCATCGAGATCGAGGTTTTGGTGCTCGACGCCTTCGATGCCAAAGTGAATGGCGCTTAAGCCCCCATACAGAGCCGCGTAATAATCCTGTTTGCCTGTGGGAATGCCGAGCGAGCGGGCTTCGAGATCGGCGCCAAAGCGGATCAGGCTTTCGCCGTCCATATATGTGCGGTTGTATTGGTTGAGGGCACCACTTAAGGCGATCAAAAGCGAAGAAGAGGCCCCCAGACCTGAGCCCTTGGGGGCTTGGTTGCGGGTTCGGATCTCCAGGCCTGTGGCCGGCTCATAAAAACGCACAATTTCAACCAAGAGCTGAAAAATATCCCCCTGGGGCACCCCGGCTTGCAATTCTGCGCGGCTGAGTTCCAAATGCAGATCCAGATCTTCGGAGACAAAGACAAAACGCTCGTCGCTGCGCGGGGTAAGGGTGACTTCGCTGTAGAGATCAATGGCGGCATTGAGGGTATATCCCCCATCGACAAAGACATAGAGGGGATAAATATCCAGGGTACCCCCGCTGAGATCGATGCGGTTGGGGGCTTTGGCATGAATTTTCATGGCGGCATTTCTTTCGTTGAGTGAATGTATTTATCCTCTATCTTAACCCAGCCCCGCCGACGATGCTGGTACATCTGCCACGATTCTGCTTTGCATGTTCAGGGCTTTGATGTAAGGTGAGGGCATCAACGCCTGAAGGTATGCCTATGAATCGCCCATCGACCACCCTGCCAGAACGGATACGCGTCCACAACGAACTCTGGGCCCTGTTTAAACAACAACACGAGTTCAAACGCCGCAATTATCCTGAATGGGCGACCTACGACGGCGATCACCGCTTCGACGATCAGCTCACCGACCTCTCCGAAGAAGCCGCCGCCAGCCGCAATCAGAAAAACCGCGAGTTTTTGCGCGATCTTCAGGCCCTCGACCGCGAAGTGCTCGAAAAGGCCGACCAGACCCATTACGATCTGTTTGAATTGATGCTCAAACAGGAAATTCAGGCCTACGAATTTGGCAGCCATTATTTGCAAATCGACCAGCAGGAAGGCATTCACCTGACCTTTCCGCAATTGGTCGAAATTCAGCCCCTGAGCACCTTTGACCAATACGAGCGCTATTTTGCCCGCCTGCGCGACTTTGCCAAACAGGCCGACGACACGATTGGCAATTTGCGCATTGGCCTGCGCCACGGGATTCTTTTGCCCCAGGCCGTGATTGGGCATACGCTTGAGCAATTGGCCCATTTCAAAGAATTGCCTTTAGAAGAAATGCCGCTTTACCAGCCCTTCAAAGTCAACGCCAGCCAGCTCTCCGAGCCCGTTCAGGCCAAGGTCCGCGAAGTCATTCGCACGATCATTGAAAGTGTGATTCGCCCCCATTACCAGAAACTCTACGATTTCGTCAAAGACGAATATGCCCCCTTTTGCCACCAGGGGCCCGGTCTTTGGGCTCTGCCCGACGGCCAAGCCCGCTACCAATACCTGATCGACAAATACACCTATCCCGGTTTAAGTGCCGACGAGATCCACCAAATGGGCCTCGACGAGGTCAAACGGATCTCCGAAGAAATGGCCCAGGTGCGCGTTAAATGTGGCTTTGATGCCGCAGACGCCGAGGGTTTTCATGCCTTTCTGCGCAGCGATCCGCGCTTTTATTACACAGACAAAGCCGTGATGATGGCCGACTACCAGGCCTTTTTGGAAAAGGCCCAGGCCCTGATGCCCACCCTGTTTGGCAAATTGCCGCTTTCGCCCTGTGTTTTAAAAGAGATCGAAGACTACCGTGCCGCCGCAGCCCCGCAAGCGTATTATTACCCCCCGCCGATGGACCGCTCCCGCCCCGGCGTCTATTACGTGAATACCCACGATTTGCCCTCGCGGCCCAAATACACCATGGCGGCACTCTCGCTGCACGAAGCCGTGCCCGGCCACCATTTGCAATTGGCACTGGCCCAAGAGATCGAAAACCTGCCAGATTTTCGCTACCACCTCGACTGCACCGCGTTTATCGAGGGCTGGGCTTTGTATACCGAGAGCCTGGGCCACGAAATGGGCTTTTATGCAGACCCGTTTGACCATTATGGCGCCTTGAGCTTCGAGATCTGGCGGGCCTGCCGCCTGGTGGTGGATACAGGTTTACACGCCAAACGCTGGACCCGCGAACAGGCCTTCGATTACATGTGCCAATACACGGCCAATTCCGCCCACGACACCTGGTCTGAAATCGACCGCTATCTGGTGCTGCCGGGCCAAGCGCTGTCTTACAAAGTCGGCGATCTGGCGATTTGGAAGCTGCGCCGCGAAGCCGAAGCCCGCCTGGGAGACAGATTCTGCCTGAGCGACTTCCACGATGTCTTGCTGAGCGAAGGCTCGATTCCG
>CAZRFI010000249.1:0-1813 GCA_964598905.1 uncultured Candidatus Sericytochromatia bacterium | reverse complement strand
AGCAACGAAGATTTTCGCATTCCGACATATATCTCGGCCTTGGGAATGCTCTTTACCCCCTATTGGTGGCCTGGCCAGCCCGCAGACAATTTGCGCGCCCTGCCGCTTGGCTGCAATGGAGAGGTGCCCGAAGTCCCGCCTTTGCCCTGGGCCGAGCGCGATCTGGACCTCTTCTACAGCGGCCATGCCCACAAATACCGCACAGGTCTTTACCAGGCCCTGCAAGAGGTGCTGTTGCAGTTTAAGCCCGGTGGCGAAGAGCTCGCCGCCCTGGCTATCTGGAGCAGCCGTTTTCGCGCCGGTCTCGACCCGACCACCTACGCCAGCTATCTGGCCCGCAGCAAAGTTGCCTTGATTCCCCGTGGCCACAGTGCCATGACCTACCGCCTGTTTGAGGCCATGCGGGCCGGCTGTCTGCTGCTCTGCGAAGATCTGCCTCCCGCCTGGTATTTGCGCGATTGCCCACGGGTGGTGATGCCCCCCGATTGGCACAATCTCGGCCCTGTGCTCAGCCAACTCTGGCAAGACCCAGCCCTGATGGCTGAAATGCAGCAAAAGACCCTGGACAATTACCGGCTCACTTGCCGACCCGAGGCCGTTGCTGCGTATATCCTGGGTGAAATATCTGCTATTATGCCTTAACCGATTGCAACTGGAGACACAGATGGAAGAAACACAGATCGTCAGTATTATTCGCGTCAATGACGGGCTTGGACCCGATCCTGTGGCGATGCCCGCTTACCAAACCCCCGATTCTGCCGGTATGGATTTGCACGCAGCCCTGCGTGAGCCGATTGTGATTGCCCCTGGGGCGTATACGCTGGTGCCAACCGGGCTGGCCATCGCTCTGCCCCACGGTTTTGAGGCCCAGGTGCGGCCCCGCAGTGGTTTGGCGCTCAAACATGGCCTGACCGTTCTCAATAGTCCCGGCACGATCGATGCAGATTACCGGGGCGAAATTGCCGTGATCCTGATCAACCATGGCAGCGACCCCTTTGAAGTCACCCGCCACATGCGCATCGCCCAGATGGTGATTTCACCGTATACCCGTGTGCGCTGGGACGAGCGTGACAGTTTGAGCGAAACCGTGCGCGGCGCTGGGGGCTACGGCTCAACTGGCGTTTAAGCTGATGCAGAGTCAAATCCTTTCAGCGCTGTTTCTCAGCTTCTTGGTCCTCTCCTCGGCAGTGTGTTTTTGTCTGGCGCTGCTGATCTGGGCCCTGACCTTTTGGTGGGATCGGCGTTTGCTGGTATTGCACCAGTATTCGTGCCTCTGGGCCCAGATGTATATTTGGATTATGCCGCCCTGGTCGGTCACGATCACCGGGCGCGAGAAATTGATCGACCGGCCGATGGTGATGGTCTCGAACCACCAATCGCTTTTGGATATTCTGGTGATCTTTGGCCTGTTTTTTCCGTTTAAATGGGTCTCCAAAATTGAAAACTTTAAAATGCCTTTGATTGGCTGGAATATGTACCTCAACCAGTATATTCCGCTGGTGCGCGGCGACCGCGAAAGTGGCCGCACGATGCTGGAGGCCTGCAAAAAGGCCCTGAATCTGGGCACCGCTGTTTATCTCTTTCCCGAGGGCACACGCTCGGCCACAGGCCTGCTCAAGGACTTTAAACCCGGTGCCTTTGTGCTGGCCCACGAAATGCAGGTGCCGATTCAGCCGCTGGTGATCAATGGCAACAAAGACGCCCTGCCGAAAAAGAGCCTGAATATCCAGGGTTTTCATGACATTCACCTGCAGGTGCTCGACCCGATTCCCTACGCCGACTTTGCCCAATTGAGCGTGGAAGAGACCGCAGA
>CAZRFI010000248.1:0-7410 GCA_964598905.1 uncultured Candidatus Sericytochromatia bacterium | reverse complement strand
TGCCCAGTTTAACGGCCAGCGGTCAGAGTCAGGTCCTGACAGGGGTGGCCCCCGGTACCTGGGCAGTGGAGGCCCAAACCATGGCAGGCACACGGGTGGGAACAGGCTCACTGACCGTGGATGGAGCCGGTAATGCCGCCAATGCCAGTCTGAGTCTGAGTAATGTCAGCTTGGGCAAAGGTGAGTTTCAGGTTAATAACACCACTACTTTTAACCAGAGTGATCCCCGTATTGGGATTGATAACAGTGGTAATTTTGCAATTGTTTGGCGTGATACGAATAGGCCTGGAATCTATGCTCGGCGTTATAATGCCGCTGGTGAAAACCAGGGGAATGAGTTCCTCGTAAACACCCACAGCTCGCGGATCAGAGAAGTGCCTGATATTGCGATGAATGGAGCGGGTAATTTTGCACTTGTTTGGCAAAGTTTGAACCAAGATGGTTCGGATTATGGCATTTACGCCAGACTCTATAATGCCGCTGGTGAGGCCCAAGGGAGTGAGTTCCTCGTTAATACCACCACTTTAAATGCCCAAAAAAATCCATCTGTAGCCATGGATAATAACGGCAATTTTGTCGTGGTGTGGCAGAGTTTGGACCAGGATGGCTCCAACAATGGGATTTATGCCCAGCGCTACAATGCAGCTGGTGTCGCTGATCAATGGCCAATGGACAATTTATTTTGGTTTGGCAGGGCAGGGATGCTGTTGGTAGTGGGATTGTGGGCAAACGCTTTGGTGCGCAGGGCCACGCACTTTAAGCTTGGACAGCTATGGCAATGGCCTTGCTGTCTAGAACAGTGCTGCTGCCCAGGATGGCTCCAAGGCGCGGCCCCCAGAGCAGGATGCCAATCAGCACCGCAAAGAGGGCCGCGACCAAGACCGCTCCGGCGGCCACGTCTTTGGCAATTTTAACCTGGGGATGGATCTCCGGGGCGAGATGGTCGAGGGTGGCTTCCAGGGCGGTATTGACCATCTCCGCCATCCAGACGGTGGCAAAGGTCAACAGCAGCAGGATCCACTCCAGGCGGCTCAGCCCCAGCCAAACACTCAGGCCAGATGCCAAGAGTGTAGCGAGCAGATGGACCTGCATATTGCGCTGGGTCTGAAGGGCATAAAACAGACCCGAAAAGGCCCAGCGGAAGCTGCCGAAAAAAGTCTGCTTCTGTTTTTGCATGGCTAATAAACCGTGGCGTGGTCGCCAAGATTGATCGGAATCAGGGTATCTTCTTCAAGTACCAGTTCCAGGGTCAGGCGGTAAGCCAGATTGATCGAAACAGAATGAATCCCTGTTAGCTTGCCTTTTAAGGCATGCAGGCGCAGGGAGGGGTGAAAGGGATTGATTTCAAGCAATTGCAATGTTTTGAAATATTGCTGCTTGAGTTCGGGATGGCGTTTGAGAAAACGCAATTCCCGCTTTTGGTACTGTTCTGTAAAAAGCAGGGTATAGCACATGGGGCTTCTTCAAGTGGCTTCTCCAAATTGCTTTTTCAGGCGCTTGATGTGGGTCTCGGCTGATTCTTTGACAAATCTGCCAGCCTCAAGATCTGCTTGGCTTTCACGCAGGGCCGCTTCCAACTCACAGGCCCGCAAATAGTGGTAATGGGCCAAATCCATCACAACATAGCGGTCTTTGCCTCTGACCGAGAGAATGGCTTCGGTTTCCTCGGCCAAGGCGGATTCAATCGCTGAAACGCCTTTGACTTTCAAATCATTGGCAGAAATACGCATGTGTTGCCTCCGGTTTAAACGTATGATTTATCATACGTTAAATCGTGCGCTTACTTCAAGCTCACAGCCAGTGTGGCTAAAAGCTCACACCCAAAGTCACCATGCCACCGACATTGGGTTTGCCCTGGCTCAGGTCCACGGTGCTGGTGACCCCCAATTGCCAACTGCCCTCGCGGTAATTAAAACCGGCATAGGCACCAAATTTATTCGGCTCTGAGAGCGGCACATTGGCGGGGGCCAGCCCGGCGGGGTTGACGTAGCCACCCGCCATCACGTCCAGGCGCGAATTGTCGCCGTGGCGGCGGTAGGTTACACCTGCAATCGCGGTGGTGGGCAGCGAGAAGTTCTTGGGCAGGGGCACGCCCGCCAGGGTGGTTTGGCCCTGGGTCTGATCAATGCTCAAATACGAGCCGGGCACCAGTCCTGCGTGAACCCCGTAGGTGCTCTGGGTGCCAGCGCCATTGGTGTGTTTCCAGCCCAATTCGGTCACAATGCCGGTAGCGCCGTCGTTCAGACCTTTGCCTGCTTGGCTGGCAGCAAAGGGATTGGGATCAAAGGGCTGCTGGGTCATGGCCATCGGTCGTGGGAAGAGCAAGGTCAGACCGGCATGGGGACCATTTTTAAACGGGGTTTGCAAACGCACGACCCCATCGAGTTCGACCTGCACGCCTTTGACAATTTCAAAACCATCGGAAGACAGGGCGCGGCTCAGGGTGCTCATCATGCGCTGGGGATCATATTGCTGGTAGCGGGCCACAAATTCAATTGCGTTGCCTTTCATTTCGAGCGGGCCTGCCGAAATGCTGACTTTGCCCCGACCGCTGGGATCACCAAAATAGACATGGGCGCGGTTGGTCTCGATTGTGGCCAAGGCTTTGAGTTCGTGCACATTGTCGAGTTTAACCGCAATCGGAATGCCGTTGTACGTGGTGTGAATCTCCGCCGTCATACGCGAGCTGTCGGAGGTTGGCACCAGATGAATGGCCGCGCCCTGGGCCAGCCCGGAAATGCCCGTGGCCCGCACCAAGAAACCTTCCATCTCTTTGATATTCACATCAATTTTCTGGCCACCGACTTCGGCATGTATATTCACGCCTTTGATCTCATCGATGATCAAATTGCCATTTTTGGAATCCAAACTGACCTGGGCCGTGCCGCCCTGAACCTGGATCTTGGCATCTTTGGTGACAGCGTTAACGTTCAGACCCTCACCGCGAAAGGTGTAAAGCCCTTTTCCGTCTTGGCTAAAGCTGAGTTTTTGCCCGCCACCGAGGCTCACATTGAGATCGTCTTTGCTGAGTTTGATCTCGCCGCCCTGGGGAATTTGCAAAAAGGCCTCGCGCAAGAAGGTGCCATCTTCCGACATTTGCATATTCAGACGCACGCGGTCGCCATTTTGGGTGCGCACCATCAGATTCATACCCGAGACCAGGGCATCGGCTTTGCTAATTTGCAGATCGGCTGAGGCCAGTGAACCTGTGGGCGTTTTGTTGATCAGCAGATCGACATTTTCAACTTTGACATTGAGTTCTTGTTCGAGATTTTTGACCACGCTGGCTGAGTCCAAATGCAGGCTGGTCAGGCGCTCGTTGTCGACGAGTTTGCCCCCGATGACTTCTGCCGTCAGTCCCTCTTTGGGCAGAGCCAGATTGAGCTTGTCAAACGAGGCTTTGAGTTCGTTGCCCTCTTGGGTATACGAGGCCTGCAAATTGTCGAGGGCCGCATTCAGGTCGGGATTGCTGTAGGTATTGTGTCCGGGCAGATGCAGATTCATCGCCGAGATGCTGCCATCGGCGCCCGTTTCGAGGTTGAGGGTGCGCACCTCGGGCAATTGTAAATTGTGGCCCTGGGTATCGAGTTTGATCTGGTTGCCATTAAAATTAAACGACTGGCCGCCATCGGCCTTTTGGGTCAGGTCAGCGGCAAATTTGTCCATCGAGAAATTCAGGGGCTGGTTTTGGCCGGTGGTGCCTTTAAAGTCCACCGAATCGCCTGTAAAGCGGATATTTTCAAGCAGGCCGTCTGCGCCATATTTGGCATTGAGCTGCGCACCATTGAGATCGAGTTGGCCTTTGTCGCCCGCGTATTGGAATTTTTCGACCCCGGCCTGAATCTGGCTGAGTTGGCCGTTTTCGCCATATTGCAACTGTAAATTGGCACCTTTGGCCAGGTCAATTTTGCCAAAATCCCCGACATAACTGCCCTGGGTGATCGACGCGCTGGCCTGGGAGAGTTGGCCATTGGCGCCATAAGCCAAATCGAGCTGGGCCCCACTGAGATCGAGGCGGGTATTGTTCTGGAGCAGGCTGAGCTGATCCGAATGGGCGCTGACGCCCGCCAATTGACCGGCATCGGTGTATTTGAGCCCCACCGAGGTCGTGCCGGTGGTATTGAGGGTGCCCCAATCGCCCTGCAGGCGCAGATTGTCGGTCGAGCCTGAAATCTGACTGATCAGGCCATTTTCGTGAGTGTCGAGTTTGATTGTGGTGTTTTCAGCATGGGCCGTGAGCCCCTGGGCGACGACATCGATTTGTGCGCTCTGGGCCTGGAGCGAGGCCAATTCGCCGTTTTCGCGGTAGAGGGCGTTGAGGGTGGTCTGGCCCTGGGTATTGACCTGGCCCAAACTGCCGTTGTAGTTGATATTCCCAGCCTGGGCGTTGGCGCTTTGCAACAACCCATTGGGGCCATAATTGAGCTGAGCACCCAAACCTTGGACATGGAGTTTGTCGCCGTTTTGGCCCTGCCAATTGAGCTGGCCGACACTGGCCCCCGCCTGCTGCAACAGGCCATTTTCGCCGTATTTGAGTTGTAGCTCTGCTTGAGAGGCCTCCAATTGGCCCTGACCGGGAATCTGGCCCTTGAGGGTATCCACTTTGCCCGTGACATTTTGCAATTGGCCATTTGAACCGTAATTGAGATCAATTTTGCCGCCGGTCAGGTCAAACTGGCCTTGGCTGCCTTGATAACTGAGGGCCTGGGTTTGAGCCGATGCTTGGAGCAATTGGCCATTTTGACCGTAATTGAGGTTCAAGCTGCTTTGGCCCTGGGTTTGAATCAGGCCACTGGATCCTTGATAACTCAAATTGCCCGCGCTCAGGTTGGCGTTTTGCAGCAGGCCATTTTCGCCATAATTTAACTGGCCCTGCAATTGTTCTACTTTTAAAGAATCATTGCCCGACTGCCAAGTGAGTTTGTCTGCCCCGCCCTGGAGCTGTTTCAAACTGCCATCGGGCCGGTAGGTGATGCCCGCCTGGGCTTTGTCGAGCTGCAGGGTCTGACCGGCCTGTTGCAAGAAAACCTGACCACTGCTGGCGTTGACGCTGCCCAATTGGCCATTGGGGTGATACTGCGCGTTGAGCTTTGTGTCTGTGGCTTTGAGCAGTTCGCCATTGGCCCCCTGCCACTCCACCTGACCGGCCTGGGCGGCGACGCTGCTGAGCTGGCCATTTTCGCCCCAGAGGGCCTGTACTTGCGTTTGGCTGGCCGTCAGGCTTTGGTCCTGGCCCTGATATTTTAAGCTCTCTATTTGGCCGTTTAAAGCCTGTAATTGCCCATTGGGGCCGTAGTTCATATTCAGCCCGACACCGCTGGCATCGAGGCCCTGCTCGGGGTCTTGCCAATGCAAATGCCCGACCTGAGCCCCGACTTGGCTGAGACTGCCGTCGGGATTGTATTTGACCGCCAATTGCCCATCGCTTAATTGGCCGAGTTGGTCACCATTGGCATAATTCACGTTTTGCGATTGGGCCGAAAATTCGCGGATGCGCCCTTCTGCATCGCGTTCCATTTTGAGCGTGCTCAGGCCCTGGGTGCTGACCGACTGACTGCCCTGTTGCCAAGATGCGTTTTCAGCCGCGAGGATCACGCCAGAGCTACCATCAGCCCGGTTGATCAGATTAAAGGAGCCCTGGGCGGCTTGAATCCGGCTGTCGCCACTTTGGACTGCCACGTTTTCACCTGCAAAGCGCAAAAGCCCTTCGCCGGTGTTTTCGTTATTGCTCATCTGAAAGCCCATGCGGTCGGCGGTGATCAGGGTTTGACCATTGTTAAAATTCAGGTTTTCGCCACCGCCGTGAAAATCTTCGATGCCGTCTTTTTCGCTCTGCCAAAGCCCGATATTCTGGCCACTAAGCGTGTTGTCGCCCTGCTGGTAGAGCAGGCGATCGGTTGCCAATTGAAAGGCCTCGGGGGTTTGGATCATGCGCGCATTTTCGAGCTGAATTTGGCCCGAGTCGTTGTTGACGGTAACCTGTTGGGCCTGAATCAAGCTGCTGCGCTCATTGCGGTTGATCTGGGCCGTGACATTTTGCAGCAGGGTCTGTTGGCCCGGTTCATTCACGGCCAACGAGGCCATTTGCAGACGGTCGAGCCCGTTGCCCAGTTGAATTGAAGCCTGGTTGGCGGCAACCTGGGTGTCCCCGGTTTGCATATAAAAGCCGGGGGCTTGAATGGAATAAGCACCCGTGCGGCGATCCTGGCTTAGACGCGAACCGGCGGGCAAGACAAACGAATCTCCGCCTTTGTTATAGACCAGCGGGACCGGCATGGTGACAGGGAACCAAAGCGGTGGGAGCTTGCTTTCGACCTCACTCATGCCCCGGCTATAGAGATCCACCACCTTCGAAAGCCCCCCGCCGATATTCGGTGGCCCAGCTTGAACGCCTTGAAAGGCCAAATCCACCAATTGGGTGATGGGTTTGGGCAGGGTGATCTCTTGGCCTTTTTGCGCAATCTCGGTCAATTGGCGGGCGGCAGCTTGCATTTGGGTATTGAGCTGTCCTGCGGCTTGAGAACTGCCCGTTTGCAGGCCTTCGCTCAACTGCTGGGTCAAATCTTGAATTTGGGCTGCCGAGCTGGCGTCCAGGCTGCTGGCAGAGCGATTGAGATCGGCCAGGGTTTTTTGCAGGCCGGGCAGATCCAGTTTGTCTTGGCTGGCCAAATCCTTGAGTTGCTGGCCCAAATCGCTGATCTCGGTCGCGGAGGTCTGCTCGCGCAGTTTGCGTACATTGTCGGCAATCTGGCCGGGATCGGCTTTGGAAATGGCATCGGTCAAGCGCGAGAGGTCGTTTAACATATCCGGGGACAGATCGCGGGTCGATGCCAATAGGCCATCCACCGTTTCTACCGCCCCTTTGATAATCCCCAAATCTTCTTCGGGGTGATTGACAAAAAGCGGGGTTTCGGGGCCTTTGGGGGCCAAAATCTCCAGATTGCGCCGCAGCAGTTCATCGCGCAGGCTAAACAGAAGCAGGGTCTCAGCGTCAAACTTTTTCGGGCTGTGTTTGGCCCTTTCGAGATCCCTGAGCAATTCTTGCGATTCCGTTAAAAGGGTTTCCTGGCCTGGTTGAGGGGCATGGGCCACTTTGAGTCCTGGCAAATTGCCTCGGCGTTCGACTTGCAAGCCCAGAGGGGCTCCTGATTCAGCGATCACACTTGCACTGAGTTGATCGAGCCCCGCTTTGATCGGGGGTTCCATCAAATTGGCCATGCTGAGCTGTTGGGCCAATTGTTTGAGCAAACCGTGCACTTCCTTGCGCACGGCGGGTTGACTCAGGTCGTAAAAGGCCAGTTTTTGTTTGAGCTGATCGAGGCTTTGCTGCAATTGCTGTCTGAGCGGGGCGGGCAGGGTATTGCCTTTGAGCGAAAGGCGTTGGCCAATGAGGGCCTCAAGGGATTTTAC
>CAZRFI010000247.1:0-7432 GCA_964598905.1 uncultured Candidatus Sericytochromatia bacterium | reverse complement strand
CGCCCATCTCGGTCTGGCCATATTGCCAATGCAAATGCCCCTCGCGATCAAAGGCCACGACACGGTGATTGCCCTGATCCACCACCAAAAAGAGCTCTTGTTCGTCTTGGTAAAACAGACACACTTTAAATGGTTGCTGTAATTGACTTTCGGGTGTTTTTTGCGGCAGCATCCATTTGACTTGCCCGGTGGGGCCTGTCTCAAAGATTTGATTGTTGTCCCGGTCCACAATCAAGAGGTTTTTATTGGCGAGTTTGACCACGTTCCAGGGCAAGACGCTGCCCAGAGCTGCTTCTTCCAGCACCCAGTCGAGGGTGCGGTTCTGATCGAGCAAAACCAAGCGGCGGCGCAAACTATCAGCCAGGAGAATATGAAACTGGGGCAAATGGGCAAAGGCAGGCAACGAACTGAGGGCTTTTTTCTCAACCCGGTCAGGGCTATCCAATTCCAAGCCACAGCTCGGGCACTCCCAAGCCTGATGCAAAAAAGCCTGACAACTGGGGCATTTTTCTGGTGGCGTGCGATTGGCTTCGGCCTCACGTTGGCGTTGCGCGATTTGCATCAAAAGATCAGCCCGGCTCAGCCAAGCGCTCAGATCGTAGCGACCAAATAAGGCCTGGATCTGAATGTCCGCAGCATCATGGTCTTGCAAAAATTGACGGATTTGCTCAGCTTCAGCTTTGACAAGCCCCCAAGCCTCGGCATCGTTTTGAATCACAATTTCGGTCTGCTGGTAAAATTTATCTGCCAGCAAATCCAATATCACGGGCAAGGCCTGTTCGGGCAGCAACGTAATCGGCGTGGCGGGCAAAGGCACCAAGGTGGGCACCAAGCCCTGGCCCTGATCGGGGGCATCGGGGCCATCCATGTCCACGGTTTGCAAACTGGCCAATAAGGTGCGGGTGACCAGCCCTTCGTCGAGCAGCAATTCGATGATGCTCTTTTGGTACGCGCCCAAATTATTGGCAAAGGGAAAAGCCAACATAGAAGGGGCTTGGGCCAAATCACGCAAGGTATAGCGCTGCAGGGTTTTGCCTTTATTGGCATCCAAAACAGTGATCAAAGGCAAGGGTTCAGCGCCCTCTTCTTCGAGACAGGTCATCAAAAGCAGGTGTTCCAAATCCGGGGTTTGGGTAAACAAATCGTAAGCGGCAGACTGTAATCCGCTGTAAAGACTGCCTTTAAAGGGAATGTCTTTGATCAGCTCATGGGTCTCTAAATCAAGCAAGAGCAGACTTTCGGTCGGCTTTAAAGTCAGTAAAAAGAGGTGTTGACCATTGGGGCTCAGGGCCAAATTGCCCAAGGCATAGCCACTCATGCCAATGTCAATTTTTTCAAGTTTGAGAGAAGGCAACTCCAGGCAATAGAGCATAAAAGCCTGGTTATCCGTGAGATAGACGATGCCATTGGCCCCGTCAAAGGCCAGATTTAAAGACCGTTTTAAGCCCTGGGGACGGATGGAAACCGTGCCCAATATTTGCTGGCTATCAAGCGAGAGCACCTGAATGTGTCCGGCTTCGCGGTCGACGATCAACAAATGGGCAAGATCTTCATCCAAATAAAGATCATAGGCTGTATCCTGGTAGGCTGCGGGGCAAAGACAAAATGAACTGGCAGGCAATTGCTCAGCAACCAGCGGCTGAGGGGGGTAAATAAAGGAGCGCTCGTTTGTCACAATCAAGCCGTAGAGAGGGCTGGGCTGCCAATTCAACGTCCCCACCGAATTGCCAGTGGCGGCATCCACCATTGCCAGATTTAAACCCTCAGGCGCAGGAGCGCAGGCCTCAGGAGAGAGAGTGGTCTCACTCAGCAAAATTTCTTTAAAAAAAGTGCCACTCAGGGCATCTTGTATGATCAATTTGCGCTGGGCCAGATCCACAGCATAGAGGGTGCCCGCCAATTTATTTTGGGCTGCTTCACGGCGGGCAGATTGGTCTGCCTGGAGCCGTTCTATTGTCTCAGCATTGACAATCGCTCTCTGCTCTAAAATCTGCAGCAGTTGGGCTTCTTGGTCTTGCAATGGGTTTTCCACAATCGCACATCCACCTTCGCTTAAGCGGGCCATACAGCTCAAATACTGGGCCTGCACTCGCTAACACAGTATCATGGGAATAGCCTGATGACAAGCCGGATTAAGCGGGCTGACACAGCTAACCCCAAACGGGTTAAGATAACAGTATCACCCTCTGCAAAAGGATCCAAAGAAACGGTCTGATTATGTCAGAAGCCCTTTATTTACACGATTCAATCACAGATATTCACTACCTAGAACAGGGGCAAGGGCCACCGCTGCTTTTGTTACATGGCAACGGCGCTGATGCCCTGTTGTATTTGCCCCTGATTCAAATCTTGGCCCGCCATTTTCGGGTTGTGGCCCCCGACCTGCCGGGCTTTGGTCGTTCTCCAGCCCGCGAAAGCCGTCAGATGGCACGTTATGTCGCAGAAGTGGAGTTGTTTATTAACCGCAAACTGCGCCAACCGTATCTCTTGATGGGGCATTCCATGGGGGGCTATTTGGCCTATCAGCTGATGCTGCGCAAGCGCACGATGCCCATCACGCGGGCTGTGTGGATGGAAGCTGGCCTATTTAAACTGGACTGGAAACTGGCCTTGGCCCTACAACCTTATGGCATGGCCCACCGCTTTAAAAAACACAACCGCGCGCATGTGGAGGCCCGCCTGCGTGAATGGTGCTGGAATTACGACCAAAGTGACCCGGTCTTTCGTGAAGACTTTATTGTCAGCTATTTTAAATCCAATCGCCATGTTCAGGGCATGTTGATGGCAGGAGCCGCTGAATTGTTGCCATACCGCTTTGACCAGATCACAGAGCCAATCTTGTGCCTGCGTGGCGAAAAAGAGCAATTGCTCTCGCGTCAGACCGATTGGTTTGCACCGCTCTTGCCCCAGGGCCAACGGGTGGTGATCCCCCAGGCCGGGCATTTTTTGCTTGGGGACAATGACCCTGTGCTCGAGCGGGAGTTGCTGGGGTTTTTAAAATGTGGCTAATAACTTACGTTTATACTGCAAACTAACTGAGGCCTTCGAAGAAGAAGAAGAAGATGATGATGATGAGGCTTGCGTCCCCAAGCCAAAGGCATTCAGCCCAAAACTCCATGTATCTACTTCTTTAAACCCATAAACAAAGGCTTGCCCAATATTTTCTTTAAAGGCGGGATCGTAACAGCCCGCATCAAATCCCGGCTGCTTGATCAAATAATCCACCCCTCGGATATGTGTAAGCTTTTCGATACCAAAATCGGCAGCGATTTGCCGGATCACTGCGCCTTGTAAAGCAGAAGCATTTTCACCATTCATATGGGCATGTAAGATACGAATTTCCCCAGCCTGATCCCGCCCAATAGCCACATCACAGGCGGAGAGATTACAGGTAAAAAAGCTGGTAGCATGGGGATCGAGAGCCAAGGTGGTCACCCCATATTCCCCATCGGGTAAAAAGCGCACGGTTCCTGCTTCAGAAACTGAGTTAGAAGAAGATGAGGAAGATTCTGCAAGTTTTTGAATACGGATGCCATGAACGCCTTCGTTCTTGAAAATTGAATTTTGGGGAGCAATACTCAAATTCTGGCTAGCGGCTGTGTATTCATATAAGTGAAAATGCGTTGTGGACGTTGCATGAGGAGAGGCAACGGCCAAGTCCAGCCCCTCTTGGTTAAAAGACACTTGCGTTTCCTTGGGTAAGCTATCGGCAATACTGTTTATACTCATATCAAAGGTCTGGTACAAAAGCTGTTCTTGAAGTAGGTTAGAGCCCAGCCCCAAGGGAACAAGAACTTCTCGCGCCACTGTTTCAGCACTCGGCAAGGCACCCTGATTGGCAATTTCACTCGGAAACTCATTGGCTTTTTGCATCGCAGAATTGTGTGAGACAGGCAAACCTTTGGGTAAAACAACACTACTGGAGCTAGAAGACACATCTGAGACAGGCAAACCTTTGGGTAAATTCACCATGGAACCAGATGATGACATTGAGGCTGGCAACCCTTTTGGCAAGCCAGTGCGAGAACTATCATCCAGAGGTGCAGGAGAAACCCGACCGATCATATCAATAAGACTCCTTCAATCATCATTGCCAGATTGGCTGGGCATCAGGTGGCCTGCATACCTGACTATTCTTATTCTTGCCGTTGAAAAACAAAGAGAAAAGCATTGCCTGGGCGAAAACCCTTGGTACTGAGATCGGTTTGCACATGCTCATAAGCTGGTGCCTCATCAGTCAATTTATGCGGCGTTGAGTCTTGCGCCAAGCTCCAACCATTTTCACGTGCGATTTTCACTAAATTCCATTTGTCATAAGGTTGCCCCACTTTCAGCACCACTTCAACCCGCCCGCCTGGCATGACCTTGCTATGCGCACTGTTGAAGAGTCCATGAAACAGGGCTTGGTTCGACAAAACCGAAGCATGCATTTTTTGGCTGGCCTCGGATTTTTCAAGGACTTCCCCTTTGGCAAGTTGACAATTCAACCCCGTATGCGGAAAGTTAAAACGTAAACGTCCAACAGGTCTTGGACTGCTGGTTTTATCCAAACGCATCGCATCCACCCCATTTGTAACTTCAACCCCAGCGTGCGCAAGCATATCCAAATGGGCCTGGGTTTTGGGATAACCCTTTTGCACAGCGACAGATTCAAAGGTAGTGGCTTTCATTCCTTTGGGTTTGTCTAATAAAGAGGAACTGAAGCTCATATCCCCATCTCCAAGGACATACAAAGACCGGGGAGGAACATCCAATGAAACAGGTCGTCGATACTGATGGGTGGCGTCAATTGCTGACTGAAAGGCCTCGCAAGCTCCTGCATAATCACCACCGCTAAAAGCAGCAAACCCAGCTCCCATTGAACTTGAACGAGGAGAATCCTCAGAAGAAGATGGGCCAGCCTGAGCACCGAGACCAGCCAAATTTAAATGCGGGACTTGGCCATGACTGGAAGAAGCGAAACCAGGAGTAGACATTACAATTTGGCTATCATCAGGCAATAAACCCACAGCCAAAAGCTGTTCTTGAACAACACTGCTGGCAGGCAGGCTCTTGGCTTGGCTAACAGAGGAGGCATCCAATTGAGATGCCGAGCCCACCCCACTCACAGGGGCCACAAAGGCCGAGGGGTTGGAATCCGCGACTGAGCCAGAATCAGGCACAGGATAAACGACAACGGGAGGAGAGCTTCCCCCCACAGATTGACTCCCGCCTACAGAAGGAGAGGGAAAAGAACGGGGAGAATTCAATGGAGAGGGAATAGGAGATGACGCCATAATAAGTATCAATCCTTATTGTCAGTATTGTAAAAGCTTAATAACTTACACAGAAAATTGAAAGTATACTTTCTCAACCAAAAGAGCTGTTCTGCTGGATTTGGAGGAAGTAAAGACCGTTTTTAGCCGAATAAGCCCAAGCCCATATCGCCATCATCGGGTTGTTTGGTACAAGGGCGATGCCATTCTATCTGATCACGACCATGGTAAATCACTATTCCAGTTGTGCTATCTGCAGGAGGGTTGCTCATAGCATCCAATGTTCTGGCCTTTAAACCAGGAGAGACATGTTCAAAATCCAAGAGCACAAAGTGAACCCCTTCTTTATTGGTATGATGGATGGCTGACGCAATAAAATCATCATCTGAAGATTGGATCTCAGCTTCCATACCCATATGGTCAAAAGAAACACCCTTAAAGGGCGCAGATGTGCCTATAAAATCACCGTATTGGCCGATCATCGGTCGGGCAAGACCGCCCACATAATTTTCAAAATTCACAGCCACTTCGGCTTCTCTTTCCCGTATACCACCTGCACCTCCTGTATCTGTTTTTAAATGTTCAAAACGAGCGCCATCAGTCCCGCGATCTGTTTGGTAACGCGCATATTCGTTATCCAAAAAATCTCCCATTTTTTTCGTTTGTGACAATGGATTTGAATCGTAAGGATCGGTCCTTCTTTCATTTAAATCGATCAAGGCTGACAATCCGTCAGACATTGCTTCAGAAGGCGCAGAAACATACTGATGCACAACGGGTGCGACGCTGCCCAACCCAACTGAGGCCAGAAGATCTTGCACAGAACTGCTAGATGGAATAATTGGCGCATGTGCCACTTGAGAGGCATCCAATTGAGATGCCGAGCCCACCCCACTCACAGGGGCAACAAATGCCGAGGGGTTAGAAACCACAACTGAGCCAGAATCAGGCACAGGATGAACGACAACGGGAGGAGGGCTTCCCCCCACAGATTGACTCCCGCCTACAGAAGGAGAGGGAAAAGAACGGGGAGAATTCAATGGAGAGGGAATAGGAGATGTCGTCACAATATTAATCAGTCCTTATTGTCAGTATTGTCAAAGATTAAATCAGACAGCCAATTGAAAGATTGCTTTCTCATCTCAATTTGCTTACATTAATATTTATCATAGCTGACAAGGATATAAAATCAATGCAGAGTTTTTTAAAAGATTTGGGAGACCAACAAAAAGGCCTTCAAAAACAGACCCTTCAACGCCATAAAGCCGCTGAAGACCTGATTCAAAAAGCGGTTCAAAGTCTCGAAAAATATATTCAAGCTCCCAGTCGCAGCACCATGCAAGAAGCCGTTGAAATATTAATTGCAGCAAGCCGTCAAAACCGCAGCAACCCCTTGCCTTATGTCTTATTGGGGCGGATTTACTGGAGTTTGCAACTCAAACAAGTAGCTCTAATCTACCTCAAAGCCGCCCAGGAAATTGCCCCCCAAGATGAGCGGGTTCAGGCCCTGAGTGAGTTACTGAGTAGCCAACGTCAGCCGCAGATACACCAAGAAACAAACTCACCAGGAATCTCAATAGCCAACACAGATGCAGATACCCTGTATGAAGAGCTGGAAGGCCTACTTCGCACTGAAATCAACAATGCCATGCAAATGGCGCTGCCCCTACAACCCAGCTGCGATCCCGGCTTAATACAGACCCTGGCTGGCTATAAAATCCACCTAGCACAGACCCTGAAAAGCATTCACAACCAATTGGAGATTGTCGAAAGGGAGCTGGATACCAGCAAGCTTAAACAGCAGTTAAAACCGCTCGAAACCCGCCTGTTTCAGGTGCGTGTGCTCGAACGGGAATGTGAGGAGTTTGTTCAATTGCGAAGCCAAATACAGGCCTGTCATGCAGAAGTTCACAAAGCCCTGCAGGCGATCCCGGTTTCTGCGGATCGCCTGGAAGGAGTGCTTGATCAATGTGATGCCCTGGCCGACCGCCTGGATCACCTATCAGAACAAAAAATTCAGATTGCCGAGCTGGAAGACTTGTACGAACCGCTGATTGCGAGCATCAGCCAATGGCAGGATCTCCTTGACGGGCAATAAAGTCCAGCTCTGCATAGCCAAAGACGGTCTGCTCAATCTCAGGTATACTGAAGCAGTTTAATTTTAATCAACAAGGAAT
>CAZRFI010000246.1:5463-7499 GCA_964598905.1 uncultured Candidatus Sericytochromatia bacterium | reverse complement strand
GCGACTTCGCGGCGGGCCTCGGCTTTGTCTTGGCTATAGACCCCGTAGGTATCTGCCACAAAGAGCAGATCTTTGCCTTTGAGATCAGCCGCTTGCAAATCTTCTGCTTTTGCGGGTTTATTTCTCACCGGGTCTTCGGGTGTATAGCCCCGATAATCGGTTTCTTTGTTCCAGCTACGGCCATCCGGGTGAGGCACTTTAAAATGGTTCAGACTCCAAATCAGGGCCACATGCTCTCGGAAGGTGCGTTCTGGCACTGTTTTGTCGACAATGGTGAGTTGCAAGGGCATTTCGGGTAGCCAAGCCCAATGAACAAAGGGAGAGCCCAGTAAAAGCAAAAGGCCCAAGATGAGTAGGCCCGGAAGAATTTTTTTGCTGCGTGATTTCTGCGTTGACATGCTAATCAGAATACTGGAGAGCTGTGGGAATGTCTATCTGTTGGAATTAAAGGCGCTGAACCCGATAGCCTTTGTCTTCCAGTTCAGCCACAATCTCTGCCGCGTGTTGGTGGTCGCGGGTTTCGATTTCAACCTCAATTTGGGTTGTACCCAAAGGGATATCTGAGCGAAAGCGGGCATGTTCAATATGCAGAACATTGGCTTTTTGCCCCGCCAGGAGTTTTAAGACTTTCTTGAGAGAGCCCGGTGAATCGGTGATCAGGGTTTTAAAGGTCAAAAAGCGCCCGGCGCGCATCATGCCTTT
This sequence comes from uncultured Candidatus Sericytochromatia bacterium, assembly GCA_964598905.1. Classification (GTDB taxonomy): domain Bacteria; phylum Cyanobacteriota; class Sericytochromatia; order UBA7694; family UBA7694. The sequence continues at coordinate 6,797 of CAZRFI010000246.1, read as the reverse complement.
GTTGATAATCGAATCCAGCAATTTGACATCAATATTTCCCCCACTCAAGACCACCAAGGTTGGGCCCGTGGCAGGCACCTTGCCACTGAGCAAAGCAGCCAAACCGGCGACCCCTGCGCCTTCGGCTATCACATGTTTGTATTGAATCGCAAAATAGAGGGCATCACTGAGTTCTTCTTCGGAAACCTGCACCATCTCATCGACATACTGACAGAGAACCTCAAAATTGCGCTGAGCGGGCTTTTTGATCGCAATACCGTCGGCAATGGTGGGGCTTGAGGGAGCGAGGATCAGCTTCTTGCGCGCAAACGATTCGTAGAGCGAAGACGAAGCCCGGGCCTGCACGCCAATCAATCTGACGGAGGGCTTCAAAGCCTTGATCGCAATGGCAATCCCTGAGAGCAAACCACCCCCACCTACGGGTACCACCACAGTTTCAACTTCGGGCAATTGATCCAAAATCTCGAGCCCACATGAGCCTTGCCCCGTAATGATATCGTCGTCGTCAAAGGGGCTGATAAAAGTCACGGGGTTGGCTTCGAGCCATTCCATGGCATGGTCTTTGGTTTCATCAAAGCTTTTGCCAATGCAGATCACCTCTGCGCCATAATTGCGGGTGGCCTGAACCTTGGCCAAGGGGGCATCGGCAGGCATAAAGACGGTGCTCGAAATGCCTGTCAGGCGACCGGCCAAAGCCACACCCTGGGCGTGATTGCCTGCAGAAATAGCCATCACCTGTTTGACTTGGCCTTCGGCAGCCAATTTGCGCAATTTGTAATAGGCACCGCGAATTTTAAATGAGCCTGTGCGCTGCAAATTTTCGAGTTTGAGAGTCACCGGGGCCCCCAAGATCTCACTCAGGCGCATCGACTCCAAGATCGGCGTCACCCTTGCAACAGGCCGAATTTGGGCTTCGGCTTGTTGAATCGCCGCTAAATCTACCTGACAGATCATATGTGTGTATCCCCTTGCTTTTCCGCTTCAGCCCTATTATACCCCGGTCGCCACCAATTCCAGCGGCCAAGTAACATCATAAAGCTGGGCACGAGAAAGAGCCGCACCACTGTGGCATCAAGCAAAATGGCTGCCGAGATGCCAATACAGATTTCCTGGGTCTGGGGCGAACCCGAAAAGACCCCCGGCAAAAACACCCCGAGCAGAATCAGCACCGCACCCGTGATCACCGAACCACTTCGGGCCAGACCTTCAACCACCGCTTCGCGCACGGGTGCACCGCGGTGGTAATACTCAGAAATGCGGCTCAGAATCAGGACTTCGTAGTCCATGCTCAGGCCAAAAATAATACAAAACAGCACCAGTGGCACAATATTGGT
>CAZRFI010000246.1:0-5363 GCA_964598905.1 uncultured Candidatus Sericytochromatia bacterium | reverse complement strand
GTAATCAGTCTGATTTCGGGATGCGCGGCCGCATAGGCCCGCGTGAAGCGGATGATTTTGCGGGTGTCTTCCAGTTCCATCGGGTCGCTGGGTAAAATATGCATCAGGCTTAAATGGCTGCCTTTGGCCAGATTCACCAGCTGCGCAATCCGCTCTTGATTGTTTAAAAGACCCAAGGCACCCAGATTGCTGTAAAGCGTGAGATAGTCCGTTTTTTCAAAGTCCGGATTCCAACTGACCAGGCTTTTGACCTCTGCAACATAAGACTCTCGGCGCAAAGCCTGATAAAAAGCATCCATTTTTTCCAATACAGCAGGTTCAAAGATCGTTTGACCCGGAGGGGCTTTGACCAGGATCGTCACGGGCAAAAGCTCACCGGCCCAGCCATCTTTTTGTAAATGCTGATAGCCCAACATGGATTCAGACTGGCGGGGCGCAACGGCTTGAACCGGCTCCCAGAGTTTCATCCAGGTCACGGGCAAAGCGCACAGCAATAACAGGCCCGCTGAGAGCAGAAAATAGCGCAGAGGATGGCCTGTGACATGTTGAGAAAAACGCTTCCAACTTGGGTATGAGTCAAAACGGCCTATGAATTGAGATAAAAAGCGGGGCCGGTCCAAAAAGCGCTCGCCCAGCGCCAATAAAGCTGGCAAGACCAAAAGGGCATTGGCCAAAGAGAGGCCAATCACCACCAGCAGGCCCTGCATGACGGTGCGGCTGAGTGAGACATCGGGAATCAAGAGCACGGCGATGCTGCAAAACATGATCAAAGCCGAAAACAGCACCGTTTCTCCCGCCCATTTGAGGGTCATGGCCAGTGCCTCTTCGACTGTTTTGCCCTGTTTGCGCTCCTCACGAAAGCGGCTGACAAGAAAAAGTGAATAGTCGATCGCCAGGGCCAATCCCACCAATCCAGTCAGAATCCGCGAAACGGGGTTGGAGCCAAAACCAGGCAATTTGAGCAGACTGTTGAGCAAAACCAGGGTCGAAGCCCCCATCAAAAGGGGCAAAAGTGCTGCGGTTAAAGCGCCAAAATTCAGAATCAGAATTACAAACGAAATCAGCAGTGCAATCGATTCGCCCCGGTGGGAGTCTTTGTGGCCCTCTTGATGGGCATCGTATTGAAAAGCAGTATTGCCTGTTAGCCAGGTTTTGAAACCCGTTCGGGCTGACCATTGCTTTAAAAATTGGCGAATTGGGCCAGACAGGCTTTGGGCTTCGGGCATGCGCAGGTGGGGGGCAAACTCCAAGAGCAACAGGTTGTATTGGTGGGAACGGCTGCTGCTCACAGAACGAATCGGCAAAAGCTGCGGAAATTGCTTTTGCAAAGCGGGAATCAAGGCCTCAATCGGCGCCTGTTTGGGTAGTACCACAGCTGCGGTACTGCCCAGGCGCAAGCCAAACTCTTCACGCATCATTTTAACAACTTGGAAGGCCTCTGTATCGCGGGCCCCAGTCAGCTCCACTTCGGGGTTTTCATGGGGATTAAAGGTTAAGTTGAGTCCGGCGAAGATCAGCACACACAGCCAGATCAACAAAATACTCACTCGTTTTTGGTAGAGAAAGCGGCTGAAGTGTTCGAGCAAAATCTGCAAAAGCGAAACTCCTTGGCAGGCAGAAATAGAAAGCCGTTCACAGCATTTTTAAATGCTAACAGAAATTCGCATCCAAAGCCGGGGATGTGGTATGATGCCACTGATATTTTTAATGGCTGCATCGTTACTTGCATCATCACTCCTTGTGCGGAAAGGGACAGTACATGGAAAAACAAAAAGAACAGGACAATTGGGAGAAATTAACCCGGGTAGAACGCCTGGGGGAAATGCTTGTGCGGATACACGCCCTCAAGCTCTCTCAACTCACCGAATTGATGCAGGAACAGGAACGCACAGGCAAACGCCTGGGTGAACTGGCCGTCGAAAAAGGGTTTATCACCCAAGATGAATTGGTAGATTACCTGATCGCCCAGATTCGCGGCAGCCAAGTCGTGGACGATAGCCTGCGCGAACTCGGCCGCATGACCACCGAAGAAAAATGGGAGCGCCTCTCTCAACACGAGCGTCTCGGTGAAATTTTGATCAAACGCCAGGTCATTCGCCTGTCTGAATTGGTTGAAGCGATTGAAATTCAAAAACAAAACCCCGAAAAACACCTCGGTGAAGTGTTGAGAGAAAAAGGCCTGATCTCTGAATCTGATTTAGATGAAGCGCTGCGGATGCAATTTCAACAAACCGAAACCCTGCGCAACACGATTGAAGAAATCCAGAGCGCGCCGGCCAAAGACAAAGAGCCCACTTAAACGGAGCTTGCTGTCGAATTCAGCCCCCAACAGATGTCCCTCACAGCGTGAGGGATTCTTTTTTAGCACAACTTAATTTTGCTTGGCTTGAGAGATCAAAAGGCTGATGCGGGGTTCTTCTTTTGAGGGGTTTTTGGTTTGGGGATAGGGTTTGACATCGTTCAGCGTCAACAGATACCCGCCCATTTCAGCAGACAAAAGTAGGCTTTCCTTGCCCGGCAACTGCAGGTTGAGGCTTTGGCTGTTTTGACCATTTTTAACCATCACAACGACCTTGACCTCTCCGGCCCAAACGCAGTTCACATCACTGGGACAGCGGGAGTCCTGGGCTGGTGAAATCCAACTCAGTGCCAGGTCTGTGTTTTTGAGTTGGGCAATTTTGCCCATGGGCAAATCAAAGGCCTTGCCCAATTCCACCTCAAACAGCGCAGGCACAGGCGTGGCTGAGGCCTGAGAACTTGGGGATGGAGAATTTACTGGCGCAGCACTTGGACTGACAAGCGGGCTTGCCGTCGGTGCGGGCGTTGCGGTAGGCGTCGAAGCCATTGCCGAAGGACTGGACGAGAGAAGGGGGGAAGGACTCGGTGTAGAGGCGTTTCCCTGACCTGTGGGGGCACAGGCCAGCAGGGACAGATGGAGCGGCAACAAAATTCGAACAAATACGGGTTTCAACATTGTCGGAAGCCCCATTTCAGCGTATTATTCTGCTATTTTAGCACGTCTCAGGGCCCCTATTTTAGATTTAAATTTGAACAGTTGGGCGCTTTGGTGTGCCAATTAGATTGTCTGCCCAGTGCTTGACAGCTGAATATAAAATGTATAAAATACACTTGTAATCTGAATTTACTTAAACCACAAAGAGGTAACGACCCATGGGAGAAGCATCCAGCAGAGAACGGGATTTGGTTTTGGCCCCCAACGAATACGCCTTTATTTCTGATCAGACCAAGGGCAATATCAATGTCTATGTCGGGCCGTTTAAAACCTCTCTCGCCAATACCGATCAGCCTGTGATTTTTAATTCAGAGAGCAAACGCTTTGAGCGCTGCCTCTTGGAACAGTCGATCTCGGTTTTTGCCACAGCTCCCGAGGGCTGGTATCTGGTCATGAAAAACCCCCCCAAAGATAGCAATCAGCCCAAAAATGGCACAGTTAGCAATCTCACCGAACTCGAAATTGGCCACAAGGTCAATACCCCTGGCCCGATTTCGTTTGCGCTTTGGCCGGGGCAAATGAGCCGGGTGCTCAAAGGCCATCACCTGCGTTCCAATCAGTATTTGACGGTGCGGGTCTACGATGAAGAATCGGCCCGCAAACATTGGAGCAAAGCGGTAATCAAGCCCCAATCGGGCAATGCCCAAATTCACGAAGAGGTGGGTCTGACCGAACAGGATGTGCCCGATTTGACTTTGGGCAATTTGCTGGTAATCAAGGGAACCGAAATTTCCTTTTATATCCCGCCTACAGGTATGGAGGTCGTGCGCGACGAACAGGGACAGTATGTGCGCGAGGCCGTCACACTTGAACGTCTGGAGTACTGTATTTTGCTCGACGAAGATGGCAATAAACGCTTTATCCAAGGGCCTGATGTGGTCTTTCCCAAACCAACTGAAACCTTTGTCGAAAAAATGGGCACACGCAAATTTCGGGCGATTGAACTCAATGAAAACAGCGGGCTGTTTATCAAGGTGATTGCCCCCTATGAAGAAAAGGGCCAAGTCTACAAAGTCGGTGATGAGCTGTTTATTACCGGTAAAGAGCAGATGATCTATTTCCCCCGCCCAGAACACGCGATTATCAAATACGGCGAACAGGAAATTCACTATGCCGTGGCCATTCCCGCAGGGGAAGGCCGCTATGTGCTCGACCGCATGAGCGGCCAGGTCTTTTTGCAAACAGGCCCGAGCATGTTTTTGCCGGATCCCCGCCGTCAGGTGATTGTGCGCAGGGTTTTGGAGCCAAGTCAAGTGCAGCTCTGGTTTCCAGGCAATCAAGAGGCACTCGAACACAATCTACACTTAAAAGAGTTGCTGCGCAAAGAAAAAGGTGAATACGCAACTGAATCCCAGCTTTTACAACTCAAGGCCGAAAAACGTTCTGCCGTGGCCCCTGCGCCCGGAGCTGGGGAAGGTTTTGCCGGGGACGATTTCTCTCGCAAAACCAAATTCACGCCACCGCGCACAATTACCCTGGATACCAAATACGATGGCGCTGTGGCGATTGCGGTCTGGACTGGCTACGCCATTTTGGTGGTCAGCAAAACGGGCGAACGGCAGGTGATCGTCGGCCCCGGCACCCATCAATTGGGCTATGACGAAGCGCTCGAACCCATGACCCTCTCTACCGGCACCCCCAAAACCGACAGCAAACCACTCAAAACGGTCTATCTGCGGGTCTTACACAATAAGGTCTCAGATCTGGTCAAAGTCGAAACTGCCGATTTTTGTGAGGTCTTGGTTGAACTCTCCTACCGGGTCAATTTTGAGGGCAATCCAGCACTCTGGTTCAATGTTGAAAATTATGTCAAATTTTTGACCGAACATATGCGCTCGATTCTGCGCAATGCTATCAAGCAATTGGGCATTGAGGCCTTTTATGCCGATTCGATTCGGATCATTCGCGATACCATTCTGGGTTTGCCCGAAGAGGGCAAACGCCCAGGCCGCCATTTTGAAGAAAACGGCATGCAGATCTATGATGTCGAAGTACTCAATGTCTCGATTTCGGATGCCGAGATTGAAAAAATGTTGGTGCAGGCCCAGCGCAAGGTCTTTGAACAGACGTTGGCGATTTCGTCGGAGCGCCGCCACTTAAGTTTTGTGCGTGAGAACGAAGAGATCAAACGCCAGGTTTCACATGCCCAGTCCGAAACCCGCCAAGGTGAACTCAAACTGCAAATTCAAGAAATGGTCACAGAGTTGGAGCTGCGGCTCTCGCGCCTGAATACCGAGGTGCAGGCCGAACAGAGCAAACTCGAAGCCAAATGGGCCTCTCAGGAGATGTTGGGCAAGATCAACGGAGCCGAATTGGAGCGCCAAAAAGCGACAGCCAATTTGGATATCGA
>CAZRFI010000245.1:0-7518 GCA_964598905.1 uncultured Candidatus Sericytochromatia bacterium | reverse complement strand
AAATCTGTTCTTACAGTCCCGCACAACTCCATTAAAGGCCAATTCTGCTTCTGAACTCCCAGAAGTGGCCCAACGTTATCTGCCCCAAGAACAGACATTTCCGCGTGCATCAGGGGACACTTGCAGTGCCTCTGTTGGAGCCAGTTTAATCAGAAGTTATGAAAATGAACGGACACCTGATTATTCGGATTTTGATGTGCTTTTAAAAACGCATTTTGAGCATTGTGATTTTCAACCAGCAGAGATTGAATCTACAGATTATTTTTTGAGTACAGTAAATGGCCCTATCCCTCTGAAGACAAGCTCTAAGGGCTGGAAAGATGCCCCTTCTGCGGTTGTTGAGAATTTTCCTGCTTTTTGTGTTTGGCATAAGCGGAATCAAACTCAAATTCAAATTTACAGCGAAACCAAGCTTAAAAACGGCACTACTTTGAAGAGCCTGATTTATTTGTGGGACGTGACTCCCTCTAATTCAGCTCAATGTCAGAGTCAGCTTGAAGAATATAATTATGCAGGAATATATTGACAACACAATCGGATGCAATTGGTGCAACAGGATTTGCAAACAGACCCGGCTTGATGTGCAAGCCGGGCCTGCGCTTTAAGCTGTGCGTTTAAGCGGGTTTAACCACCAGATTTAACATGCGATCGGTCTTGTGAATCACTTTCACGATTTGCATGCCCTCTAAATGGCCCTGAATCGCTTCGTTGCTTTCGGCAATGGCGCGCACGGTGGCCTCGTCGGCCCCCACAGGCGCAACAATCACACCGCGCAATTTGCCATTGAGCTGCACCGGCAATTCAATGTCGCGGTCGATGGTTTTTTCGGGATCAAATTCGGGCCAATCGGCCAAGGCGATGCTTTCGCTGTGGCCCAGGCTGGCCCAGAATTCTTCGGCCAAATGCGGCGCAAACGGCGCGAGCACACGTGCAAAGACGCCTTTCATGGGCGCGGGCAGATAACCCAATTTGGTGGCCTCGTTGACGAAGATCATCATGGCACTGACAGCGGTATTGGGGTGAATTTCATCCAAATCTTGGCTGACCTTTTGGATCGTTTTGTGTAAGAGGCGGTCGAGATCTTCGGGGATCTCGTCTTGGGCTTCGACTGCTTTTTCGGGGAAGTACAAGCGCCAGACGCGCTCCAAGAAGCGGCGCACCCCTGCCATGTTTTCGGTTTGCCAGACGGCATTGTCTTCGAGTGGGCCCATAAAGACCTCATAGAGGCGCAGCGAGTCGGCCCCGTACTCCTCAATCGTCTCGTCGGGGGTGACGACATTGTGTTTGCTCTTGCTCATTTTTTCCACACGGGTTTCGAGCAGGGTCTCTGTGCCTTTTACAAACCACTGGTCTTGGGTCTCTCCTTTGGCGCTGGTGTAGGTCCGGCTTTCGACTTCATTCGGATAATAGTATTTGCCCCGGCCATCGCGGAAGCTGCGGGCCTGGATCTTGCCCTGGTTAAACAGGCGCTGAAAAGGCTCTTTGGTTGAGACGAGACCTAAATCGTAGAGCACTTTGTGCCAGAAACGGGCATAGAGCAAGTGCAGCGTGGCGTGTTCGGTGCCACCGACATAGAGATCGACGGGCATCCAGCGCTTTTCGAGGGTGGGATCCCAGGGGGCTTCGCTGTTCTGGGGGTCGATAAAACGCAGATAATACCAGCAAGAACCGGCCCATTGGGGCATGGTATTGGTCTCACGCAGGCCTTTGCGGCCATCGGGCAGGGTCACTTCGCGCCACTCGGGCCCGGTTCGCGCCAGCGGCGGCTGACCATCGGCGGTGGGGTTAAAGTCGTCGAGGTGGGGCAATTCAATCGGCAGATCCTGCTCAGACAGGGCCACGACGCTGCCATCTTCGAGATGCACAATCGGGATCGGCTCTCCCCAATAGCGCTGGCGGCTGAAGAGCCAGTCGCGCAGGCGGTAATTGATCTGGCCTTCGCCGTGTTTGTGCTCTTCGAGCCAGGCGATGATGGCCTTTTTGGCTTCGGCAATATTCAGGCCGTTCAAAAATTCAGAGTCGATGTGGGGGCCATCTCCGGTGTAAGCGCCTTCGTGTACGTCGCCGCCTTGAACGACTTCGATCACAGGCAGATCAAAGGCCTCGGCAAAGTCCCAGTCGCGCTCGTCGTGGGCGGGGCAGGCAAAGACCGCGCCGGTGCCATAATTGGCCAGCACGTAATCGGCAATCCAGATCGGCACCCGTTGGCCATTGACGGGATTGATGGCATAAGAGCCTGTAAACACGCCGGTTTTTTTGACTTCGGTCATGCGTTCGCGCTCAGACTGCTTGGCAGCAGCTTCGACATAGGCCTCCACTGCGGCTTTCTGGCCCGGTTGGGTCAGCTGCGGTACGAGTGCATGTTCGGGGGCCAGCACACAGTAGCTGCAGCCAAAAAGCGTATCCGGGCGGGTGGTGAAGATGTCAAAGCTGGAATCCTGATCCGCGATCTGGAAGGTCACCCGCGCGCCTTCGGCTTTGCCAATCCAGTGGCGCTGCATTTCTTTCAGGCTTTCGGGCCAGTCGAGGGTATCGAGATCTGCGAGCAGGGCATCGGCATAAGCGGTGATCTTGAGCATCCACTGGGTCATCAGGCGTTTTTCAACCGGATCTCCAGTTTCGACATAGACGCCGTCTTTGACCTCTTCGTTGGCCAGCACCGTGCCCAGGGCCGGGCACCAATTCACGGGCAATTCGGCTTGGTAAGCCAGGCCTTTTTCGTAGAGTTTGAGAAAGATCAGCTGGGTCCAGCGGTAATAGTCTTTGTGGCTGGTGGCAATTTCACGGTCCCAATCATAGCCCAGACCAATTTTTTTCAGCTGTTTGCGGAAGGTGTCGGTATTGCGGTCGGTCACGACTTTGGGGTGAATGCCCTCTTTGTTGGCTTGGCGCTCAGTGGGCAGGCCAAAGGCGTCCCAGCCCATCGGATGCAGCACATCAAAGCCGCGCATGCGCTTGTAGCGGGCAATCATATCTGTGCCAACATAGCCCTTGGGATGGCCGACGTGCAGGCCCTGACCGGAAGGATAGGGAAACATGTCCAAGATATAATATTTGGGGCGATCGCCGAGGGCGGGGGTCTTAAATGTTTTGTGTGTTTCCCAATAGCTTTGCCATTTGGCGTCGATTTCGTGGTGATTATAACTCATGGGGCTACCTGATCCTTTAGCTGGTCCAAGATATTTCAGAGGGATCCCAGACTTTTTCTCAAATGTACTCTATCTTAACCCATGTGCGTATCCAGCATACAGACTATTTGTGCGCAGATCGGGGAAATATCCCGACAATTCTCCAATCTGACTAAATGTAAAAACAATGTAATAAATTGACTGTTTGCGATTAAGAATTTTGAGAATTGGGAAACTAAGAACAGGCAAACAGCAAATGCCGTTTGTCAGTCGTAGATTTAAAATTTGCCTGAAAAGGCAAATGACCCTTTTCCTTGAACCCTGTCGGGGGAATTTGATTCCCCCTCTTTTTTTTGGCCATTTTTTGTCTTCGTGCTTCTCTTCTTTTGTCTTCTGTTTTGTGTTGAGTTAAAGCTGAGACCTGGGCTACACTCAGGGAAATACCTCAAATGCAATACTGCAACAAAGGAGCCCTTCCGTGAGTCTCGATTGTGGAAAAACAGATTATGAACTCGGCAAACGGGTTTTGGCCTATCTTGAAAACAAAGGGGTCGAAACCCCGCGCATCAAAGATCAGATCAGCCCAGCAGCCAAAGTGGATGTGATTGAAAAGAATTTTAAAGAGATCCTGACCGTGATGGGGCTGGATCTGACCGATGACAGCCTCAAAGATACCCCGCGCCGGGTGGCGACCATGTTTATCAACGAAATGTACTGGGGGCTCGACCCGCAGAACTTTCCCAAAATCACGGCTGTTGAAAACAAAATGGGCTATGAATCGATGGTGATTGAAAAAAACATTGTTGTCCACAGCACCTGTGAACACCATTTTGTGATGATCGATGGCTATGCCCATGTGGCGTATATTCCCAAAGACAAGGTGCTGGGCCTGAGCAAAATGAACCGGGTGGTGGAGTATTTTTCGCGCCGTCCGCAGATTCAGGAGCGCTTAACCGAGCAGGTTTATCACACCCTTGAGCATATCCTCGAAACCCCAGATATTGCTGTGTTAATCAGTGCCAAACACTATTGTGTTAAAGCGCGGGGCGTGGAAGATATCAACTGCGAGACGATCACCAGCAAAATGGGGGGCTGTTTTAAAGAGGATATGAACTCGCGCAATGAGTTTTTGAGTTTGATTCGCTCGGCGGGTGGGGTTTAGGGGGCTCCCTTCGACTCCGCTCAGGGAGCGACAGGAAAGAGTTGTGTCCTGAGCGAAGTCGAAGGACTCATTTCAGGGCCTTGGCCAATGGGGTTGGGTTATTTCAAGGATTTTTCAAGGGAAAGAGCACCGGGGTGCGGGCTTTGTAGGCCTCGTAGTCGGGCTGCCCGCTCCACTTTTTGTCGGACTTTTCTTCGAGCATGGGCACGCCACTGATGCGGCTGAGTAGAATATAGATAAATACAGGGGAGATCAGGGTCAGGTATTGCCAGCTCTGTAAGTGGGGCAGGGCGATCACGGCAATGCCGATCCAGAGTAGGATTTCGCCGACATAATTGGGGTGACGCGACCAGGCCCAGAGGCCACTCTGGATAAATTTGCCGCTGTTGCTGGGGTCCTTGCGAAAGCGGTTCTTTTGCTGATCTGCCAGGGCTTCAATGCCGAACCCCAAGACCCAGATACCGCTGCCGATCAAGGTGAGCAGATTGGGTGTGGTGCTGCCCTGGGTGGTGATGGCTGCCATTGCAGCGGCCAGCGAAAAACAGACCCACAGGCCCTGCAGGGTCCAGGCCATTAAAAAGCGCGGGAAGTGGGGCTTGATCTCGTTGAAGCGGCTGTCTGAACCCGTTGCTTGGATGCGCAGAAACAAAAACGATCCCAGACGCAGAGCCCAAACGCCGATCAGCCCACCCAGTAGCAGCGAGATGGGGCGAAAATTGCCACTCAAGATCAGGCTGAGCGCCAAGACCGAAAGATAGGTCAAACTGCCGATCAAATCGTAAAACTTTTCGGTCTGTTTGAGATAGGCAAAAATAAAGGCCAGCCACTGAATCACAAATGCCAGCAGGACGCCCCAGCCATAAATGGGCAGACCGGCGATGCTTTTGCCGCCCTGACTGCCAGCCAGGGCCAGTAAAAAGCCAACGAATACAATGATAGGTAAGGCGATCCAGGCTTCTTTGTCTTGTTTTTGCATGATTGGAATCCTAACAGATGATGCAGGTGCTGAACAACTGAGACAGAATTTCAACGAGAGAGGGCTTACAGACGCGACTGAAAGGCTGCGTAATGTTCATCCACAAAGGTTTTGAGCTGGCGCTGAAAATGTTCTGGGGCAAAACCCAAGGCGTGTTGGTGCAGGCGCTCTGCGGGCCAGTCGCTGGCTTCGAGACGTTCAATCGCCTGATTGAGGCTGGCCACGGTCTGTTCTGGAAAGAAGACGCCTGTTTCTTCGGGCAACACACTGTCGAGCACGCCGCCTTGGCCAAAAGCCACCACGGGGCAGCCATAAGCCTGGGCTTCGACAGGCACAATGCCAAAATCTTCAAGACCTGGAAAAACCAGGGCCCGTGCTGAATTGTAAAGGGCTTCGAGCTGGGCGCGAGTAACCCAGCCCCGAAACGAGATATTGCTTGAGGCTTGAGCCTTGAGCCCCGCTGAATCAGGGCCTTCGCCCACCACCACCAATTTGCGACCGGATGTGCGAAAGGCCTCAATCGCCAGATCGAGGCGTTTGTAGGGCACTGCCCGCGAGACCAGCAGGTAAAAGTCGTCGGGTTGGCGGTTCGGCGCTTGGGTCGGAACCTGCACCGGGGGGTGAATTACAGTGGCCTCGCGGTCATAATAGCGTCGGATGCGCTGCATCACAAAACGTGAATTGCAGGCCATGGCATCAATGCGGGTATTGCTGAGCAGGTCCCAATTGCGCAAATAGTGTAGCAGTGGGTGCATGATTGCGCGTTTGAGGCGCGAGGGCTGCTCTTGGGCGAAATAGGTGTGTAACATGTCCCAGGCGTAGCGAATTGGGGTGTGGATATACGTCAGATGACAGGTGCGTGGGCCTGGAATGATCCCTTTGGCGCAGGCGTGGCTGCTGCTCAAGACCAAGTCAAAACGTGTCAGATCAAAGCTTTCAAAGGCCAGGGGCATCAGCGGCAAAAACAGGCGGTGGCGATTGCGGGCGCCAGGGAAATCTTGCAAAAACGAAGCGTGAATTTCCAGATCGTTAATGGCTTTGGGCAATTCTCGGGAGCGGTGCAGGGCGGTATAAACTGGGGCGGCTGGAAAGAGCGACACCATTTCGAGCAAAACCTGTTCTGCGCCGCCCATACTCACCAACCAATCTTGGACCAGCGCTGTTTTTTCAGGCCACATGGCAACTCTGGTAAAAGGCATAGGTGGTTTGGGCCATCTGCTGCCAATTGAATTTTTTGAGATCGGGGGGGAGAGTCGGACGGGAGCGCAGATGACTGGCCTGTAAGGCCTGGGCCAAACGGGTGGGATCTTGGGGGACAAAATAATCCGCTTTGCTGCCCAAGATTTCGCGGTAGACAGGCAAATCTGAGACCACAACAGGCGTGCCACAGGCCAGGGCTTCGAGCGGGGGTAAACCAAAGCCCTCTGCCAAAGAGGGGCTGATCAGGATCTGTGCTCCACTGTAGAGGCTGGGTAAATGGCTGTCGGGCACGTTTTCCAGGCAGATCACGTTTTCGCTGGAACGCGAGGCGGGCAGTCCCACGGCGACCAAGGGGCCCATTGCCTGTTTCTGTGAGGGGCTTTGTTGCTGCCAGAATGTTTGCAAAAAGTCGAATTGTTTGTGGGGCTTGGGATTGCCGACAAAGAGCACATAGGGTTTGTGGGGCTGGAGCTGGTAGCGGGCCAATAAAGCAGGATCGGGCCTGTGGGGCTTAAACCCGTTTTCTACCCCCGGATAGGTCACCTGCAAAGGCACTTTGTAGGCCGATTGCCATTGGCGAATTGCCGAAGCAGAGCTTTCTGAAACGGTTAAAATGCCAGCAGCTTGGCGCAAATGCTGGCGCAGCCAGTTAAAATAGTGAGCTTGGCCCCTACCGTAATCTTGGGGTCTTTGTACATGAATCAGGTCGTGTAAGGTCAGCACCCATTTGCAGGGCAATTGCCAGGGACACAAAAAAGAGGGACTGTGAAAGAGGTCTATTTTCTCGCTTTTGAGCAGGTAAAACAGCTCTAGTTGGGCCAATGGCGAAAAGGGCCGACCTGTCCAAGGCACCCACTGCACCTGGGGCAGGGGTTCGGGTCGCCATTGCTGGGGATGATACAGCACCAGCAGCTGGTCTTCGGGCTGCAGGGGGAGATGCCGGATCAGATTGTAGGTATAGCGGGCGATGCCGTGCAGGGGCTGCGTCAGCAGGCGGGCGTCCAAAGCGAGTTTCATGGTGTGCTTCCTCAGGGATCCACCCTACCACAGGC
>CAZRFI010000244.1:0-7524 GCA_964598905.1 uncultured Candidatus Sericytochromatia bacterium | reverse complement strand
AAGGCTTGTATGTCAATTGGATTCAGGTTTTGCGGAGGTCATTGTCTCTGTCTAACAAAATCCAGAAGCGCCGTTCTTTGACTTGACAACGTGCTGAGTGAAGACCTATATTTCTATATATAGCGAAATATAGAAATGAGATAATTTCAAGATGAAAGCCCATTTGAGTTTGTATGTCTCAGATATTCAGGCGTCCAAGGATTTTTACACCCGATTTTTGGGCCTGGAGCCTGTAAAAGTCAAAGCCGATTACGCCAAATTTGAATTGGCCGACCCAGCCTGGGTGCTAACACTTGTGCAAAATCCTGAACGGGTGCACGCCGGTTTTGGTCATGCGGGGATTGTGGTTGAAAACAAAGAAGCGGTTGCCACGTGGCTGGACGCAGTCAAAGAGCGGGGGGTGAAAGTGGCTTTGGTCGAAGATCAAACCCGCTGTTGTTACGCTCTGCAAGACAAATTTTGGGTGCATGATCCCGATGGGGTTCAATGGGAAGTGTATGCTTTTCATGAAGACAGTGAATGGAACGATCCCCAATTCAGTTCTCAAGCGGCTCAGGAAAAGCAAAATGCTGTCTGCTGCCCCAAATAGTTTGACAGACGCCAAGCCATTGGAGCAGGTCACGCTGCTGACCAAGGCCTTGGCAGATGAAACCCGTTTGCGTATTTTAGGGGTCTTAAAAAACCAAGAACTGTGTGCTTGTCAGATTATCGAACTGTTTGAATTGGCCAATTCCACGATCTCCAAACATCTCGCCATTTTGCGTCAGGCTGGGCTCATTCAAACCCGCAAACAGGGGCGCTGGATCTATTTTTCACGCGTTGCTGAGCCCCATTCAGACATTCTGGCGACCTTTGTTTATTTAGACACTTTACTCCAAACAGAGGCGACGATTCAACGGGATCAAAGCCGTGCAGCGGCGATTCTGCAAATAGATCCGGTAGAACTCTGCCGCCGCCAAAGTGGCAAAGACTGTTGTCCTTAAGAAAGGTTATTTTATGAAACGTATTCTCTTTCTCTGTGTGGCCAATTCAGCCCGCAGCCAAATGGCCGAGGGTCTGGCCCGCCAGATCCTGGGTGCTGATTACAGTATTCAAAGTGCAGGTTCCAAGCCCTCCTTTGTACATCCATTGGCCATTCAGGCTTTGGCTGAACGCGGGATAGCTACGGATTTACACAGTTCCAAATCTGTTCAAGACATCGACCTGAGTCAAATAGATCTCGTAATTACCCTCTGTGCAGAAGAGATCTGCCCGGTCGTTTCGGGGCCGCTGCAGCGCATGCACTGGCCCCTGTCAGATCCGGCAGCCCCGGCAGAAAGTGAAGCTGCGCAATTGGACAATTTTCGCAAAATTCGCGATCAGATCGCCGGTCGCTTGGAATTGCTCAAAGCCAGCTTGGAAGCCAAAGAAGAAGATATATGAATCAAGCGACTCCCTCTGCCGGAAAAATGGATTTTTTTGAGCGTTATCTCTCACTCTGGGTTTTTCTCTGTATTGTCGGAGGCATTGGCCTGGGCCAGGTCATGGGTTCTTCGATTCAATTTCTCAGCTCAATCGAAATTTACAAGGTCAATTTGCCCGTGGCCATCTTGGTCTGGCTAATGATCTACCCCATGATGCTCAAAATCGACTTTGCCTCACTTAAAAATTGGCGCCAACACGGCAAAGGCCTGATGGTGACCGTTTCCATCAATTGGTTGATCAAACCCTTTACCATGGCTCTCTTGGCAGTGGTCTTTTTTAAGTATCTGTTCAGCGCCTGGATTCCAGCGGATTTGGCCCAAGCCTATCTGGCTGGGGCCATTCTACTGGGAGCAGCCCCCTGCACCGCCATGGTCTTTGTCTGGTCTTATTTGACCGAGGGCGACGCCAATTTTACCCTGGTGCAAGTGGCAATCAACGATTTGATTCTGCTCGTGGCGTTTATCCCGATTGTGGGCTTTCTCTTGGGGGTGAGCAATATTCAAATTCCCTATGGCACACTCTTTACCTCGGTTGTGGTTTTTGTCGTGATCCCGCTTTTAGCAGGTTGGTTCACCCACACAATTGTGATTGGCCGCAAAGGCAAAGACTGGTTTGATCAGGTATTTTTGCCCAAGCTCAAGCCGGTTTCGATTCTGGCGCTGCTGAGCACATTGGTCTTGCTCTTTGCCTTTCAGGGCAAACAGATCATTCACAATCCCTTTCACATTTTACTGATTGCCATTCCCCTGACCCTGCAAACCTACCTGATCTTTTTTCTGGCCTGGTTTATGGGGCGCAAACTTAAATTGCCCCATGCCATTTGCTCACCCTCGGCCATGATTGGAGCCAGCAATTTCTTTGAGCTGGCTGTTGCTGTGGCGATAGCCCTCTTTGGCCTGACTTCTGGTGCCGCCCTGGTGACAGTGGTCGGCGTTTTGATTGAGGTGCCTGTGATGCTTTCGCTGGTGGCGCTCTCCAATCGCTGGAAGTATTGAGATGTTGCAGATCTTTACCCAATTGGCGGATTGGCTGACCTTTTCTCTCTTGGGGCTCAGCCCCAAGAGCAAATGGGGAGACGCCCTGCACTTTTTTATTGAAGACACCACCAAAATCTATTTCTTGTTGGCAGTGATGATCTACGGCATCGCCCTGATGCGGGCCTCCCTCAAAGTGGAGCGCGTGCGGGACTTCCTCGCCCGGCGTCACCGCCTGACAGGTTATGTCATGGGCGCGTTATTTGGCGCGATTACCCCGTTTTGCTCCTGTTCGAGCATTCCGCTCTTTTTGGGCTTTTGCTCAGCAGGCATTCCCTTGGGGGTCACCCTGGCTTTTTTGATCACCTCGCCGCTGATCAACGAAGTGGCGGTGATTATGCTCTTGGAATTGCTGGGATGGAAGCTGACTCTGGCATATATTGTGATTGGCTTGGGTGTGGGTATTCTGGCGGGCATCGCCATGGACTTACTCAAAGCAGAACGCTGGCTCGTGCCCGAAGTGGCCAAAGTCTATGCCGCTGCTGAAGCCCGCAAAAGCCAGCCCCTTGAAGGCGCTGAAAAAGTGGCCCTGAGCTGGAAAGAACGCCATGAATTTGCCCGCTCGGAACTGCAAGATATTTTTGGCCGGGTCTGGAAATGGGTGCTGATTGGTGTGGGCTTGGGAGCCGGTTTACATGGCTTTGTGCCTGCGGGCTTCTTTGAGCAACATCTGGGGGCGGGCCAATGGTGGACAGTGCCTGCAGCGGTATTATTGGGGATTCCCCTCTATTCAAATGCCACGGGGGTGATTCCAGTGATGAAAAGTCTTTTGCTCAAAGGCATGCCGATTGGCACCACCCTGGCCTTTTGTATGAGCACGGTGGCCGCCAGTTTTCCGGAATTCATTCTGCTCAAACAGGTCCTCCAATTCAAATTATTGGCCTTGGTTTTTGGTTTTTTGTTGCTGGCTTTCAGTCTGGTGGGCTGGATTTTAAACGCCTGGGGCCCAGCTTTGATTCATTAAGCTTGTTTTAACCAAGCAAGCCGGAATCAGGGTCATGCCGGAATGAGGGTCACTGTGCGCGAATAAACCCCTGTAATCCCAGCAGATACTCATGAAAACCGTGTTGCTGCATCTCGGCATAGGCTTTCTCAAAAGACCAGCCTTGCACGCGCATGCGGTAGACCAAAGCCAAGGAGCCTGTGCGGTCGCTGCCCTGCATGCAGTGAAAATACACCGGTTTTTGGCTGGCTGTTTCGGTTTGTTTTAAGAACGCCGCCACCTGCTCCGGGCTGGGGGTCGAGAAGACACTCATGGGCAGATTCACAAATTCCAGCCCCAGTTTTTGGGCGTTGGCTTTTTCCCAGGCCACGATCTGCTCTAAATTTTCGAGTGAGATCACCGTTTTAATGCCCAGGGCTTTGAGTTGGCAAAGGCCCTTGGCTGTGGGGCGCGCACCGCGATAGAGGCCGGGGCTGAGCTGCGCAAAATTGCCGAGATCGCCAGCAGGCGGTGTGGGGGTAAACAGCCCTTGGTAATGGCGCTCTTCGGGTATCAGGTTAAATTCGGCTTGGCAGGCATTGACTTCTGCTTGCTTTTGGGCGGGCAGTGGACCCTCTGTCTCGGGGGCGTGTTTGGCGTAACAGGCGCTTAAGAGCAAAAGGGCCAAACTGAATACCAGTGGGGAATGTTTGAATGTTTTTTTCATTTTTGGCCTCACCTGCCATTTGGCGATAAAATCCCGGATATACATAGAGAAAACACCCTCGATGCAGCAGCGATGCTTCAGTTTAGTCGGATTGGGGGCTGGGGGCAAGGCGGGGGCTTTGCTGAGCGTAAGAATGGAGTGCTTCTATTTTGTTATGTTCTCTTATGCTTGGGGTATATAAAATTTAACGCTGACAAAATTTGAGGGCTAGCTAAACATGCAAATTTCGAAACAAACCTTTCAACGCTTGGATCAAAATCGGGACAAACAATTGACCCGACAAGAACTTTTAAAAGCAGATATTGATACTGATGGACAAATATCTAAACAAGAAGCACAAGAACAGGGACTTGTCCTTGATGATTTGCCAATCTTGAACAAGGTCTTGGAAAATTCGACGGGCATGGAGCCTTCAGAAGTTCTTTTTAACTTGCCCGCCAAGACAAAGAATGGTTTGCAGCCAATTCCTGTGGTTCAGCGCATAGAACTTCTGTCTCAACCTCAAAGCCCTAATTTGGCTAATGATATTATTCATCCCTTGCCCAACCTCAAACACACTGGTCCAATCATGGTGGAAGTGAATAATCCAGAAAAAGTACCTTTTGAAGGACGTTTATTCAGCTCTCGCAGTGTAGATGTTCCCGTGCGTTTTGGTCTTCAAGATGGAGACAGTGATAACCGAAACTTTAATGTCTATGCTTTTAGCAATACCAGCGAGTTAAAAGTAAAACATAATGGGCAATTTCAAAGTTTTCGAAGTGCGGGTCAACCCGTCTATCAGGCGGTAGTTTTACATAACCCCGGTCCTCAAGCAATGAGAGTTCAGGTGGCTGGCTCAGGTTATTCTAATGATGCGGCAGTTGTTGCTCCAAGATTGGATCCTGCTTTTAAAAATTTGCCCCAAATACAAAATGAATTGAAACCAGGACAATTGCATGGAACACGTGCTGCAGATGCTTTGCTCAGTCAGGATCAAGTGACCGAAAATTTTAACATCAATCAAGAAGTTTCAATTCCTCCGGGGCAAGCTCTTGTTGTTTATACACGTGTAAAACCACAGGACAGTGACGTTCGTTCGGGCTATCAATTTAAAGTTCTAGAACCTGTAGAAGGCCAGGAGTTGGCTATTGACACGCTTTTGAGTCAGAATATAGGAGGTCAGAAACCCAATCAGTCCAATGGTCAACTGCTTTTGAGCCAAACAGAGTACCTGCAATTGTCCCAAACACCTCTGGTTGATGGTGGAAACCATCTGTATCAAGGAGAAAAGATCTCTGAGGCTGTGACGCAGAAAGTAAACGATATGAACAGCGACGGGCAAGTGAACATTCAGGACCTAAAAGCCTTTAATAATGCCCAAAAAACTGTTAAAAAATGGAGTGATGTTATTGCTTTGGGGAGAATTAACGGTGTTAAAGCTCACAGCGCAACGACATCTGTAATTCCACCACAAAGTCTGAAAGAAGGGCAAGCTTTAAACCTTAATTTTGCAGTCAATACCAAAATTTCAGATACTGCAGGTTCACTTCAAGATCAATCGGTTGAAATGTTGAGTGTTTCCCAATTACCTAAAAATGGTAAGACTGTTCCAGCCAATCGGGACCGTATTGCACACGGAAATTATAACTTGACCTATGATATTTCGACTCAATTGAGTAATACGGGGCAAACTCCTCGCAGCGTTTCACTGAAGATAGGCTCACCATCAGAAGATATCCCTGAAGATGGGCAGCAAAAGCCGAAGTATCAGGGCGGTGCATTTTTAGATGAATCATCTACCCGCTTCACTGGACCAGTACAGATTGTCTTAATCCGTCAGCCAGGGGGGAAAAAAGAAACGATCAATGCGGCAGTTGTCCATGGCAGACTTGCTGATCCTCAACATCTGGCTCAATTTGAGTTAAAGCCAGGTGAAAAAATGGATGTACAAGTGCGTTTCGTTATTCCCACAAATAGCACAGGCCCACAGATCTTGAATATCTACTCGGAATAGACTCATTCAAAGCGATGAGAAACAAAACCCTGCCCCTCCACGTATTTTAAGATGCCTGGAGCCTGAAATTGCTCCCTGTCTCCACTGGGCAAATGGAAAAACCACTTGGTATTGTGGGTATCCACATGCATTTTGACCGAGCGAGCTTCTTCAAATTGTTTATCAGGAAACTCATGATCTATTGGAAAATGCCAAAGTGTTTCTGCTTTTCTGGCCGTAGGGGGCGAGGCGGGTAGGAGCCGTTCAATGCTGGTGGCTGTATTCAGCCAAATCACGTCGTAATGATCGATCATAAAGTTCATTACGATGTTGTCATAATTGCCCTTGGGTTCATAGGGCCTGCTTGAATAGATTGTCTGCCACTGATTTTTGTAAAAAACCTCTAAACGCCCCTTGTGCTTGCGATAAATATATCCCTTTCTGTCTTGCGCACCCCATTGGGGGGATTGAGCAAAAACATGGCTGGGAAGCATTTGAATTGCTTCATCCAGGCTTTTCGCTTCTGGATAATAGCTGAATTGTCCCATCGGGGTACGTTTGATCAATCTGTACTGTGTAATAGATTGGTTTTGCATCTGTTTATTTTTTTCTTCTTTCAACCAAAGATTTCCCTGGTTGTCTTCAAACAGGGGCTCTACAGCGCCTATTTGGGGGTAAAAGGTGGTATGACCTGTGCGGATATCAAAACGGTTCAGGATTAAAGAACCCTGCCAAATCTGATCTTCCCGATCTATCACCCTTTGATATTCCCAGAAAGGATTCAGGTGAACTTGATTCCAGCTATCCGCCTGAAACCAGTTTTCTGTGCCTAAGCCTTGCTCGAACAGGGCAATTTTTGCTTCATTTTTGGGAATAAATTTGAGATTTTGGATGTCTTCTTCATTGAATAGGAGCTGAAATTCAGCCTTTTCATTTAAACGAAACACCTTGGCTTGGGACAAAGTCCGGTCAAAGATCATCACCAAAGGGCGCAGAGAGCGATCCAACAAGACTTTGGAGTATATATAGCGATTCTGATTTGGGGGAGGTAAATGTATTTCTGGGACAGGTAAATCATGACGCCACCAAAGCCCTTGATCAAACTCCAACAAATAAGGTTTTCGAAGCAACCAAAAATGATCTCCGGGCCCAACCACGACAGAAGAGATCAAACAGGCACTTTGAGAATCACACACCTCGTAGTAACGTGATCTGGCCTGGGTCGAATCAGCCCATAAAAACACCGTTAAACTGAGTACCCAAATCACAAGAACGAAAAGATTCATCCCTGCAATCCCTTGAGTACTGACGCCTGCCATTTGGCGATAAAATCCCGGATAACCATGGTGAAAACACCCTCCTGCAGCAGCGATGCTTCAGTTTAGTCGGATTGGGGACTGGGGGC
>CAZRFI010000243.1:5605-7653 GCA_964598905.1 uncultured Candidatus Sericytochromatia bacterium | reverse complement strand
GCTGTGGGTTCGGCGCTGGCTTCTGTATTTGTCTCTTCTTGGACGGAGGCAATCCGCATGCCAGGGCCACCACAAGCAACTTGCAGAGCCTGTTTGATCACGGCCTGATTGTCTTCGTCGATTTCGATCACGCTGTCATCACCTGTCTGCCCCGTGGCCGCCAGTGAAGCAGAAATGGAGGCTTTGGTTGCGCCGGATTTGGTGGCAGATTGCAAGGAGTTCAATAATTGCGACGCCAATTGGCCATCGAAGGTGCAGCCTGTTAAGAGCAGACTGGCGGTTAAACCCAGGGAAAAGAGCTGAGGACGCTTGGACATAAAATAAGACTCCTTCTGAATCGCTTGAAATTTGGTGAGTTGCCGAAACCTGCGTTTCGGATACTTTGATTAAAGCACCCCTTTAAATCGCAACCGGGGGTAATTTTGAACTGCCCGCTAAAAACTGGGGGCCGAGGACACGATTGAGGATATAGTCCTCGCGCAACTCAGTCTCCAAAGCCTGCTCAAAGCCCGGTACCAGCGCGGCCTGCTGGACAAAGCGCGCAGCAGCCTGGCGGTAAACGTGCTGCTGTTGGGGGTCACTGGCTCTGCGGCTGAGAACGGCACAGGCCACTCCCCGCGCCAATTGCAAAAGCCAGAATCCTTCATTGAGCTGCTGACCGGGACTGAGTTTGTTGATCTCACACATACAGGCATTGAGATCGGTCTGGGTCCAACACAGGCTGATCAGGTAAAAACAGCGCAGATGGTTGGCGCGCTGCTCGCTCAACCCCGCATGAAAGAGGTTCACAGTACTCAAAACCTCGGTATAAGCGGCCTGGGCCTCTTGCATCAGGGTCTGAAAATGGCTGCCAAATGCCGCAGAGCGCTCCTGATGCCAGAGCAAAAGCGAGGCAGTGTCGTAACAGAGATTGGCCAATTCTTTTTTATAATAGAAACGCTCCTGCTCCGTGGGCAATTGGGGCAAATGGCTCGCGAGCATGTCCCGCGCCTGCAGGGCCAGGCTCAGGCCTTTGTGGACGGTGGTTCCGCGATAGAGCTTGAGCATTTGGCGGGCCAACAGGCCCATAAAAATAGCCACCGGACAGGCCACCTCGGCCGCATTTCCCAGGCCCTTGAGCTGGAGAATATTTTGAAACTCAACGGCACTGACGGGGCCTTCTTGGCCCTGCAAGAGATAACGCACCCCCCAACAGGTCGCCATCAGCCGCAACAAGGTGCGGCGCAGAGCGGGCACACTGCGACAGAGGCGGTTGTGGTAGAGCAGGCGATCGGAGATTTCCCAGGCATAGCTGACAAAGTCTTCGACGCGCGGATAGGCATTGAGTTCCAGGGCGCCCTCCTGTAAGAGGGTGCGTTCGACGTAGGCCCGCAGGAGCCGAATGCCTTCGTTCATCGTATTCACAAGCGCGGTCAGGGTATCCAGTGATTGCACGCGGGTCAGGGGTATTTCGTAATCACCGCCACGGGTGCGGTAAGTGCGGGCCTGTTGCAGAGACTCCAACCCCAGCAATTCTTTCACCAGGGCCTTGTCTTCGGCCTGCACACGCACAACAGGTGCCCCTTTGTCATATTCATAGAGCCGGGGCTCCAAGGTAGATAAAAGGCCGTCGAGTGTATCGAGCTGGCGGCGCAATTGGGCCTCTTGTTTTTCAAGAGACTGGCGGGTATTGTCATCCCATTGCAGGGAGAGCCGATTGCGCAGCATTTCTGATGTCTCCAAGCCAGACCCATAGCCCAAAAGAGCGTCGAGTTCATCATGCACTTCTTGGCGCTGGGGCTCTGTCCAAGCTGGGGTGAGGATTTCAATTAAAGCCGGCAAAACGTCCTGTTTGGGACGCACGAGATTGCCCGTGCCACTCAGCCACATTGAAAAGGTCGTCTTTTTGAGGGGAAAGCCGCGCAGTTCAAGTCCAGCCAGAATCTCCCGCTGCTGCAAGCCACTGTTCTCCCAGAGGCGGCGCAAAAGCGCTTTGGCCCTTTGAATATTTTGCTGCTCCCAGGGGGTCAGCGCCGACTTCATGGCTGGGGATGGGGCAGAGGGCGGCT
>CAZRFI010000243.1:0-5505 GCA_964598905.1 uncultured Candidatus Sericytochromatia bacterium | reverse complement strand
GCCTGTCGAAAGGAAGGCTCTTGATAAAGCACTGACTTTGCCTGCACAGCCCGGCCTTCCACTTGAAACTGGGCTTCTATGCGATAGACAGGGCGGGCCCGGGGGGGCATGGGGGGCTGTGGGACAGGATTACCATAAACCCTCACAGCACGGGTCACAGGGCCTGGTTGTGGCTGGGGGGGAGGAACGGGAACGGCTGCTTGGCCGATCCGGGTCTGGACATAACCGCTTTCGTAATTGTAGGCGTATTTATTTTGGTATTTGTTTTCGTCTTTTTCAACTTTACCAGCCCAGACGCTCACATTTGGCATATAGCGAGGCTCATTGCCAGGAAAATCATCTCCGGCATAGGCAAACCCCGGAACGGGATAGGCCGGTTGCGCCTGCCGCATTTGCGGATAATCCCCGGCAAAGGGATCCCGATAAACGCCGCTGTGCTCATCAGCTTCCCAGGCCTCAGCTTGTCCTTCTTCAAGGTCGGCCTCATCGGCCTCATCGGCCTCATCAGCCGAAAAAGCCTCATTGGCAGGCGCAGCTGTTTGAGCTGCTGTTTGAGTCTCTGTTTGGCTTTCTGGCAAAATTTCGCCTTTGTAGGTCTGAATGGCAAAATTGGCATCAGCCGTCATGAGATAGGCTTTGCTGGCACTGGCCAAGGCCAATTCCTGAGAGGGGTCGGAAAAATAAAAACGTTGGTTTTCAAATTCACCTTTAAACACAGCGGTTTTCTGCTCGGGCAACATCACCACCAAGGTGGCCAAAACCCGCTCGTTTAAAGCTTGAACCAATTCAGGGCTGGTAAAATAATTGCCTTCAGATCCCGCCAAAAGCTGAATCGAAAAATCTTTGTTCTGTTGGTAAATGTCGAACTTGCCCGCTTTTAAGTCGGCTTCAAATTGCTGGCGTACGGGCTCAATCACGGGTGCATCACCGGCATCGACTGCGGCAATTTGAAAGCCCGACTGAAGCTGAAAGAGGTAATTTTGAACCGTTTTTTGGAGATTGTCTGGGAGACCTCGCAGTGAGGGGATTAAGGCAGAGAGCGGGCCGTGAGCCTGATTCAGACCCATAGGCTGGCAAGCCAAAAGACTGCAGCACCCCAGGATCAATGAAAAAGCCCCCATCCGCAACCGAAGCACCCGTTTCATGTAAAGCCTCCAACAGCATGTTTTTTTTATTAGAACATACCCGCTTTTAAAAAAGCAGCCACCTTTTGAACTCAATTCAAAACTAGGCTCAACGGGCACCCATTTTCCAGGAGCCCTGGACCAGCTGTGGGTAATTATTATAGACAGCCTGATTCCTGTAATCACCTGCTGTTGTGGGATAAGCCGGGGCTCCCATCAGCGGATTCATATACAGGGAACGGTCATAATAATAATTTCTTTTTTGTTTAAAATACAGGGTAAACGAAGGCACCTCAAAACTGTAAATGGTGCCATAGAATTTGAAGAGATCGATGTAGGAAAAGATATTGCCATCGATCAGATCTTGATCGGTCATCTCCCCGCCTGTGCCATTTTTGGAATGCACATAGACCCGGTTGCCTGCCACCATTTGGGCATTGAGCAACAAACGGTCGTCGCCACTGTTGGGGGTAGTATCGGGAGCCGGATCGGGGCGCATCCCTGTTACGGAGAGCTTGACATCGTGGGTGGCAAAGAGCCCCAAACCACAAATTTTCCCCACCGGTGACCCCGTCGTACTATCGCGGGCCAATGTTCCATCGGGATTGGTCACCCACATGGTTTGGGCATCGGTGATGCTGGTGGTGGTCAGATGATTGTGGCTGTAACCCGCAATCGGCTGGGGATCCAATTGGCGCAATTCCATTTTGGCAGCGCCGCTGTTGTACTGGGAATAAAAGGTGTTTTTATAGACCACATCCCCCACCACGACAATATCCCCTTTGGAATATTTATAATCCAAGCCAGGACCGGGCGGCGAAGTGGTAAACGACACGATTGTGACTTGGCCATCGACAATCGTAGAGCGGCCAGGTGGATTGCCATTGAGCAGGGGCAGGCAATCGGCGTACAGAGCGGTGCAATTGCTCGACAGGCCATTGGGCTCGCGATTGCCAATCAAGACCACCGCATCTTGCACCAAAATCACTTCATTTTCAGGAATTTTGACATAGCGGTACATACGATAATCACCACTGGTCTGGGCATCCGAGACCTTCATATAGTCGGCAGAAGCAGGATTGTCATTGACCCAAATCCAGGCATAATAGCGATCAGCGGCCACAGCGGCCGAGGGCTGCGAAAAGGGGATTTCGACCCCAATCTGGCTGCCCGCTGAATATTTGACCTTGCTGCCAAAATAGACCGAGCGAAAATCCACCACTTTATCGTCGCTGTCGATCGCGGGTAAATTAAAGACCAAATGGTTGTCCACAGCAGAGCCCACCAAATAGCCATAGAGAAAATTAGAGGTGCTGGGCAAGGTGCTGGGATTGAGGGAGTCATCCGCATTGCGGGGCATCGAAATGCCGAGGGTCAATTGCAGATATTTGTTCAATTGCTCCAATTGATTTTTATAATTGGCAATTGCCGATGTGGGTTTTAAGAGCGGTGAATTGTGGGCCGCCGTATTCACGGGCGCATAAAGTGCGTTGGCAAAGGAGAGGTAATTGGGATTGGGCGTGCCAATCAGATCGTTGGTAATATAGTGCCAATGGCGCCAGGTGGCTGCATCATAGCCAGGATCTGCCCCTACAGCGGTGGAGTTGGCATTGAGATCTGCCCCGGCAATATTGGTATGGGCATGCCCCTGCTGATAGAGCGGATAACTGCTCGACATAGCGTGTTCTTGCCAATAGCTGTATTTCGGCGCGGCGCCGGAATAAGACATGCGGTCATAGACCCGAATCGGAGAGTGGTTGATATAGATTACACGGTAATTGGTGCCACTGCTGGGCTCACTGGTGCCAGGGAGCCAACCACCACTGCCATCGGGCACAGCCCAGACGATAAACGAATCGGACTTGAGTTTAAAATGCACCCCCCGGGTATAGGTCGTGCCACCCTGACGCACGGCAGTGATGCCGTTGGGGGTATAAGCGGGTACAGCATCAAGGCCGTTGGCAGCCCCTTTGACGACATTGACGGAGGTCGGGGTGCCATCGGTATAATCCACAGTATAGGTGCTGGCGGGTGCGGGTTCAATCCCGCCCAGAGACCAATCAATTTGCCAATAAGAGCCCCTGGGAAAATAGACAAAATCTTGGCCGGGTTGGTAAACCGTGACGGTATTAAAAGGGTTCCACTGTGCGCCTTTTTCAATTTGCAAGACCCCTGGATAGGCGCATTTGGCTTTGAGTAAATCAGAACCATTGGCGGTGCCGCCGCGCACCTCGCCCTGCAAAACCGGGGCATAGACCGAGCGAAAAGTCATATTAAATTGCTGATTGGTGTGAACCGGGCCATAAAAGGCCCCCGTCTCTTGAAAAGGGGTGGCCCCACAGTCCAGGGGGGGATCATAGACCGAAGGGTCGGGGTCGCGGCCTGGGTAGGGGGCAAAGGGAGCCGGGGGGTGGTATTCCTCGTTCCAGGTGGTACTCTGATCAATATTCAGGGATTTGTCTGATTCCAACAGATA
The DNA here is from genome assembly GCA_964598905.1 of uncultured Candidatus Sericytochromatia bacterium. Lineage (GTDB taxonomy): Bacteria > Cyanobacteriota > Sericytochromatia > UBA7694 > UBA7694. Next base: position 1,905 of record CAZRFI010000243.1, on the reverse strand, counting down.
GCCCGCAGGCGAATCGAGCAAATTGCCTGTATTGAGTTGCAACACGCCATAGACCTCTTGCCTGCGACCTTTGGGCAGCAAATTGCCTTGGCCATCGGTCAGCCAGGCGGTGATCTTGAGGCCCATAAAACGCCCAGGACAGCTATTGGTATCCAAATCACAGAGTTCGTTGCCGTATTGATCGAAGCCCTTTTTTTCGGTGCTGAGGGTTGTACCTGGCACAAAGCCAACAGGCGAACCCGTTAAGGTCTTATTGCCAAAGATACTGCGTTTTTGGCCCGTTTCAATTGCCGCTTCGTAAATGCCAATAATCCGCGAATTGAGATCGAGGGGATTTTCACGCACCTTGCGAAAATTGGCAAAACTATTGGTATTGGGCAGGCGCTGACAGCGGGTATAAAAGGGGTCAGTGGTCGCACAGTCTTTAACAATCCCGCTGATTTGGGTCCAATCACCATCGAGGGCGGCCAACTCGGCCCGCAATTGCTGAAAACCGATCTCTGCAATATAACCCGCGGTGATCGTGGCCTGCTCATACCCTGTGCGTTGAACCTGAAAGCGCACAACGGCCAAAAATGTCATGCCCATCATCAGTAAAATGCCGATCACCATCAAAACGGGGGGAATCGAAATCCCCAACTCACGCCTGCGTTGGCTGCTCATCAATTGCGTAACCTCACTTCTGTCGTCAACTCAATGCCCTTGCGAAACTGACCTGCAGTCAGGGGCGATCCCCCCAAAACCAAACGAATACCAATCACCTGACGGTATTGCAGATTGAGAAATTCTACCAAGGCCGGGTTGCCTTGATTGGTTTGAATATCTGTCAATTGTGTATCCAAAGCAGCCCCCTGGCTGTCCATGGCCCGCGAAAATTCGGGATAGGTAAATTGTAATAATTGTACACGCTCCGCCAAAACCGTGCGCAGGGGGACCGGCAAGGTCTGAAAGCTATTGCTGCCTCCCACCACCGGGCGCTGAACCTCGCGTACCAATTTGGTATTGTTGGGGTCGGTATTGTCGAGCCGGTAGGTCACCCGCTCAACAGTGGCAGTATTGCCGGGCCCCGGCGGGGGAATCAGGTAAAAAACCAGGGAATTGCTCTCGTTGTTACTGTTGGGATACCATTTGTGGTAAATATCGCTGGGGGTGGCCTGAGAGAGAAATTTGCGGGCCGCTGGCACCCCAGGACTAATCACCACACCCGCTGTCGGGGGGTGGGGCTGCAATTCCACAGCCGTATAGGGCAAAGCGGGCAAAGAGGCCCAATTGGGGGAGAGTGCAAACAGGGAGGGCGCTTCACTGGCCGAGCCCTTGATTTCTTTGGTCATGCGTGCCAAGACCAACTGGGCCTGAGACGTGGTGCGGGCGTGGTCTTGGCCCAACATCATGTTTTTCTGGGTATTCATAAAAAAGGCCACCAGCGCAGTCAACATGGTCAAACCAATGGTGAGACCCACCAACATTTCAATCACGCTGAAGCCTTTTTCCCTGGGTCTTAAAGACTTCCGGGCAGAGACAGGGGAATATTTATTGGAAATTGTCACGGACCAAGGTCACCCCCATCGTAATATGCCCTGTACCACCACCCGGCCAGGTGATCTTGACGGTGACCTGAATGCGATCATCGGTTAAATTGCGGGTGCCCCGATCATCAAAGGTGTAAATTCGCTGAATCTGTAAGAGTTTGGCCCCCGTTGCTGGCTGGGTAAAGACCTGACCATCGGCTTTGACATAGAGCTTTTGGCCATTGACATCATCGGCGAGAATCGCGGTATTGCTAGTAGGGCTGACCAAAGCAGAGGCCTGACTAAAGCCCCGATTGCGAATTTGTTCGACAATGCGCTGGGCAGCTTGGACTGCCGCTGTCTTTTCTTTGTTTTGATGGGTCGAGCGAAAACCCAG
>CAZRFI010000242.1:0-7663 GCA_964598905.1 uncultured Candidatus Sericytochromatia bacterium | reverse complement strand
AGCACATGGATGTGCGCAACGAGCGGCCCGGCGGTTCACTCACGGCTTCCCCTGCTCTGAGCCACGACCACCTGATTCACGCCCTACAACCGCTTCTCGTGCTCCGCCAAAGCCACCCCTTTGAGCTTGAGCACCGGAAACGTGCGCCACTTGGGCAGATCAAAATGCCACCACTCGGTTGGCAGCGGCTCCAAACCGGCTTGGGTCATGGCCTGTTGCAGCAGCAGGCGGTTGGCTTTGAGCAAGCTGGGCAATTTGGCGTAATCGCGAAAGGCCTTTTCGCTGAATTCGGTATATGGCGTGGGCATGGGAATTTCTTGGCCACTTGTGTCGATCAAGGTCAAATCAATGGCGGTGCCACGGGTGTGGCGGCCCCCTTTGCGCGGGTGGCTGATAAAATTTTCGTTTTTAACGTGTTGCCAGAACAATTCTTGAAATTCCATCGGGCGGTAGGCATCCCAGACCTTGAGCCTGTAACCGCGCGGCAAAAGATAGGCCTGGGCCTTGCGCAGGCGCTCAGCCAAAGCAGGCTGCACCCAGGCTTTGCGAAAGGGATAGACCGCTTTTTTGAGAAATTGTTTCTCGGTCGCAAAGCGCAATTCAACTTCGATGCCCGGCACGGCCTGTTGCAGCTCAACCAGGGGAGACAGCGCCGCAGCTGCCGTGGACTGTGACAAGGCGGGCAGGCCTGTGCAGAGACAGAGAGCGATTGCGCTCAAGCAATGCCGCCAAGAGACATGCGTCAGAAATTGATGCTGAGACATCTTCAGGCAACCACCTTAAGGCTCATACCCCAGCCAAGGTCCCAGCCAGCGCTCCATTTCAGCTTGGCTCAGACCCTTGCGCTGAGCATAATCCGCCACCTGATCGGCCCCCAAGCGGGTGATGCTAAAATAACGCGCTTCGGGGTGGGAGAAATACCAACCACTGACCGCCGCCGTGGGGGTCATGGCAAAGTGCTCGGTTAAAGCCAGGCCAATTTGTTCGGCATTGAGTAGGTCAAAGATGCTGCGCTTTTCGGTATGATCTGGGCAGGCCGGATACCCCGGCGCGGGCCGAATGCCCTGGTATTTTTCGGAGATCAGATCGTCGGCAGAAAAATCTTCGTTGACGCCGTAGCCCCATTCGCGGCGGGCCTTTTGGTGCAGCCACTCGGCCAGGGCCTCAGCCAGGCGATCGGCCAGGGCCTTGAGCAGGATCGCGTTATAATCGTCGTGGTTGGCCTCAAAGCGGGCCACATGGGCATCGAGGCCCAGGCCTGCCGTGACGGCAAAGGCCCCAATCCAGTCTTGGCAACCGGCCTCAACGGGCGCGATAAAGTCGGCAAGGGCCAGATGGGGCTTGTTGCCCAGATCTTCTTGTTGGCGCAGGCTGTGAAAGACTCTCTGCACATCAGAGCGCGAATCATCCGTATAGACACAAATATCTTCCCCCTGAGAGGCCGCAGGGAAAAAGCCATAGACCGCTTTGGCGCTCAGCCATTTTTCGTCCACGACTTGCTGCAACATGGCCTGGGCATGTTCAAAGAGATCGCGGGCGGCTGCGCCCATTTCAGGGTGTTGCAAAATCGCCGGATAAGTCCCGCGCAATTCCCAGGCGCTGAAAAAAGGCGTCCAGTCGATATACGGCAGCAATTCTGCCAGATCAATCTGCTCCAGCACACGCACGCCCGAAAAAGCCGGTTGTGGCAAGACAGCCGCAGCCCAGTCAAAACGCGGGGCTCGTTCGCGGGCCTGTTCCAGGCTGAGCAGGGGCCGGGCCGAACGATTCAAGTAGCGCTCGCGGGTCAGGGCCTGCTGGGCGCGCACGTCGGCCAGATAGTCTTCACACTGGGATTCACTCAAGAGCTGGCTGACCACCGTCACCGCCCGTGAGGCGTCGTTGACATGCACCACAGGGCCATCATAGGCCGGGGCAATTTTGACCGCCGTGTGTTTGGCACTGGTGGTGGCCCCGCCAATCAAAAGCGGGGTTTTAAAATTTAAACGGGTCATCTCTTTGGCAACATGCACCATTTCATCCAGCGAGGGCGTGATCAACCCACTCAGGCCGATGATATCCGCCCCTGTGGCTTGGGCCTCGGCCAAAATCCGGTCAGCGGGGACCATTACGCCCAAATCGACAATTTCGTAATTATTGCAGCCCAGCACCACACCGACGATGTTTTTGCCGATATCGTGCACGTCGCCTTTGACGGTGGCGAGCAAGACCTTGCCTTTGCTGCTATTGGATGCTTTGTCGGCCTCCATATGCGGCAAAAGCCAAGCAACAGCCTTTTTCATCACGCGTGCGCTTTTGACCACCTGGGGCAAAAACATTTTGCCGGCCCCAAAGAGGTCGCCCACATGGCTCATGCCCACCATCAGCGGGCCTTCGATGATTTCCAAGGGCCGGGCAAAGCTGGCCAGGGCCTCGGGCAAATCCTGTTCGAGATAGCTGTCGATGCCATGAATCAAGGCATGGCTGATGCGCTCCTGCAAAGCGCCCTGCCGCCAGGTCTCGTCTTTTTCGCGCAAGGTTCCGCCCCGGCGGTAGTTTTCAGCCAGGGTGACCAAGCGGTCGGTGGCATCCGGGCGGCGGTTAAAGAGCACATCTTCGATCTGTTCCAACAATTCAGCGGGCACATTTTCGTAGAGTGCCAATTGGCCCGCGTTGACAATGCCCATGTCCATGCCCGCTTGGATGGCGTGGAACAAAAACACGGCATGCATCGCTTCGCGCACATAGTCGTTGCCCCGAAACGAAAAGGAGAGATTGCTGACACCGCCGCTGATCAAAGCACCGGGACAGGCCGCTTTGATCAGTTTAATCGCATCGAGATAGCCCATGGCGTAATCTGCATGTTCTTCCATACCGGTGGCCACGGTCAAAATATTCGGGTCAAAGATAATGTCCTGGGGCGGAAAGCCAATTTCTTGAGTCAGAATGCGATAGGCCCGTTGGCAGATCTGCAATTTGTGCTCAGCCGTCACGGCCTGGCCGCCTTCATCAAAGGCCATCACAACCACCGCCGCGCCATAGCGGCGAATGCGGCGGGCCTGGGCTTTAAAGGTTTCTTCGCCCTCTTTGAGGCTGATTGAATTGACGACACTTTTGCCCTGCAGGCATTGCAGGCCCGCTTCGAGCACCTCAAAACGTGAGCTGTCGACCATGATCGGCAATTTGGCAATATCTGGCTCAGCGGCAATCAAATTGAGGAATGTGCGCATCACAGCCTCTGAGTCGATCAGGCCTTCGTCCATATTCACATCGATCAAATTGGCGCCGCCTTCGACCTGCTGCCGAGCCACTTCGAGCGCCGCCTCGTAATTTTCTTCGCGGATCAGCTTGGCAAATTTGCGCGAGCCTGTGATATTCGTGCGCTCGCCGATCAAACTAAAATTCGAATCGGGGCGGATCGTATAGGCCTCCATGCCACTAAAACGTGGCAAAGCAGGCAGATCAGGAATCTGACGCGGGGGCAGACCTTGCATGGCTTTGGCAATCGCGGCAATAAATTCTGGGCGCGTGCCACAGCAGCCGCCGACAATATTCAGCCAGCCCTGCTCGGCAAAATCCTTGAGAATCGCGGCCATTTGTTCGGGGGTTTCGTCGTAGCCGCCAAATTCATTCGGCAGACCCGCATTGGGAAAACAGCAGAGGTAAACGGGTGAGATCTTGGCCAATTCTTCGACATGGGAACGCATTTGTGCAGCCCCTAAAGCACAATTGATGCTGACGGCCAGTAAGTCAAAATGGCTGATGCTGTTCCAAAAGGCCTCGACATTTTGGCCCGAAAGCGTGCGCCCGCTGGCATCGGTGATCGTGACCGAGGCAATCACGGGCAGGCGTTTGCCTGTTGCTTCGAAATAGTCTTCGATCGCAAAGAGCGCCGCTTTGAGGTTGAGCGTGTCGATCGTCGTCTCGGGCACCAGCAGGTCCACGCCGCCTTCGACCAAACCACGCACCTGTTCGCCAAAAGCGGCCACCAAAGCCTGAAAGTCGGTATTGCGAAAACCAGGATTGTTGACATTGGGCGAGAGCGAGGCTGTGCGTGTGGTCGGCCCAATCGAGCCAGCCACCCAGCGGGGCTTGCCATCTTGGGCGGCGACTTCAGCGGCCACTTCACGGGCCAATTCAGCAGCGGCTTTGTTGATCGCATAGACCTGCGACTCCATGCCATAATCCGCCATTGAGACCGATTGGGCATTGAAGGTATTGGTCTCGATGATATCTGCACCGGCCTCCAAAAAGGCCCTGTGAATCTGTTTGATAATCTCTGGCCGGGTCAGGCAGAGCAGGTCGTTGCAGCCTTTGAGCGGCAAAGGGTGATCAACAAAGAGACTGCCGCGAAAATCCGCCTCTTCGAGCCCAAAGGTCTGAATCATGGTGCCCATGGCACCGTCGAGAATCACAATTCGTTCTTTGAGCAGGGCTTCGAGGGGGTGGGGGGAATGGCCGGTTTGGGTCATGGCGTGGCATCTGTCCTGGTTTTTGAGATGGCCTCATTATAACACGGCGTGTCAGAGGGGCTGAGTCAGTAAAATCTCCTCCTGTCAAGCAATATTTGCAACACCCCTGCCGATAAAACCCCAAAGCCCCGGAGGTGCCCGATGCAATTGCCTTTGAATCTGACCCCGCCCCAAAATGCGCTCAACCGCCCCTTGCGGCCTTTGGCCTTTGGTGTGGGCTATATTATTCCACTGCTGGCAATCTGGGGCGCCCAAACCGGCGGACTGGCACAATTTGCCGTGCCACTCTTTGTCTTTGGCCTGATTCCGGTTTTGGATTTTGTCTTGGGCCATTATCTGCACAACCCCGGCCAGGCCGAGACCGAAGCCCTGCTCAATAGCTTCACCTTTAAACTCATGACCTGGCTGCAGGTACCCGTGCAATACGGCCTGATCATTGGCGGAGCTTGGCTGATCAGCCAGCAAAACTGGAGTGGCCTGGAGCAGATCGGCTTTACGCTTTCGGTCGGCATTTGCACGGGCGGCCTGGGCATTACCCTGGCCCATGAATTGATTCACAAGGTCGATCGCTTTGAGCGCTTTTTGGGCCAGGCCCTGCTGATGCCCGTCTGTTATCTGCATTTTTATATCGAGCACCTCTATGGCCACCACCGCCGGGTCTCCACCCCCGACGATCCTGCCAGCTCCCGTCTGGGCGAGAGTTTTTACAGCTTTTATCTGCGCACCGTGCTGGGCAGTTGGCGCAGTGCCTGGGGCATCGAAAAACGGCGTCTCGAAAAACAGCGCCTCGAAAAACGGCGGCTAGGCAAACGCCAGCAAGGGCTTTGGAGCTTTCACAACCGCATGATCAACTACAGTCTGCTTTCGGGCAGCTTTGGCCTGGGGCTCTTCTTGCTCTGGGGCCCCAAGGCCCTCTGGTTTTTTATTGGCCAGAGCATCATGGCCTTCAGCCTGCTCGAAGCGGTCAATTATGTCGAACACTATGGGCTCGAACGGCGTGAAATCCGCCCCGGCGTTTACGAAGGGGTCAATATTCGCCACTCCTGGAACGCCAATTTTTTGCTCACCAATTGTCTGTTGTTTATGTTGCAGCGCCACTCCGATCACCATGCCCACCAATCCCGGCGCTACCCGGTTTTGCGCCAATTTGAAGAGAGCCCACAATTGCCCGCTGGCTACGCGGGCATGATTTTGCTGGCCCTGCTGCCCCCACTCTGGAGAAAAGTTATGGATCCGCGGGTAGCTGCCTATCGCGAGCAATTGGCAGCTGTCCCAGAGCGATCAGCAGCCAGCCCACAAGTATCAGCAAACTGCTGAGGAAAATCGGCAGGGGCAGCGAGACAAGCTGCCCCCAGCCCCACCAAGCGGCGAGGCCCTGCAAGAGAATCAGGGCCTCGCTGAGAACAAACCCCAGCAAAAACAGCCCCAAGCCCCACCGCACAGTCGGGTTAAGTTGCAGGCCACGCTCTTGCCATAAATAGGCCAAGAGGCTACACGTGACCACCCCCAAGAGCACCAAATGCAGGTAAAAAATCACGAGCGAGCGCTGCTGGTAGGCCAATTGGGCAAAGAACGGCCAGGCAGTCAGGGCCTGCAAAAGCAGTTTGAGATTAAAACAGCCCCAGGCCAGGGCCAACAAAATCTTGACCTCGGGCAAAAAATGGCTCCAAGAGAACAGGTGAGAGCCTGCTTGGCGCAAAACCCAGCCCCAGCGCCAAAACAGGGCCAAGGCCCCCAACTGCGCCAGGGCAGCGGCTCCGGCCACAACCCAGACCCACAGCGGCGGTTGCGTCCAAAGTGCCGAAAGCGCGTAAGCGGGCAAACTGCTCCCAAGCAAAAGCCAAACGGCCCGCCGGGGCAAAGGCCCAGCCGTGTCGATGCCACGCGCTTCCAACCAGCGCAAGAGCAGGGCCAAAAGCGCAAAGACAAACCAGCCATTGTACTGAAAATGCAAATAAAAATAAATCGCGAGAAAATAAACGGGGCTTTGGTTGAGTTTGAGCGCCATGATCGGCCCCAAACTCCAGGGTCCGAGCGAAGACAGCATCATCAGCCAGAGACAGGCCCAAAGCAAACGCCGCGAAAGCGACGTATCGCCCTGTGTGGCACGCAATAAATGCCCCGCTTGGGCATAAGACACAAACAAAAACAGGGTCGAAAAGGTGATTGAGACAGCCGCGTAGCCCTGCACAGGAAAGCTGAACAACATGCCCAAAACCAGGACCTGTGCCGCCCAAAAGAGCCTATGCCAACGTTTGGATTGGGTCTGACTCGCAGGTACAAAGGCCCGCATCAGGGCCACCATCAAGATCGCATGAACCCAGCCCAGCAAGGCCACATGGGAATGGGCGTGCAGAAAAAACTTATAATTAAAACCGGGCAAAACCTGCACAAACTGCCAGCGCAGCAATAAACCCAGGACCTGTACACAGACAAAAAACAGCAGCGCTGTCAGAATCAAATGACGGGGCCACGTGTTTAAGTCAGTTGAATCGGGAGAGATCTGTGTTTGGGGCATGAATCCATCTTACCCCTTGTCAGATCAAATCGGGGCAAATCCCTGTTCCCAAGCAGTGAATATGCTAGAATCAAGCCAAGCCGGATCAATCGGATCAATTCATCAAGACAAGGTTTCAACGAATCATGGCACGTCTTCCCCTTTTTGCCCTGGCACTGTTGCTCGTCAGCGCCTGTAATACAGCCCCAACACCTCCGACAACCCTTCCACCCCGTTCAGGTCAAACACCCACCCCACCCCTCTCAAGCCCCAGCATCTCTCCCAGTTTGGCCCCTTCATCCGTTCCCAGCAACAGCCCTGCGAATCCGCCCAGCGCCCAACCCACCCCAACGCCGCTCAAAACACCCAGCCCAGAACCGACACCAGAACCAACACCAGACCCCAGCTCAGAATCCCCAGCCAGCCCCGAACCCAGCGAAGCACCGCTGGCCCAAGAAAAATGGAAATTCTTAACCGAGGGAGCCATTTACGCGAGTCCCGTGCAGGCCGCCGATGGCACTCTCTACGTGGGCAGCAATGACCACAGCCTCTATGCAATCAACCCCGATGGTTCCCTCAAATGGAAATACCCGACCTTTACCCCCTTAACAGGTCACCCGCTCTTGGGCAGCGACGGCACCATCTATCTCAGCAGCCGCGAAGGTTTTCTCTTTGCCTTTTATCCCAATGGCAGCCTCAAATGGAAGTTTGCCGC
>CAZRFI010000241.1:0-7687 GCA_964598905.1 uncultured Candidatus Sericytochromatia bacterium | reverse complement strand
TAAAATGTTCGTTGATCAAGCGGCGCTTGTATTTGAGTGTGGGCGTCAAAAAGCCATTGTCCTGGGTGAGCTCTTCTGCGATCAGGGTGAATTTTTTGATCTGCTCGTAACGGGCAAAATCCGCCATCATGCGGTGAATCTCTTTGTCGAGAAAGCTGTGGATCTCGGGGTGGGTCAGCAATTCTTTGCGGCTGCCCACTTTGATATTGTGGTTGCGGGCATATTGGTCCAAAAGATCGAGACTGGGGTGAATCAAAGCCGCCATATATTTTTGGTTATTGCCCAGCATCACCGCCTGTTCGATATATGGGCTGGTTTTGAGGGTATTTTCAATCGGCTGGGGTGCCACATTTTTGCCATTGGACATGACGATGATTTCTTTTTTGCGGTCGGTGATCTTGAGATAGCCATCGGCATCGAGTTCGCCAATATCCCCGGTGTGGAACCAGCCATCTTCGTCGATCACCTCGCGGGTGGCGTCGGGTTTGTTAAAATAGCCCAACATAATATTCGGGCCACGGGCCAAAATTTCACCGTCGGGAGCAATTTTGACCTCCACATCTTCAATCACCTGGCCGACATAGCCAAATTTGACCCCACCAGGGCGATTACAACAGATCACGGGGCTGGTCTCGGTCAGGCCATAGCCCTCGTAGATATTGATCCCCACGGCAAAGAAAAATTCAGCCAGTTCGCGCATCAGCGGCGCGCCACCGGAAACGGCAAATTTGAGGTTGTCCCCGGTGCGGGCGCGTACCTTGGCAAAGACCAATTTGTCTGCGAGTTTGTGTTTCCAAGCCAGAGAGCTGGGAATGGGTTGACCTTGGCTGGTATACACAGCCGCCTGTTTGCCAATCCCCAGACCCCAATAAAAGATTTTTTTCTTGAGCGGCTTTTCGTTTTCGACGTTTTGAATGATGCGGTTGTAGATTTTTTCAAAGACCCGTGGCACGGCCACAAAGGCCGAAGGTTTGACCTCTTGCAGGTTCTGGGCAATGGTGTCGATGCTCTCAGCATAGGCAATCGTGGCGCCACAGTATTGCAGAGCATAATTCACGACCCGCTCCAAAACGTGGGAGAGCGGCAAGAACGAAAGCGAGGTCTGAGAGGCATCAAAGCCCAAGGCCTTGACCGCGCTGCGGGCATTGCTGGCAAAATTGCGGTGGGTCAACATCACACCCTTGGGGTCGCCCGTGGTGCCTGAGGTATAGACAATGCTGACCATGTGGCTCTCATGAGCATGCATCAGGCGTTTTTCCAATTCGTCGCGGATGCCGCTGGCCCCATCAGCCAAAAGCGCCTCCCCTTCGGTGAGCACCTGCTGAAAGCTGACAACTTCAATATTGCGCAGCTCGGGCAAGGTCTCTGGTGGGTCTAAAATCACGACCCGCTTGAGCGTGGGACAATCGTGGTGAATCGCGGCAATTTTATTGAGTTGGGCTGCTTTGGAGAGAAAGATCACCCGTGTGCCCGAATCGTTGAGCATATACAAAATCTGATGGCCCGTCAGGGTGGGATAAATAGGCACATTCACCCCCCCGGCGGCAATGATGGCCATATCCGCAATCGGCCATTCGGACCGATTCTCCGAGAGCAGCGCCACCCGATCCTGGGCCCCAAGGCCATGTTGGATCAAATAAGCGGCTACCTGTTCAACCCGCTCTTTCATTTCCTGGTAGGTCACAGAACGGTAAACCCCGTTCTTTTTCTCCATCAGGGCCGCTTTGCTGCTGTATTTGGCAGCACTGTCGTAGAAATGTTTGGTTAAAAGGTAGACATCGCTCATGGTGGCGCTCCTGCTCAAATCTTAAACGCGAACTTAAAGACGCATGACAACCGCTTCATCCACAGATTCGTTGGGGATGATGATGCCATACTCTTTGTTTTTACCGTCGAGCTTAAAGATAATATTCAGATCGTTGCTGTCCTGGTTGCGGAACAACAAGAAAGTGTATTTGAGCAACTCCATTTGAGCTGCTGCTTCTTCGGGGCTCATGGGCTTGATCGCCAACCGCTCGTTTTTGACTTTGCGTTTGACAGGGGCTTTGGCCGCGGTCTTTTTCTTGGTGACAGCCGTGGCTGTTTTTTTCTTGGCAGGTGCCGCTACTGCGACGCCTTCTTCGGCCTCGTCTTCATCGTCTACCATTTCACCCATGGCCACAGCCGTTTTGACAGCTGCGCTGCGGTCGGTGCGTTTGCGCTCGTATTTGATCAACTGGCGCTCGAGTTTATCTCCGACCAGATCAATGGCGGCATACATATTGACGCTGGACTCTTCCGAGCGCAGCATCAGACCATTGACAGAGGTGGTCACAGTTACCTGCTGATTGTTCTTGATACGCGGATTTTTGGCGACACTCAGCTCCACATTGACATCAACAATGTGACGGCTGTATTTCTCCATTTTGCCCAGCTTGGTCTTGACGTAATCGCGCAGGGCGTCGGTGACTTCCACGTTTTTTCCATGAATAATAAATTTCATCAGCGCTTGTCCATCCTTTTCGAGTACTAAAACTTGGGGAAAAAGATGTCTGCTCCTTCCTTATGGGTGTTTTGGTTGAGTTCTTGAGAGACGTTTTATTATAACACGAAAAAAAGCGCTCTTCAGCAGACTAGAGTTTACGCAGGACGCTCATCCCGGTTAAATTTTGGGTGATTTCAGGTGTGCCTTTGTACTCCAGTTTGCAGGCCCCGGCAGCGCTGACCTTGAGCTTTTTTTCCGCGCGAATACGGGCAGAAGCCGCGCCACTGAGCTGAATATCCACATTTTGGGCTTTGAGCATCAGTGATTCAAGCTGGGCCGCACCACTGGCTTTGATCTGCAAATTCTGCAAAACGCCCCCCACCATCCGCACTTGGTGACCGCCCTCGAGATTGAGCTTGAGTTGATCGCCCTGAATACCGGTGATCACCAAGCGGGAGGCGCCTTTGGCATCAACATTCTGCAAACTGGGCAGAGACAGGAAAACCTTGATCGGATTGTTGGAACTCAAGATTTTGCCGGGTTTATTGGCAATTTTGAGGGTATTGTCCACCACCTGGGTATCGATCAGGGGCAGCAGATTTTCATCCGCTTCGACGGCTATGCTTTGGGGTTTGCCGGTTTCGATCTCAACAATAAAACTCTGACTCACATCCACAGCCTGAAAGGCATTTAAAGTGCGCTCTTCGCGTTTGAGTGGCCCCTCGCCCTGGACCGTCTCGGAGGCACAACTAACTAACAAAGCGGCCCCCACCAATCCCAGCAGAGCGGCTTTTAAGTTTAAAGAAAAGGGACGGGTGGCTTTGTCGGATTGAATTGGCATTGGAGATATTCCCTCGCTGGCGCTTTTGCTTTGAGCATAGCTTATTTCCCGTTCGCTCTTCAACGCAATAGCAAAACTTGGCTGCGGGGGCTTGATCTGGTCGATTGTACTATTGTATTATTTAACTAGTACAATAGTACAGAATACAAAAGGAGCACCCGTGCTGATTATTAATCCCGAAAGTGGCACTCCCCTTTATCTCCAGATTATGGAGCAGATCCGCCACGCGATTGCCCTGGGGGTTTTTGCCCCCGGAACGCCGATCCCCACCATTCGAGAACTGGCCCTGCAGTTGCGCATCAATCCCAATACGGTGGCCAAAGCCATCAAAGAATTGGAGCGCGAAGGCCTGTTGATCACCCGTGTGGGCAAAGGCAGCTTTGTCAGTGAGTCGGCCCTGGCTTTATCTGCCCAGGATCGCAGCCAACAGGGCAATGAACTGGCGGGACGTTTTGGTAAAGACATGGCGTGGTTGGGCTTTGACTGCCCCGAAGCCGTTGAATTGGTAGAAAAAAACTGGCAGGAGGTAGCCAATGTCTGAGATGATCATCGAGACCCATGGACTGCTCAAGACCTATGGTGCTCACAAAGCCTTACACAACCTAAATATGCAGGTGCCCACAGGCTGCGTTTACGGTTTATTGGGGCGCAACGGGGCTGGCAAAACCAGCACCCTGCGGATTTTGATGAACCTGATTCGCCCCAGTGGCGGCGAGGCACAGGTCTTGGGCCACGCCCCTGAGCGCCTGCCGCTCAATCTGCGCCAGCAAATTGGCTATAGCTCCGACAGCATGCAGCTGATTCCCTGGCTGCGTGTGGATGAATTGCTGGCTTACAATGGTTCGTTTTACCCCGCTTGGGACCGCGACTATGTGCAGCAATGGCTCAAACGGCTGGAGCTGGATGCCCGCAAACGGGTCTTTGGTCTCTCACGCGGCGAGAGACAAAAACTGGCCCTGATTCTGGCCATCGGCCACCGCCCCCGGCTGCTGGTGCTCGACGAACCCGCTGGCGGGCTCGACCCCCTGGCCCGCAAAGAATTCCTCGAAAGCATGATCGAGTTAATTCACGAGTCGGGCAGCACGATTGTGATCTCCTCGCACCAGATGAGCGATTTAGAGCGCATCGCCGACCAAATTGGCCTGGTAGTCAATGGGCAAATGCGCCTGCAAATGCCCCTGGAAGAACTCAAAGCCCGCAGCCGCCGGGTGGTGCTGATCGACAAAAATGCCCAGGCAAATGCCCAGGCAAGTGCCCAGGTCGAAGCACTTAAAACATGGCCCGGTGTGCTGCATTTGCAAAGCCGTGCCGGTTATTTGGAATGGATTCATGAAAACTGGAGCGCCGCTGAAGAAGAAAAACTCCTCCGGCGTTTTCCAGAGGCCCGCATTGAGCAAAGCCCCCTCTCACTGGAGGAGATTTTTATTATCTACACGTCTACCCTAACAGCCGGAGGTGCGACATGTCCAGCCACCCCGTAAGCCTCTTTCGCCAAAGCCTGACCCAGACCCTGCTGCTGACCCTGGGCCTGATGCTCTTGGGCTCCAGTGTGGGCCTGATTCAAGGTCTGAGTGAGCCCGCCAACGAATGGGGCTACCGCAGCTTTGACCTGATTCGCTGGGCCCTGAACAGCCTGAGCGGCACCATGATTGCCGCGCTCTTGGCCCTGAGCCTGCCCTGGCTGCTGCTCTCCTGGTTTGGCGAGTGGCTGTATACCCGCGCCTTGAATCGCCAAGGCCTGTTCAAGCTCTTTTGGGGTGAGTTTATCAAATTTTGGACACCCTTGAGCCTGCTTTTACTTGCCCTCTGCAGTGCCAGCCAATGGATCAAATACGATTCTGGGCGCGAAATCCCCTGGGAATTGGCCCTGTTTATCCCAGCCTTGAGCCTCTTCATGGCTCTGCTCTTTGTCGCCAATGGCGACTTGTTGCGCCAGCTGCTACTCCCAGGAATAGCTCTGCTGGGCTGGCTGCTCACGGGTGATGGCTGGGGTGTACAGGGCTTGCCTGTGGGCCACGGTCTGACCCTGCTGGCCGGCGCAGGCCTCTTGGTTTGGTTGCAGCGCCAATTGGCCCAAGGACTCAGCGACCTCTCCCTGGAAGTGCCGGGCCGGGTTGATGATGAATACCAGGCCATGCAGCGCAGCTGGCTCTTTCGCAGCTTCAATTGGCTGGGTGCCCACTCCCCGCTGATGCTGGCACCCACCCAAAGCCGAAATATGGCCCGCTTGAAGCTCTTAAGTGGCCACCCGTATATGCTGTATATGCAACTCTTGGCCATCGTCGGCCTGCTGGGCTTTTTGCTCTCCCTGTTTTTGGGTCGGGCCGCCTTGGAAAATCTGCCCATGGCCAGTGCCCTGTGGGTCTTGGCCTGTACCCTGGCGGGGGGCTGCCTCTTGCTGCTGCCTGTGCGCTTGGCTGGCAATAGCTATTGGGAGTTTTTCCGCACCCGGCCTTTGCCTCGGATCTGGCAATATGCTGTGAACTGGGGGGTGCAAAGCGTGTTTCTGCTGGGACTGGCGGCACTGGGCCAGACCCTGCTCTGGAGCATGCCCGAAATTGCCCAAAACCTGAACTTTGCCAATCTGGCCACAGCCCTGCTCTTTCTCTGGCTGGCCGGAGAACTGGGCGTGGGGTTGCTGCTGCTCTTGTTGGCCTTTGGCTTTGGCACTTCGCCAACCCTGGTGCCCGGAGTGGCGGTGCTGCTGCACAGCTATGATTGGCCCGCAATCGCCTTGTGGGGAACGGCCCTGGCCTTTCGGGCCTGGGATATCTGGCGTTTTCAGGGCCATTTCTGGGAGCCATTGGCTTTGCCTCAGATGCGCTTGGTGCGCCTGTTTGGCTATTATTCCCCCCCTGCTTTTGCCGCGCTCGCCGTGCTGGTGCTGGGTCTCAAAACCCAACCTCTGGCGGGCTTTGTGGCCCTCAATAACAGCGAAGGGAAATTTGGCATCAGCGTGCGCGAGCAACAGCATTTGGCTTTCAAGACCCTGGAAGTGCTCTATGTCAAAGCTGGACGGCGTTTGTATTCAGAAGCCCCAGAAGCGCTATGGGTGACCTCTTTTGCAGAACTCTCGTTGCTGCGGGGCCTGTTAAAAGAGCCCCACAGTGCCGATCTGGCCAAGCAATTGGCAGAGCATTTGTTGCTGACGGTCGCCACCTCTGACACCGACAGTCGGACATATACCCCCCCAGGCCAAGACCACTACCAGCGTGAATACGCCGCTTATTATCTGGCTCAGGGCAAATATTGGCTGCGTTTCGCCCCAGCGAGTGACAATTTGGCCTATCTCAAAGCCCTGATGGCCGAAGCCCAAGGGGATTTTATCCAGGCCCAAGCTGAAAATGCCGAGGCCTTAAAGGCCCAACCCGTTCAGGCCGAGTGGCTGATGCAAAAAGCCCGCTTGGATAGCTATTTGCTGCGCTATGCCCCCGCTCTGGATACCTACACAAGCATTGCCCAGGGCTTTCCCGAGAAAAGCAGCCTGGCCTGGCGAGCAGCCCATGAGATTGCGCTCGAAAGCGGCCAATTGGACTTGGCCTTGGAATATGCTTTGCGCTCATTGCAGGCAGGTTATCGTCCGTATTCGAGCGGCAGGTCCCGATCTAATAATTTTGAGCATGTACTCTACTTGCTGACGAATTATCGGAATGGGCTCTGCCCACAATTGCCAAGTCTCATGGTGGACTTTCAACAGCGCAACATCGCCCCGGCCTGGCTGCCCCAATTGGCCAGAGAGGTCGAGTGGAATTGCACGCAAGAGCTCAAACACCTGATCGCTGACCCCGAAAAATACAGCCGAGGCAGCCGTGCAGATGGGCTCTGGCTCTTGGAGCATGGGCACCCTGCCCTGGCTGCACAAGCCTTAAGTGGCCACGATAACCGGGGATTAAAGGCCGAAGCCCTCTGGCAGGCAGGCAAGCGATCTGAAGGCTTGGCTTTGGCTCAAGCCGCCGCCACCCCCTGGCAAGCACTGCAAGGGTCGGTTTATTATTACCCCCTGAGTGAGTTGTATTACAGCAGAGGCAACAGTCCTGAATACCTGGGACACCGGATATTGCTCAAAGCAGGTCAGCCCAAGGGCCTGAACAGCGGGTATCAGGTGCTGTTTATGAGCCGAGATCCAAGCCAAGAATGGCCACTGGTAGAAAAGGCCTATGCCAAAGCGCCCGCGCAATTGTTGCAATTGCAGCAGCTGTATCAAGCGTATAACACGCTGGCAAAAGCCTTTGCAGCCACAGGCATGACCGGGGTCGAGCAGCGACGCAGCTTGAAAAAGCTGGAGATGATGGTCTTTCTGGCCGACACACTGCCCACTGAGCTGCAGACCGCTGAGCTGAAAGCGGCTGTACAAACCTTGCGCAAGGGGCTGTATCGCTAGC
>CAZRFI010000240.1:0-7689 GCA_964598905.1 uncultured Candidatus Sericytochromatia bacterium | reverse complement strand
TTTTAATTAAACAGGTAAACGTTTCCATGACAAACAAAGGGTCTGTTTTACTTCTCGCTCTGCTTGCTTTAACGGCTTGTTCAAGTCCTGGGGTGGCTAATTTATCTGCGCTTCAAAATCCAGCCAGTCTGAATGCCTCCGCATTCAACGCGAGAAACGCGACCGATATGGGCTATTTACAGCAGGTTGTTTCATCCCTGGATCTCAACAAAGATGGAAAGATTGATGCCACAGAAGCGCCCATCCTTGTGGGGGGCAGAAATACCAATTATGTCTATAACAGTGATGGTTCGGCAATTTCTGGCTATTTACCTGTTGCAGGCAGAGAACTGCCCATCGCCACCATTATGGACATGATGAGTAAAGGGGCTGGCCTTTCAATCATGACCAGTAAAACCTCAGAAAAAAACAAAGACAGAATTATTGCAAATTTCATTGCTGCTGTTGTGAAAGACCCGCAATTGCAAAGTGGTAAAATTTTAGGCTATGCCACAACCATTGGTTATTTTACGGGTAAAACAACCGTTGTTGTCAGAAGCATGGACAATTCCGTCTTAAACAGAGAAATAAAAGAGCAATTAGAGATTGGCAATGGAACGATCAATGGCGTTCCCTATCAATCGGGCAATGGCAGCATTACCTTGCTGCCCAATTTAGCCACGATTGATGGAAAATACAAAGCCAGATTGCGTTTTGGCTATTATGATTATTTTGAAGGTGGCTTTCAATTGATTGGGTATCACAAAATTGGGGATGCGGCAAAGCTGATCGCTGAATAAACCCATAAAAAATAGCCCATCCGCTCAACCAAGAGGGGTTTGAGAGGTCTTTGCAGAGTATGTCGTAAATCGGATGCGAGCAATGCGATTAGTCGCCTTCTAATTCTTGATGAATCTCAAAAGAAATAAAGTAACCCCCTGTTTTAGAAGCGCCTTTAAATTCAATCAATTTTAAGCCTTTTAATTGTTTAAGATACCGCTCTACAGTCGACATACTTTTCCCGAGTATTTGTGCATACTGGGGAGCACGCAAGCCCTCTTGTTGATAAACTGTGCCCAATAATTGCTCTAAATGCTGAAACACACCTGCTCGTTTAAATTCATTTTTGTATTTTTGAAATAGAACAATCAATTTGATGACTTTAATTGTTTTCTCTTCTGACTTGTCTTGTATGAGCTTGAGATATATTTTTTTAAATGTCAGTTTCCACTTTGAATCTTTAATCGGCAAAGAACTGCGAAACTTTTCATACCCCCCAAACTCTTTGATCAGTTTTACAAATGCTTTTTCAACGAGAGAACTTGTCCATTCTGGACCTTGAAGCATCTTTTTTGTCTGAGGATCCAAGAGGGGATACTGAAAACGCAACTTGTCTTGGCCCTCATCCCATGCGCGTTCCCAATGATTATCTCCATCAATTTCAATAAATGCAGGCGCAATTAACGGATTTACACCCTCATATTTAACATTTGCACCCTCACTTATTGGTTTTTTATCCTTATTTTGGAGTGTCTGCCCCTGATTTAAAGGTGTATTATTTTTGTTATACGCCTGTGATGCAACCGGATGAATGGGTAAAGTCGTCAAAAAATAATGCCGATCTGGATCCGTTTCAAACACCGGGGGAGGGGACCCATTTCGTTTCATGGCCTGCTTAATTTTGGGAAATCCAGTACCTCGCCCCTCTGTCAATTTCAATTCTTTTAAAAAATCGCCAATTCTCCGATTGCGATAATCTCTGAGCGTTACAAAAGGCCTTTGTAAGGAAGCTTGGTCAACCGGAGGTAATGGGCCAGGAAAACTCATTATTTCAATTTGATGTGCCCTTACATTTACTTCGATAGAATTGCGATTTTCATAACTTCGATGATAAACAGCATTTGCTAAGGCTTCTTCGATGGCTTCATAAGGAAAATTATAAAAACGAAGTGACTCTGGCTGATTGGGTATTTTTTGCACCTCTTCTACCAAAACTGAACTTTGTATATAACGTAAAGCTTCTTTAAGCTGATATTGAATAGGTCCTTCAAACCGCTTTTCTGTAAAACGGTCCCCAATTTGATCATGAAAGATAATCACCTCTATGAAAGCTCCCCGAAACCATCTTTTGGGATTTTGGGAAAACATCAAAAGCCCTATGTTTAAAGGTTTTAAATCTTCATCAGGCCCTCTGACTATTTGCATTTGACGACATACATTTTCAAAACCAATCTCTGCCGTATGCTGAAAAAGTTCACTGCCTACATCTTGAAGAAAACCCTGAATTAAATTCAAGTTTAAACATTGACCTATGCAGTGGCGTTACAAGCGAAACTTGACGTCTTTTTCGCGTTCACTCGGCGGGGCCTCACCTTTCTCGGCCCGGCTGCGGCAGGCGCGAATCCACAGATTGGCCGTGTCTGAAGGCACCGAGGTAAATTGTTCGCCGTGGCGGCGAATCACCTCGCCTTGATTGGCCAAGACCCAGAGATCCTGTTTGAGAATCAGTTTGCCAATCGGCGGATAAAAGAGTTTGACCAGCGGGTTTAACAACCCCATTTGCCAAGTCACGTGGACATAGACACGGGTCTCAAGGGTATCAATCGGCGAGCAGGCCTGCCAGCCGATCATCTGGCGTTGGGGGCCAAAGCCATAAGCCACCTGCACAATTGAAGGCAGAATAAAGCTGTCTTGGTGCACAATTTTGTCTTTGACCAGCAAGCGGCTCAAAAGGCTGCTTTTGTCTTGGTCTTCGTCGATCTCGATCACCACGCCGTTCTCTTGGGCCCTTACGCAGGTGCGGGCCTCGTGGCTGGCAGGCGTGCGAAAGAGCCCACCGTGAATATAGCCTGTGTGGGCGCAGTCGATAAAATTTTCGACCACATTGGCCACCGAGTTGGGCACATCGGCCTGCAGCCGTCCCCAGCCCCAGCCCGCTTCGCTGTAATGGGGAAAGACAAAGGGTTTCTCGCTGGCTTCGGGAGCGCGATCGCCGGTCCAAACCCAGATATAACCCTGCTGCTCAGCAATCTGCAAGGGCTGAATATGCGCCCCTGGCGGGATTTTTTCGCCGCTGTTGAGCGAGGGAATATACACACAGCGGCCCTGGGAATCAAATTCCCAGCCGTGATAAGGGCATTGCAAACCCCCGTTTTTGAGCTTGCCACATGAGAGTTGCACATTGCGGTGGGGACAGCGATCGGGCAGCGCCACAGCTTCGCCAGTCTGGGCCCGAAAGAGCACCAGACCATCGCCATGCAGGCGGCGGGCCAGGGGTTTGCCTGGTTTTAATTCGTGGCTCTCTGCGGCAATATACCAAGCGTTGCGCATAGAATGAACGGTGCTCCCGGTTGAGATTGAGGCGCTGGATTCAGCCCGAAGGCTACGCTCAGTGGTTGAGACTCCAGTCGTACTCCTGGTATGATACCGCAAGCCGGGTGCCCTGTTCCAGCAGGAAGGCTTTGTCGTCGGGCGCTTTGCGGTATTCAGCCAAAAAGCGAATCAAAGCCGCTTTGTCGCCAAAGTCTTTGCCATACCAATCCAGGATTTTGGAGAGGCTGAGTTTGTGTTTTTCCCGATCCAGCACAACATTGTCGCTGTTGACAAAGCTCGAAGCTGCCAATTTGAGCTGGTCTTCGATTTTTTCTTCTTGGTAGGTGCCAATCGGTGGGCAAGACTTAGAGCCACAGACCAAAGTAAAGTGAATCCGGGGTTCGAGTACAGGCAAAACATGGGCCGCGCGTGGATCCTGGCTGCCAAAAGGCCTGCGGGCAAAGAGGTGTTTTTTCTGATTGCCCCTCAAAATCCCGTGTTCGATCTGATCGAGACTGAAGGTCTGATCGCCAATCTGGTAGGCCACATTTTCAAAGAAATGGGAGATCTCGCGCACTGAATTGTTCACCCCCAATTCGACAATGCCATGGACCGTCAAGGCATTGTAGATATTGATCCAGAAGGCCAATTTGGCTGCTTGGCTCTGAAGCAGATTGAGATCAAAGCGCTGCAGCAGCGCGGCTGATGCCTTGTAGCTGTCAAAGCCCTCCGAGCCTTTCATGGCGGCATAATTCACACCCCCGGTTTCGAGATCGTAGAAATCGCCTTTGAGATTGTTGATCGCCTGTTTTAAATGCAAAGCCACCTGCTCAGGTTTGTCCTGGCCAGAGGGGGGCTGTTGATTGAGGAGATGGAGTGCCATGGGATGTCCTTTGCGGGTGTATTTGCAGGCTTATACGCAGCCCTATTTGAGCAGGGGGGCGATCACTTCAAAGCCCTGATTCTGTTTGTGAAATTCAATCAGGTTGAGGTGAAAACCGCGATTCATGCCAATCCGCACAAACCCTTTGTATTTGGTCAGGGTATCGAGCGAGCCCAAGAGGCCTTTGCGCGGCTCGACTGTGCGGGCGTAAAAGAGCTTGAGCGCCTCGGTATCATAAGGGCTGGAGGAGATGTACAAGGCCCCGCCAATATCTCCGCTTTTGATCAATTGCTTTTTGACACTGATCACTTTGTCGATAAAGGCATTGACGTCTTTTTCAGTGCCTGGACCAAAACAGATCAGCGAGAGTACTTTTTTGTATTTTTCGCCTTTGACTTCGCCGTGGGCCACCAGATTAAAGCTGTGCATTTGGCCGTCTTCGCCTTGCAGCGCCTCTTCAAAGGCCAGGTATTCAATCGCTGGAATCCAGCTGTAGATGTACTTGAGCGTGGTAATGCTGCCAGTAGAGTTGAGCAGGTAAAAATACTCGCGCAAGAGCCACTCGCTGAAACGCAGGTGCAGAGACGACTCTGCCATGCTCTTGGCATCAAGAAGCCTGCCCAAAATCGAGAGTGAGGCGGATTGCGCGTATTGGAGCTTCAATTGCAGATTGCGCTTGGCCTCTTGCACCAGGTGTATCGGCACTTCTTCGCTGCCCATATCCACAATCGTTTGCAAAGTGGTTTTGCTGGGCTCGGCATAACTCAATTCGAGGCGGGTTTGGGCCAAGGCTCGGTTGAGGCTGGGCCCCAGCAAACGGGGCTGAGGTTGATAAATATCCACCAAAACCCCTTCTTCGTCGGCCAATTGTTTCAAATCCTGCCAGGTATCGCTGGCGACAATTTCGGGATTGGCCTGCACCGCAAAGATCTGTTGGCCGTTTTCAAAGCCATAATAAAAGATATTCTGGCGGGCATGGCAGGCCACATAACCCGTGAAGTTCTCTTCGGCACTGGAGAGATTTTCAATCAGGGGCAACAGATCCATCAGGGATGAATCGAGATTTTGCTGAAGCGCTGCGCCGCTTTCTGACAAAATCTGGGCCAGCAGCGCAGGCACATTTTGCAGTCCTTCGGGGGGCAGGCAGAGCTCCAGACGGCTTGGTGTGGGGGGTAAATCGGCAAAAACAGCGTCGTCCAAGGTGCCTGTTGCCAGGTTCAGGGCCCCGACAAACAGGCCCTGAGAGAGCAGGAGAAAAATCTCCCCGTCCACGGTTAATATGCCACTAAAAGCGGGCCCGACCAGCGAAGGTTCGATCAATTTATCCATCACCTTGCTCAGGCCCAGGGCGCTCACATTTTCTGTTTTCCAATCGCGAATCAGGGTGCGGATCCACTCGCGGCGGGCTTTGAGGGCTTTGATTAGCTCATTGTCCACGCTGGTTTTGCGCATCAGGGTAGAGTCTTTCAAGCGCGAAGAGGTGCGGCCAGCTGGCGCGGCCTCGCCCTCGTTAAAGCTCAAATTAAAATGGGTCGAAGCATTAAATTGACCGGTATTGAGCAAACGCGAAAGATCCGCTCCCATTTCTTGGGCACTGCCATAGCGCTCGTCAGGCACTTTTTTCATGGCACGGGCCACAATCAGCTCCAAAATTTCGGGAATGTCGGAATTGATCTTGCGCAATGGATTCGGTTCTTCTTTGGCGGTTAAGATCTCGAGAATGAGTTGGGAGATATTGTCGGCTTTATACGGGCTTTGGCCCGTGAGCAATTCATACAGGGTCACACCCAAAGCATAGAGGTCGGTGCGGGCATCCACCAGCGAGGCATCGTTGAGCTGTTCGGGCGAGGTATACATAATGCTGCCCATCACCGAACCTGCCTGGGTCAATTTGGCCCCCTCGGTATGCAATTGGGCAATGCCAAAATCCATCAATTTGGCATTGCCCTTGGGGGAGAGAATGATATTGGCGGGTTTGATATCCCTGTGCACAATTTTGTTCTCGTGGGCGTAGGCCAATGCGGCACAGACCTGCATCGCCACACTGGTAGCCACGGGCGCAGGAATACCCGCACCTTGGGCCACCAAGCTGGAGAGGGGCTTGCCTTCGGCAAATTCCATGATCATATAATATTGGTTGTTTTCTTCGCCGACGTCATAAATACTGACAATATTGGGGTGGGTGAGCCGAGCCACCACCTTGGCTTCGCGGCGAAAACGCTCGACCGCTTCGCTGTGTAATTTCTGAGCTTGGCCACTTTCACCGCCCCCGCCCAGATTCAAGACTTTGATCGCCACAGGACGCTCCAGACGCTTGTCCAAACCTTTATAGACCACTCCCATGCCACCCCGGCCAACTTCTTTTTCGATGGTATAGTTTTTTTCCAGGCTGCTGAGCAGGGACTGAAGCTGGTCGATCATGGTCAAAGGCTCCTATCATTCATTGCAGAAATTTCATCACGGCATAGGCGCAGATGCTAAAATCACAAATTGTAATACACATTAATTATAACTTACAATTTGTAAGAAAAACGAATTTACAGATACCTTCATTGTAGAACATGTGGCGATTGAATGTTTGTCCCTTCGCCGACAATGCTTGGCGCAGTGGTATACTAAAAAAAATTATTAAGATATATTTACCTTATGATTGTTCACGCAAAAAAATGGAGCTGGCTGCGAATTCTCTTTCAGATCCGGGGCAGTGTTTTTCCCATGATCTGGCGCAGGGTGCTGGCAACTACGCTGTTTGCGGCTTTTTTGACAGGCTTGCATATCCAGGGCTGGTTCCAACTCACGCTCACCCCCTTGCCTTTTACCGTGGTGGGGTTGGCCTTGAGTATCTTTTTGGGTTTTCGCAATAGCAGCAGCTATGATCGCTTCTGGGAAGGGCGCAAGCTCTGGGGCCAATTGGTCAATACCAGCCGCAGCTTCAGTCGCCAGGTCTTATATTATCTACAGGTTCAAAATGCATCTGAAAACCAAGCCTTAAAAGACTTTCAGCGCGAAACCATCTATTTGCAGATTGCCTATGTGCACGCCCTGCGTCAGCATTTGCGTGGACACTCCTTTGAAAGCTTGGATGTTTGGCTCTCGCCCGCTGAACTCACAAGTCTTAAACAGAGCTCCAACCCGCCCATGTACCTGATGAACCAACTCAGTGCCCGTTTGGCCCTGGCCGGTCAAAGAGGCTGGCTCAATCCCTTACACCTGCCGCTCTTTGAAGAGCGGGTGCATGAATTGAGCAATTTACAGGGCGGCTGTGAGCGGATTATGAATACCCCTTTGCCTTTTGCTTATGCCAGTTTGATGCATCAATTGGCGGCGATCTATTGTTTTGCTCTGCCCTTTGCCTTTGCGACCCACTGGTACACACTCGTGCTGGTGGCCGTGGTCTCCTACGCTTTTTTGGGGCTGGATGCCATTGGCGACTCGATTGAAAACCCCTTTGAGGTCGAACCCAACGATCTGCCCCTAGAAGCCATCAGCCGCACAATTGAGATCAATTTGCGCGA
>CAZRFI010000239.1:5555-7784 GCA_964598905.1 uncultured Candidatus Sericytochromatia bacterium | reverse complement strand
CCCCCTTTGCGCAAAGCGGAAGATCTCGTGGCAGCCCATAAATACAAACAGGCCCAACCGCTTTTAGAAAAATTACACGCCGAAGATCCGGCCTTGGTACAGGCCCAGGCACTCTTGGCAGAAACCCTCTTTTATACCGAAGGGCCACTGGCCGCTCTCACTCATCTCTATCCGCTTGCACAAAAACAGGCCGAGGCCCTGCCTGTCAGACAATTAATCCAAAAAATAGAAAACGAATTCCAACGGTTTGATGAGCTTGTTCAGTCCCCTGAAACAGAAAAAATCAAAAACTACCTCAAAACTGCTCCCAACAATTATCTCAAAGAGCGCGCACAGTGGCTCTTAATCCAAACGTATCAAGAGTCAGGGCAGAAAAAAGAGCGGCAAACACTGTTTGAAAAACTCAAACAAGAGAGCCAAGATCCGCTGATTCAACAAATTTTAGATTGGGAATCTGCCCTCTCGGCCCAAGAAGAATTAGCGAGACTTTTGGATCGTTACCCCAAAAGCAGTCTACGCCCCCTTTGGTATTGGCAAATTGTCGATCAATTGGCCCAAAAGAAAAAAATCGCCGAAGCCAATAGCTTGTTGGTGCATTTTAAAGAAAAAAGCCAAGATGAAGCCCTCACAGCCGCCATTTTATTGCGTCAGGGAGAGTACAATCTGGAACGAAATCCCATAGTTGCACTCAATTATTTTCGCAGTTTTTTACAAAAACACCCCAAACACCCAGCAGGCCGGGAACTGATATATACCATTCGCGAAAAACTGGGCAAATATCTGAGTAGCGGAGATCATGCTTTTTTGGCTCAGGCAGCATTTGAGCGCTATATGTACCAAACCGCTGTAGGCGAACTACAAGCCACCGATCCACGCAGCAAAGAAGACCTCTATTTATTGGGTTTTTACGCGCGCAAAGCAGACTATTTACCCATTGCACGCCAAATTTTCGGACAATTACTACAGGTCTATCCCCGTACCAAAGAGGCAGGTTTGGCCAGCGTGCATCTGGCGGCGATGCAACGTTCGAGCAAAGCCTACAATGCCGCCTTAAATCAATTGCGTCAGATACGTGCCAGTTATAAAAGCGTTCCCGAAGTGAGCACAGCAGCCCTCTGGGAAGAGGGCATCGTCTATGATTTTTTGAATCAGCCCGAAAAACAGGCAAGTGTCTGCCGTCTGCTCGTAGAAATCGATCCCAAAGCAGAAAAGGCCCCAGAAGCACTTTGGGTGGTTGTCTGGCAGGCCTATCTCAAAAGCGATTATGCTGAAGTGGTGCGTTTGATTCAAAAGCACCGCTCTGACTTTGAAAAACATGAACTCGAATCCCGCTTTTTATACTGGTTGGCCCGCGCACAAGAAAGTCTCGAACAACGGGAAGATGCACGCAAAATCTACACAGATTTAGCGGAAGGGCCACTTCTGGATTATTATAGCCATCGCGGCAAAGAGCGTTTGCGCGTTTTGCTCAGAGGTGGAGAAGATCAATTTGCCACACTTACCTACCAAGGATTTCAAACCAAAGCGATTCAAGCACCAGGCTACAAAGCCGCTTTTCTGGCCCGGCTCAAAGCGGCTGAGTTTTCAGACAAAGATTGGCCCGAGGCCGAGCAATTGTTTTATCTTGGGCAAAAATCCCATTTTCTCAAACTGGCGGAGAACAGCAGCCAACCTGAATGGCAATATTTACGGGGTCTGATGCTCAATCAAGAAGGGCGTTATTATGAAGCGATCACCCATTATCGCTATTTGGCCGAAGAGAACCCTCTTTTTGTACCGGTGGCTTTTCCGCTCGCCCATTGGTTTGAGACCATGGAACAAGAAGCAAAAAAATACAAGCTCAACCCCTTTTTAGTCGCGGGATTGAGTTGGCAAGAAAGCCAGTATAAGCCAGATATTCAGTCTTGGGTAGGGGCCACAGGCCTGATGCAAATTATGCCCACAACAGGAGAGCAAATTGCCAAAGAGTTGGGACTGAGCAAATATGATCTCAAACATGCCGAGACAAATATTCGTATGGGGACTTGGTATCTCAGCTCAACCCACAAGACCTTTGGCGGAAACGCCATGTTTGCGGTTGCCTCTTATAATGCCGGGGCTGGGCCCGTCTTACGTTGGAAAAAAGAGTTTGCCCATCTTCCCTATGATGCCCAAGCCGAATCGATTACTTACCCAGAGACCCGCGACTATGTCAAAAAGGTCTTTACGGCCTATTGGATCTATCAAAGC
>CAZRFI010000239.1:1296-5455 GCA_964598905.1 uncultured Candidatus Sericytochromatia bacterium | reverse complement strand
ATATTGATCGATTTATTGCCAAAGAAAGAACCTGCATATTTCACACTGGATCCATTGCCTTCGGTTAAAGACAAATCACCGGAGGCCACAATCCCCAAAGCTGCGTGTTCTGGATAATCTGATTTAACCTGGGGCTCCAGTCCCTTTTCGCCCATGACATTGCCAAGCACAAACATCGCACCTTGGCCGGTGTAGACAATCGGTCCATTTAAGAAAACGTCCCCATAAATAAAGACAGGACCGCTGATATGTAACACCCGCGTCCCCCCACTGACTGTATAGGTAAATTTAGAGCCGCAGCCGCCCCCAGCAGGAGCAACAACAGTTGTATTGCCTAAAATCAATGGGCTGGGAGCCAGTGCACTTCCGCGAACGCAGCCATTGGCCTGAGCCTCTGCCAAACGGGCATTCAGATAGGCACTGTTCGCCGAAGCATCAGGAAAATTAATATCGGGCAATTGATGATCTTTTTTATCAGCAAAAACCTTGGTGTCTTCGCCATTGCCCACAATACTGTCACCCACTGTACTGGGTGCCGGTGGCGTTCCTGTACCAGGATCATCCACCTCAGAATGGGTGTGGATAGCCTGCATCGCACTGGTATTGGTACCCAGATCCGCCTGAGAAGCCAATTCAATCCCGCCATTGGGTGTCACAGCGGAATCAGCTGAATTGTCTTTATAGACATAGACCTCTGCACGGGGAGCAACACCTGGGATATTGTAACCCTGAAAATTTTGACTGTCCTGAAGATCAGTATAATCGTTGTAAATGCCTGTAGACGAAGCATCTAATCCCAAACGGCCGGAAGTGAAAATGCCACCATGAATCCGTGCCCCACCATTAATCCGCGCGCCCCCCAATTGATTATTTGAGGCTATCGCAAAATTATCCAATGAAAACCGGGTTAATTCAGCACCGACAACCCGTTTGATCGAATTTACTTCGACAGTGCCTGATTTGGAGCTATAGGTTTTGCCTTCTGATTTGATGCGTTTGAGATGGGGCAACTGAGAGGGCAAAAGACTGACGCGGTATTCCCCAATTGTTTTACCCCGGTCATCCCGAACCGGGATCCAAGTATTCAACCAATAACCCGTACAAGAGGCATTGAGATTGCTACTTGAAAGCGCCCAATTGATACAATCATTTTCGTTTTTCAGTCCGGCCATAAAACGCTGGGTGCCCGTTTCAGCCATCCAAAGGGCACGCTCACTATGCAAAGTCCGGGCATTAAATTTGGTTTGGCTGGTAGCCAAATAAGCCACTCCTCCCATCATTAAGGCCCCAACAACAGTGAGTTGAAGCACCATCACCAAGGCCGCACCTTGTTGGCTCTTTAATTTACTTTTTTTCATTTTTCCTTTTCCCCTTTTTTCCACTATTCTGCACCTCTGATTTGAACTCGGGTATCTACGCGAAATTTACGCTCAATTTGCGATTGAACAACAGAATTGGCTCTGTTCATGTAAGTTGCCACAATTAAAACAATTTCGACCAACTCCCCTGATGGGGTGATTTTAAAATAAGATTCACTCCCAGGATTGAGAGCAGCAGCCTCTTTGAGCAAGCGCGTGCGGTGATCTGAGAATAAATCGCTCGCAATATTATCAGGTAAACGCGGAGAAGCTCCGTTGTCTTTCCAGGCCCGATAGAGAGACATAATGCCAGAGCCTGACTTTTCGTGATCTTCCTGAAACCAATAGCGTACCAAGCGATAGTGACCAGCAACGCTGCCATCACTGCCGACATCAGGTACCACAGCATAAATATCCGTTTTTTCAGGTACGGTACACGGAGTTGGCAAACAACTGCGCGCACCCAAAACCATTTTGGCCTGACGCAATTCACGGGACATCTGAGTCATTGCATCTCTGGCATATTGCTGCATACGCGCTTCTTTTTGGGCCAAAACCAAATGGCTTTGAATATTGCTAAAAATGGTTGTGCCCATGACCAGCAAGATAAAGAGCAAAGAGGTACTGATTAGAAGTTCCGCCAACGTAAATCCTTTTTGAGTATTTTTCATCATATACCTGCATTTGATTATTTTAGTTATCATTATTGGCCTTCAAAAGCACAGCACTGGCCAAATAGCTACGGGGGTCAGGCGGAGAGTCACTCCAGGGAGCGACTTTAACGACAATTTTTTTCATCAAAGCCTGATTAGAGGCCACCTGATTGGCGTCTGGCAAAACAGTGATCTGGGTTGTGGCACTGGCATGGCAATCACCAGCCACATTTAAACCCACCTGATAGGTGCCTGGGGCAACAAAGGTATGACTGGAACTATTGCCCGTCATACTGGATGAATCATCGGAAAAAGACCACTGATAAGTGGGATTGGCTCCTGCCCCCTGGGAAACAGCCTGAAAAGAAACAGATGAGCCCGCTTGAACTTGTGTCGCAGAAGCTGTGATGGCAGCATTGGCACCCACAGTCACCTGGGTGGTTTTAAGGGCTGACTGCCCACCGACCTCTGCTTGCGCGGTAACGGTATAAGTGCCGCATGTCGCATATTTATGCGAAAAAGCAGGAAAACTGGCATCCGCAGGATTGGCATCGACGGCCAAGTCATCAGGCACAGCCAAGTTAAGTGTGGTATCACCAAACCAGACTTTATAACTGACAGGGGCATTGAGGGGATTATTCGGCTCCCCACTCAATCCAGAGGACGACATTTGGTAACTAAAATGGGTGGTAGCGGGATCTGTCGGTACACCGGCAATACCGGTAGTGGGTGAAAGAGCCACAGAGACATCTTTATTGTCGGTCACATTCATCACCAAGGTGGCGGAACCAATCACAGGAGCAGGGCTGACACTGCCATCTTTGACTGTAACCTGAACCGTGGGAGAACCCACCTGCGTGTAAGTATGACTGGCAGAAACACCTGTTTGTTGGCCAGAACTGTCTCCCATGTCCCAGACAAAAATCGGCTGGCCACCGCAACTGGTACAGGCTGCCGAAAAATTAACCGCCTGTCCAACCGCTGCATTTGAGGTTGTGGGAGCAGTAATCGAAACCCCAGATTGCCCGACGGTTAAAGTCTTGGTACTGAAAAAATTGCCATAAGGCGTGTTCACTGTCAAACGCACGGTATAGGTCCCGGCTGAGTTATACGCACGAGAAGCCGACATGCCCGTTGCTGTTTGTGGCCCAGCGGCTCCCAAATCCCAAGTCGTATTGGCCGCAGTGCAGAGCGGGCATTGGGAAGAATTCACCGTAAAATTAAAGGGCACATTAATAAAATTGTTGAGCCCAGGGGTGACTGAAAAATCAACTCCGGGATTATAAACGGTGACATAAAAGGGTGCATTATTGCAGGGCTTGCTCTGACCCGCAGATTTAAATGCCACCAAATCCACAGCATAGGTACCCACTTGTGCCCAAGCATAAGACGTGGAATCACCCGATTGAACGGTGCCTGGGCTCGGACCAAATGTCCAGCGCAGGGTATTATACCCGCTACCCACTCCGTTGGTAGCTGATAGATTCAAGGTCTGCCCGATCGCCACGCTAGAAGGAGGTGAATTTACATAACAATTGCCATCTGAAGGAGCAGCTTCTGCAGCAGGTAACACCCATTGAGAGAGTCTATCCCAACCCAAATCGGTGCGAATCCTATCAGAGATATTCGCCAAATAGGTGTGTTTGCCTTTGTAAACCACCAGGTCTACCCGATAATCACGGTTATTTAAACGGACTTTTTGGGGAAATTGCAGTTGATTGGTCTCTTGTGCCGTATTGGGAGCACATTGCTCTGTTCCCTCTGTGCGTTTGAGACAGACGGTAATTGCCGCACTGGCATTTAACGCAGTGGTATCAATCACGGTCTGGTGCTGGGCAGAAGTATATTCAGGCTCAGCCACAAAAGGATAAGGCCGAATATTTTCAAACTGGATATTGTTCAGCTCTTCCATGACATAGTTCATGGTTTGTGTGGTAGCTGTCATATCTCGGGAATCTTGATTAGAGCGAAAAGCGGTTGGGATAAAACTGGCTGCCCCAACTGCAATTAGGGTCAAAATGGTGGTTGCGGCCATAACCTCCACAATTCCCAGACCTCTTTCGGTCTGAATCAAACGCTTTGAAACCCCATATTTCGAATGGATATTAAACATATTTTTCCTCTCCCTCATGGATCGCCATTTACGTT
>CAZRFI010000239.1:0-1196 GCA_964598905.1 uncultured Candidatus Sericytochromatia bacterium | reverse complement strand
CTGCAAACTGAGCACCAATTGTGCGACACCTGTGAGCACAGCGGCAACCCCCAAAGCAAAGCCACAGAGACCGCTGATCACCAAACTGCCAATGGCCTTGTCTAAGCTAAAGTGCTGGGCGGATTGAATACCCAAGACAACCAAAATCAAAACCCAAAAGCCCACACCCAAGGTCAGCAATAATTGCAGGGTAAAACCCGCTTGGCCGAAGAGATTCGGCAGGGCACTTACAGGAGCCAAAAAAATCAAAGGCAAAGAGGCCAATCCCAAGCCTGTCATGGTGTCGGTAATCCGTCCCTGGCCGCCAAAGAGATCTGCGCAGAGACTGATCATGAGCGAAAAAGCCAACCACAATAAAAATACCCCCATGCCATTGACCAAAAATTGAGGCAAAAGGGCTGGCAAAGCTTGAGCCCTTGAACCCGCTTGGGTAAAGGTGTGCAGCAGAGTCGTCAAAGCCAGAACACAGGCCGAAAAGCCCCATTGGCTGCGATCAGA
Organism: uncultured Candidatus Sericytochromatia bacterium; assembly: GCA_964598905.1. Classification (GTDB taxonomy): domain Bacteria; phylum Cyanobacteriota; class Sericytochromatia; order UBA7694; family UBA7694. The sequence goes on along the minus strand of CAZRFI010000239.1, from coordinate 698 downwards.
AAGACGCATCAAAGCGGGAGCTGGATGCAAAAGCAAATCGTAACAGTTTTGGGGCCAAGTCTGCACGGAGGTACCTCAAAATGCGCTAGTATCAATGGCAGGATAACGTATTTTTGCCAGAATGCCCAGCCAAAGGAGAATCCAGTTGAAATGATCAAACCCTGGCCAGAATTGCTCAAGCAGTATTGGGGCTCGGATTTTGTACTGCGTTCACACCAGCAACCGATTGTGGAAAACCTGTGCAAAAGCCAAGATGTACTGGCTCTTTTGCCCACTGGAGAGGGAAAATCGCTCTGTTTCCAATTGGCGGGCCTGTGTTTGGGTGGGCTGACCCTGGTTATTTCTCCGCTGTTGGCATTGATTCAGGAACAGGTGGCACAATTAAAAGCCAAACAAATCAGCGCTTGGCAGCTCAGCAGCCAACTCAGCCCAGAAGAGCGACGCAGACTGCTCAAAGGCTTGCAAAGCAACACCCAAACCTTTCTCTATCTGGCGCCGGAGCAATTGCAGAGTAGTGCATTGCAAGTCGTTCTGTCAGAAAATCCACCGCGTTTGCTTGTCGTCGATGAAGCCCACTGCATTTCTCAGTGGGGCAATAGCTTTCGCCCAGCTTACCGCGAATTGGGTAAATTACTCTCCCATTGGCACCCCCGACCTGTGCTGGGGGTATTTACGGCAACGGCCCCCCCAGCCATTCA
>CAZRFI010000238.1:6242-7798 GCA_964598905.1 uncultured Candidatus Sericytochromatia bacterium | reverse complement strand
CCCCAGGTCAGCCAACAGATTCTGGCCAAATTGGCCAACGAAGTGCAAGCGGCCACCAATGCCGGTCACAATCCCGTGGTACTCTGCAACCCGCAGATCCGTCCCCACGTTAAAAAGCTGACCGACCGCAACTTCCCGATGTTGACCGTGCTCTCTTATAACGAGATTGCACCCAAGATCAAAATCCAATCGATTGGCACCGTGGCCATCAGCTTCGGCAGCTAATTTCCAGCCCCTTTAGCCCGGTTCAGAGATGAGCCGGGCTTTTTTCTTGGGTTGTGGCACACGTGAATTAAGCCAAAGTTTTAACTTCGCTGCTCATTCGCAGACAAAGTGCTTTGCATTCAGCGCTTGGGCTTCAGCCCTAACTGTACTATAATGAATCCCTGAAACAAGCTCAAAAAGAAGACAGAAAGCGGGATCGCAATGGAACAGAACCCCAGCCTTGGCAAACCCTCCTGGTTCAGCTATGTTGTCCTGGTGGTGGCTTCGCTGATCGCGATCTTTCCCGTTTTTTGGATTTTTTCCACCTCGCTGAAACCCGCTGAAGAAGTGCTCAGCCCCAAGCTGACGATTTTGCCCAAGACCGTTACCTTTGCCAATTATGAGCAGGTCTTGCAAGGCGGGCTGTTTTGGCAGTGGATGTTCAACAGCGTGATGATTGCCCTCTTGACCACCGTGATCGGGATTATCTTAGCTGCCACAACCGCGTATGCGGTTTCGCGGTTTGAGTTTTGGGGCAAAAAAGGCGTGCTCTTTGCCTTTTTGGTCGCCCAGATGTTTCCCGGTGCGATCTTAATTGTGCCCCTCTACAATATTATGAAAGACTTAGGGTTGCTCAATACCTTTACGGGATTGATCATTGCCTATTCCACGCTCTCACTGCCCTTTTGTGTCTGGATGCTCAAAGGCTTCTTTGACGCCATTCCAATCTCACTCGAAGAAGCGGCCATGATTGATGGCATGTCGGCCTTTGGCACCTTTATCAAAATCATTGTGCCGCTCTCTCTGCCCGGTTTGGCTGTGACCGGCTTTTTCTCATTTATCACCGCCTGGAACGAGTTCATGTTTGCCTTGACTTTCATGACCGGGGAAAGCAATTACACCTTGCCCGTCGGCCTGCGCACCTACGTCTTTGAGTTTAATACCGCTTGGCACTTGATGGCCGCTGGCGCTATTATTGTGACCATTCCTGTTTTGGTGGTCTTTTTGGTCGCTCAGCGCTTCTTGATTTCGGGCTTGACCGCAGGTGGCGTCAAAGGCTAGGGAGCAGCATGCTTCCACCATCCAATCACCAGGCTTACCATGCCCCTGCAGCAGCTTTGCTTGAGGCCTTGGGAGAGCACAAGTACCCAGAGGCCTTGCCCCTGTGCCAACAGCAATTGGAGCAATGCCTGACCGCTGAGGCCCTGATTCATTTGCATATTGCCGTACAGGGCCTCAACTGGCCCGGTTTGGCTGCCCGGATTCGTCACTTGGGCTGGCTCTGTTTTCCCACACGCTTTTTGGCCTGTACTGAACCTGAATTGGAGGCAGAAAGAGAGGCCCCAGATTGG
>CAZRFI010000238.1:3399-6142 GCA_964598905.1 uncultured Candidatus Sericytochromatia bacterium | reverse complement strand
CTGGGCCTGAATCTGTTCATTATCAGACAACACCAATTGAGTGATACACCGGGCCACAACCACTGGGCACAATTGGGCAGGGTCTTTGCCCGCCGAAGTGATCTGGCTTTTCATGGCCCTTTGCATGAGCAACTCTGTTGCCATACTTCGCCCTGGTATTTACACCCGGTCTATTTGCCCGAGGTGATCGTCGAACACAGCGGCCAGCTGGATTTGATGCGCCAAAAGCATCAAAAACACAACCGCAACCCACTCTTGGATCAGGCTCTGCAAAAAGCCGAATACAATACCCCTTATTTTTGGTTTCAAAAAGGCCATGTTTTGCTCTACCAGACCATGCCCCCAGCCTTGGCCGAAGCCCGGATCTGGCTCGAAAAAGCACTGGAGGCCACAGCTCAGGCCCAAGGCAAATTGCCCGCGAGTCCCACCTGGCTGGGCGCGCCGCTGGGGCTCAATCTCTATTATCTGCTGGAGTGCCTGTTTTGGCAGAGAGCCATTCCAGCGATGGTCGAAATGGGCCATCGCTACCCAGATTTCTTCTTGTTGGCCGAAAGTCGGGCTCTGGGGGGCTGGAGCAGGATCAAAAATGGGCATTTAAATGAAGGTTATCGTCTGCTCAACGGCTTCTTTGAACCGGGTCTGCCTGCTGTACACAGCCATTTGATGCGATACACAGCGTTGGCTCAAGAAGCGCTATTGGACTATTATCTGTCCCAACGCGAGGGCTGGCTGGCACTCTGCAGCTTGCAGGCCCTGCAAAAAATTCAGCCCCACCCTGGGCAGGCTTGGATTCGCACACGCCTTTTGGAGATCCTGGGCAGCAGCGAAGAGCAACTCGGCCCCACCCTTTCACAGCGCTGGGCAGAAACCATGCCAGAAACACAGCCCGAGCAATGGTTCAAATACGCCTTTGTCGCACTTTCGCTCTTCCCCCAAAGAGAGTTCCTGCCATTGATACTGGCGCAACTGCAAGCCAGAGGTTATTTGGGTTTGGCAAGCCATCTGGCACAGGCTGCTTGCCAGTATTGGCAAGATCCCAGCTTCAGCAGTCAAATCAAGGAGACGCATAGCCCTTGGACAGGAGAGGTCTCTCTGATCGAATTGCCAGGCCAATGGCGCTGGTATCAGCTCTTACAGCAGCCAGCCGGTGCTATTCGTAGCGCAGGGCATCGACAGGATCGAGTTTAGAGGCTTTATTCGCGGGGTAAATGCCAAAGAAAATACCCACCCCCGCCGAAAAGATAAACGCCCCGATCACGGCGGTCTCCGACAAAACAAAAGGCAAATTCATGGCCTGGGTCGCCAAACGGGTGACCAATAAACCCAGTCCAATCCCAATCGTGCCCCCCGTCAGTGAAATCGCAGCTGCTTCAATCAAAAACTGCAGCAGAATATCACGGCGATTGGCCCCCACGGCTTTGCGCACACCAATTTCGCGCGTGCGCTCCGTAACAGAGACCAGCATGATATTCATGATACCAATCCCACCTACCACCAGAGATATAGCCGCAATCCCCGCCAGTAAAAAGGTAAAGACCTGGGTCACGACCTGTACCGTTGAGAGCAATTCTGCCTGGGTTTGAATTTTAAAATCATCTTCTTCGTCATTGCGGATCGCGTGACGGTAGCGCAAAAGAGTCTTGGTACGCAGGTCGATCGCAGGCAAAAGCTCTTCGGACTCCACCTTGAGCAAAATCGAATTGAGGCCTTTGCCGGACTTGATCGTCTGTTGAAAGGTTTTGGTGGGCATAAAGGCCTGATCATCGACCGAACCAAACAGCCCCGAGCCCTGCTCTTTTAAGATCCCAATGATGCGGTAACGGGCATTGTCGATCCGCACTTTGGCACCGAGAGGTTCTTCGAGGGTATTTTTAAACAAATCGCGGGCCAATTTATACCCCACCACAATCACCGGGGCCGCAACACGGGCCTCTTGCTCCGTAAAAAAACGCCCACTGGCAATTTTAAAGCCACGGGCCTGGACAATATTGGGATTGGAGCCCAAAACCGAAGCGGGCACATTGTTGCGTTCAAATTTAAGCATGGCCTGAATAAAGACGTTGGGTGACACATAGAGAATGCCGGGCAGACTTTCCAAACTGCTGGCATCATCGAGGGTCAGCGTTTTGGCGGTATTGACCCCAGGAGGACCAAAGCTCTGAGTCTTGGGGTTGCCTGGCGTAATAATCAGCACCCCAGCACCAAGGCCTTTGATTTGGTTGGTGATATTGGCCTGGGAAGATTGGCCCAAACCAATCATCACGATCACCGAAAAGACCCCAATAATCATGCCCAAGGTCGTCAAAAACGAGCGCACTTTATTGAGCACCAGCGCTTCAAAGGCCATTGAAAAATACTTAGATAACATCCAAATTCTCCAAGATCACCGCTTCTTGTTGCCGATCTTCGATCAAACGGCCGTCTTGCATGCGCAAGACGCGCTGACAATAACCGGCAATATCCGGCTCGTGGGTTACGATAATCAGGGTGATACCTTCGCGGTTGAGTTGCTGAAAGAGACGCATAATTTCTTTGCCGGTCTGGGTGTCCAGTGCCCCTGTGGGTTCATCGGCCATAATCAAGGCAGGCCGATTGACCAGGGCCCGCGCGATCGCCACCCGCTGTTTTTGCCCGCCCGACATTTCATTGGGGCGATTGGCCAGCTTGCTGCCCAGACCCACCCGCTGCAAAGCCTCTGTGGCTCGCTTTTGCCGTTCACGGGCCGAAACTGCGCTGTACTGCA
>CAZRFI010000238.1:0-3299 GCA_964598905.1 uncultured Candidatus Sericytochromatia bacterium | reverse complement strand
TGATAAATTTTATTCAGGGCACGCACATCAATCAGCGGCGTAGTCACTTCTTACCTATGGGAGAGGCCAGCACCAGAGGTTCTAACAAGACCTTGTCCCCGGCCTGAAGGCCTGAGAGCACTTCAACACTCTCCAGGGTAGAGAGACCGAGTTTAACTTCTCGGGACTGTGTTTTGCCATTTTGAAGCAGGTCAACGTAAAAACGACCCTCTTTTTTCTGGACGCTGGTAATCGGCAAAGCCAAAACCTGTTTGCGCTCAGAGGCCGTAATTCGGGCATCGGCACTCATACCAGGTCGCACTTTGCCCTGGAGATTGGCAAACCCCACCTTGACAGGAAAGACCTGCACATTTTCACTGTTGGTAATACTCGATTCGCTGATCCAGACAATTTTGCCTGGGTAAGGCAAATCAGGAAAAGCATCAAAGATAATCTCGACCACAGAGCCAATACGCACCTTGGGCAAATCCAATTCATTGACATTTAAAGTCAGACGCAGGTCCTGGGTATCTAAAAAACGGGCCAGCGGGGTGCCCGGAGTCACGTAGTCCCCGCGATTGACCTGCCAACGCGCCACAGTGCCGTTAAAAGGAGCCAGAATTGCACTTTTATTCAAACTGTCTTCCGCCAAGCGAATACTGGCCTGACCTTGATTACGGGCATTGGCCAAAGCGGTCTGGGCCTGTTGAATTCGGCTGCGGGTGGTACTGATCTCGGTCTGATCGCGCATCTGGGTCTTTAAATTATCCAAAGCGCCCTTGAGTTCAAGCCGGGCCTGATCCAGGGTCTGTTTTTGTTGGTCCAGCTTCTGCGTCGTCACAATGCCTTCTGCCGCCAAACGCACTTGACGCAGATATTCACTCTCCTGAAAATCCAGGTTTTTCTGTGCTTTGCGCTCTTGATTTACCACATTCTGCTGATTCAACGCCTTGCGGCGCAAAGCATCTTCCAAGGCTTTTTGAGCGGTTTGCAATTCTGTTTGGGCCTGGGCCTGAGAGGCTTGGGCATTGGTACGGGCCTGTTGTAATTGCAAACCAAAAGTCGCACTGTCGAGGCGCAAAAGGGGTGTGCCTACAGCCACACGCTGGTTTTCAGGGCTCAGCCGAGCCAAGACCTGGGCACTGACAGCGGCTTTGAGTACCACATCACGCTCAGAAAAGACGGCCCCACTGACATCAATCCGGTCTTTTAAATCCTGGCGCTTGACAACAAAATGTGGGGGTTCCTGAGCTGAATTGCGCTGCCAGAGAATGCCAACCCCGATCAGGGCGGCAAGGACCAACAAGACAAGAAGCCCCCAAATCCAGCGCTTCTTTTTGCGCTGCGGCTTTTCACTTGGTTCGGGGGTCGTCAGAAGCTCTGACGCGGGCTCTGTCAGAGGGAAATCACTCATATCTATATTCCTCGTTGTCGCAGGTATTATCGCACGAGTCCAAGCTTGCGCGTGAGAATAGACCAGACACTCCCGGCTGCCCGCCAAGGGCAAGTGGGTTATAATACAGGCATGCAAAATTCTCAGTTTTTTTCTCAGCTTTTTACTCTGACCTTGCTGCTCTCAGGGCTGGTTGCGGTCAATGGTTGCGACCAAGCCGCAGACAGCAAAACACCGCCAACCAAGCCAGAAAACAAAGAGCCAGAGACCCTGCGTTTTGTCGCTTTTGGCGATATGGGCACCGGGGGCGCGGCCCAATATGAAGTGGCTGACGCTGTCAAAAAAAAATGTGATCAGGCCGGCTGCGATTTTGTCGTGACCCTGGGGGATAATATTTACAATGATGGCGTTTCAAACGTCAACGATTCCCAATTTCTGAGCAAATTTGAAAAGCCCTATGCCCAACTGCCCCAGCGCTTTTATATGGTCTTGGGCAACCATGACTACCGGGGCAATGTAGATGCCCAAGTGGCTTATACCCAAAAGAGCAAAAAGTGGTATTTGCCCAAACGCTATTATGATTTTGAAGCGGGGCCAGTGACCTTTCTGGCGCTGGACACCAACGAACCCACACCCGAACAACAGAAGTACTTCCCAAACCGCCTCAAGTCGGCAAATACCCCTTGGAAAATCGCCTTTGGCCACCATCCCCGCCACACCAACAGTTTTTATCACAACAGCCAGAGCCCAGCTCTGCGCAGTTTGATTGATGGATTTTGTGGCCAGGTACAACTCTATCTGGCAGGCCATGAACACGATAAACAGCATCTCAAATCGCGCTGCGGAACCGAGTATTTGATTGTCGGTACCGGTGGTGGCCTGCGCCCGGTGGGCCGGGGCGAAGACACCCGCTTTGCCCGCAGCAGCTTTGGCTTTGCTTGGTTTGAAGTCAGTCCCCGGCGGCTCTATTTTGAACTCCTCAACAGCAAAGGCCAAGTCGAATACCGCTCCTCCCAGCTCAAAGATCCCCAATAACAGGTAAAAAAATGCAAATCCAAACCATTGAAACCCAGCCCTTGCCCCCCGAAAGTGGCGCTCTCAGCGCCCTGGTCGAAACCATTGTCGAAGCCCGGCAAAATATCGCCGCCAATTTTCTCACGATTGGCCAGGCCTTGGGCACAGTCAAAAGCCGCAAGATTTACCGCGAAGCAGGCCACACGTCATTTGCTGCCTTTTTGCACGATCCCCGCATCGATATCGCCCCGGCGGATGCCGAGCGCTTTATGTCTCTGGCCGAAGATCCCACCTTCAACAAACAGGCTGCTTTGGGTCTATCAAAAATGCTGGAGCTGATCAAATTGCCCCCTGCCGACCGCGATCGGATTATCAACGAAGGGGTCGAATTAAAAGGGCAGATCAAAACCATTGATGAAATGAACCTGCGCGAACTCAAACAGGCTTCCCAGGACATCAAACGCCAAGGCAAAAGCCGCTGCGACCGCTGCAGCCGCTGGGTTGATGTGGTGCAAGAATTGGATGGGCATTTTTACGGTTCAGGCAGCGGCCATGCCTGTTATGAATACGAGTTGGAAGAGCGCCGCACCTTGAGTTCGGGACGTATTCCGGCTGCCCAGCTCGACACGGTGCTTGATACCCTGCGCTTTGACTCGGTACAGGCCTCCCCTGAAGCCACACCGCTGCAATGGCTGCCCGATAGCCTTTATCAGCTCTATGGGCAATTGCTGCAAGATCAAGGCCGCCTCGGTGGTGAGGTCTCGCAGGAAAACCTGCTGCATGAACAAGAGGTCTTAAAAAAGCTGTTAAATCTCTGCCAAAACCGCATGAAAGAGATTCAAGAAACCCTGCAAATGTTGAAAGAATTGGGTGGCAGTGGCCCTTCTGCGCCCGCCAACAATAGCTATGCCAC
>CAZRFI010000237.1:4650-7812 GCA_964598905.1 uncultured Candidatus Sericytochromatia bacterium | reverse complement strand
GCGCCAATTTCAACATCGTCTTCGATGTGCACCCCGCCGATTTGGGGGATTTTCTGGTGTTGCCCATCGTGCAGATAAAAGCCGTAGCCATCGGCCCCAATCACGCTGCCGCTGTGCACGATCACCCGCTCGCCAAGCTGAACCTGATCACAGAGCGTGACCTGGGGATAGATCAGAGAGTCGCAGCCAATCCGCGACTCAGCACCGACATAGACCATGGCTTTGAGCACCACACCCGCATCAATCACCACGCCTGGTTCCAAGACACAGCCGGGGCCAATATACGCGCTGGGGTCGATCTGGCAGCCTTCGCCCAGCACCGCCGAGGCATGAACACCCGGCGGATGCGCTGGAGCCGCGTGAAAGAGACGCAAAAGGCCCGCCAAAGCGGGCCGCACGTCCGAGACCAACAAGGCGTGTTTCGACGCCAAAGCGGGCCCCCAGTGTTGGGGTGAGAGCAAAACAGCCTGGGCCGCAGATGCGGCAATCGCTGGCAACCAACGCGGGTCGAGCAAAAAGACCAGATCGTGCAGGCCCGCCGCCTGGGGCACCGACAGGCGCGCGATCTGCCAGAGTGGGTCGCCCCGCAGTTCTGCGCCTGTGATTTCCGCCAATTCCGCCAGGGAATACTGCGGCATAGAGCTTATTTTGCCTATTTTTTCTTCTTGAGTTCTTCAACGACTTCTTGGGTGATATCCACGCCGCCATAAAGCACGAGCTGTTTGTTGATCACGATTTCGAGCTTGCGCTTTTTGGCCACCGCTTCGACAATCGACTGCACGGTTTTTTCGAGATCGACTTTCATCTTTTGAATGTCGAGCTTGCGCTTTTCCAGGCCTTTTTCGGCCTCTTTGACTTCGTTCATCAAACTGGTTTCAAGCTGCTGTTTCTTTTTCAGGAACTCTTCTTCTTTCATCATCGTGCGGGCTTTTTCCAGCTCTTTGAGTTTGATATTGCGGGATTCATAGAGCTGTTTTTCGGCACCTTGCAGGGCCTGTTCGGCTTTTTTGAGTTCTTCCAAAAGTGAGCTATTGGCCAGAATCTGTTGGGTGTCGACCACGCCAATGCGGGGGTCTTCGGCCAGGGCCGGAGCAGGGGTGCTCAGCAGGGCGCTGGCAGCGATCAGCAGGGTGGCTGTGAGTGTGTAGAGTTGCTTCTTCATGCAGGTAATTCCTCGTATTTGTATATGCTAAAACTTTTGTCCGATGCTGAAATGCAGTTGGCCCGCATCGAACAAGGTGCCAAAATTAATCCGGGAAAAATCCCGAACGCCATAGTCCAGACGCAATGGACCCATGGGAGTGTTCAATCGAATGCCCAAACCCACGCCATATTTAAACGGCAAACCTTGGTTTTGAGCGGTATTGGTGGGATTCAAACCCAGACTGGTGGCTGCTTGGTTATTGGGATCAACCAAAAACTCCCCGATATCTGTAAACAGCACCCCAGAGACGGGGCTGAAAATCGGGAAGCGCAGTTCGACACTGCCAATGCCAAAGTGTTTGCCGTAGAGAAAGCCGTTTTCGGGCCAGCCGCGAATGACGTTAAAGCCATTGGAGTAAAATAGCTCATAAGGCGGGTTTTGGCCCAAAAATGTGCCGCCACGAACGCCCACGGCCAGGGTCAACCAATCGGTGATCGCAAAGTAGGTGCTCAGGTTGCCCGCCAATTTGAGGTAAGCGGTATCCCCCCAGACAGGTTCAAACGAGAAGAGACCGTACCAACCACTTTTGGGGTCGACAATAATATCGCGGGTATCGTAAGAGAGCGAGCCGCCCACGCTGAAAAAGACGTCGGTGGCGCTGAAGCGATTGCTAACAGACAATTCGCGTTTGGGCTCACCCAGCAGATCGGTGACGCCCACCTGCTCGGCCCGCACAGAGAGCGAACCACGCCAGGGCGAGGTCAGATCGCCAAAGAGCGGACGGCCAAAACTCAGGCTGGTGCCCACGCGGCGCTGGATAATCCCGTTGCCCAGACCCAAGCTCAAATTGAGCAGGGATTGTTGGCTGTTGCCCGTGCCAAAGAACAGCGGCACGCGCTCGGAGAAAATGCTCGCACCAAACGAGGTACGGCCTTCAAACATCCAGGGATCGTAAAAGTCGATCCGGCCCAAAAGCGTGCGCTGAGCCTGGGAGAAATTGGCGCCTGTAAAAATGCTGAAGAGGTTGACCCCAAATTGCAGGTCCACCCCCAGACGGCGGCCTTCGCCCATCAGATTGTCTTTGTTGATGCTGAAAGTGCCAATCAGGCCATCGCGGTTATTATAACCAGCGCCGAGGTTGACTGCGCCCGTGGGTTTTTCTTTGACTTCGACGACCAGAATCCAGTGATTGGGGTCTTTTTCGCCGGGTTTGGGCAAGAGATTCATGCTCTCGAAAAAATTGGTGTTAAAAACACGGCGCAAATCGCCCTGCATTTGGTTGCTGTCGAAGAGTTCACCGGGTTTGAGTGTGATCTCGCGGAGCACCACATAGTCTTTGGTCTCAACATTGCCCGAGACACGAATGTCTTCGATCAGGCCTTCGTTGAGCTGCAATTCCAGCACGCCTTCGGGGGAGAGCAGACCGCCGTTTTCTTCGGTCTGGCTCTGCATAATGCGCAAACTGGCCAGGGCATAGCCGCGCTGGCGGTAGGCCTCTTCAAGCTTTTCTTTGAGTTCGCGGATATCGTTAAAATTGGCCGTTTTGCCGACCTGTTCTTTGAAGACATCGAGCAATTGCTCACGGGTAAAGACTTGGGTTTCGTTGAGAAAACGCACTTCACGCAAAACGGGGTTTTCGACGACTTTGACAACCAGTTTAAAACCACCTTCTGCAGGCTCGCGGGTGGCTGTCACGTCGAGAAAATAACCCAAACCGTAGATCCGGCGCAAATCGTTGCGAATCTGCTCGGCGGAGACATCATCGCCAGGTTTGGTAAACATCGAAAGCAAAACGGCATCTTTGTATGCAGTGCCCACCACGTCAATTTCGACGATTTTCATGGTATCGGCCTGTACAGCAGGCTCTTCTACGGCTGGGCTGGCACTGGCATCGGGAGCAGGGCTGCTATCAGGCGCAGGACTCGCGTCCGTAGTTGGAAGGGCCGTTTCTGCTGGGGCTGCCGCCTCGGTGGAGGGTGAGGGGGCTGGTGATTGGGTGGGCGATTGGGTGGGCGATT
>CAZRFI010000237.1:0-4550 GCA_964598905.1 uncultured Candidatus Sericytochromatia bacterium | reverse complement strand
GATTGGGTGGGCGATTGGGTGGGCGATTCTTGGGCCTGAACGGCAGGCATGGCAAGTATCAGGGCCAGGAATACAGGCAAAAAACACCTGAAATCTTTCATCGAGCGTAACCTTTGGTCTCTGTCTTTCATCATCTGAGAGCACTTCTCTCTGGCTGGATTTTTGGGGCTGGATTTTGGAAACTGATTTTTTTGGTTTGTCAGTAGCGAATTATAGCAAAATTTAGTCTGGAATTAAACGAAAAATAGAGAAAATTTAATTTGAATTGCCCCAGAAACGGCCTTTCAGACCCCCCTTTAAAAGCGCAAACAAGAGGTTATCCACATCTTATCCACAAGTAGACATCCGTTCATACAGCTGCATAGGCACTGTGTAAAAGGGGCGTATCGACAGGGTTACTCCCCTGTTTACAAAACAAATTCAGACCCTTCAGGCCCAAACGGCGACACAGTTATCCACAGAGCGGAGGCTTTATTTAAAGCGATCCATCAAAATCTGCACTTCGGACTGCAGCTTGGTATCTTCTTTTAAGAGGTTTTTAATTTTATCTCGGCCATGAATAATCGTGGTGTGGTCGCGATCGCCAAAAAGCTCACCCAAACGGGGCGTGGAAAGCGCTGTCAGTTCAGAACAGAGATAAATCGCCACTTGGCGGGCTGTATTGAGGGTTTTGGAACGGCGGGGGCCGCGCATTTCAGACGTGGTCACACGGTAAAACTCAGCAGTGACCTCTTGAATGCGCTCGGCGCTCAATTCCCGCTCGGGCACTTGGCCCAAGACAGATTGGGCCACAGACACGGTCGGCTGGGTATTGGTCAGCGAGGTATACGCCATAATCCGCAGCAGCGCACCTTCGAGTTCGCGCACGTTGTTGACATAGACACGGGCGATATAGTGGAGCACATCGTCGGGCACATCGAGGCCATCCATCTCCGCTTTTTTCTTGAGAATGGCAATCCGGGTTTCGAGTTCGGGGGGCTGAATATCCGAGATTAGGCCCATCTCAAAGCGCGAACGCAGGCGATCTTCGAGGGTAGAGATCTGGTTGGGTGGACGATCGGAGGTGATTACGATCTGTTTGCCGGCGTCGTAGAGATCGTTGAAGGTGTGAAAAAACTCTTCTTGGGTGCTCTCTTTGTTGCCAATAAACTGGATATCGTCGATCAGCAGCAAATCGGTGGTGCGGTAGCGGTTTTTAAACGCCATCTGGCTGCCATCTTTGATCGCATTGATCAATTCATTGGTAAAGCGCTCAGAAGAGATATACATTACGCGCATATTTTCGCGGTGGGCCTGTAAATGGTGACCAATGGCCTGCATCAGGTGGGTTTTGCCCAGGCCCACACCGCCGTGGATAAAGAGCGGGTTAAAGGCCGTGCCAGGCGCTTCGGCCACGCGCCAAGCGGTCGCGTGGGCAAATTTATTGTGGGAGCCCACAACAAAATTATCAAAGGTATAGCGGGGGTTGAGATTGCTCATCTGCAATTGCCGTTCACGCTGGGCAGTCTGCTGCATTTGCTGCTGTGAGCGCACTTCAGTGGCGACACGATTGCCCGAACCATTGCTCGGGGGCGTCTCGGGCGTCATCATCTCATTGACCACAAATTGGATCTCGATCTGATCGCCACTGATCTCCTGCAAAATATCTTTGAAGAGAGAGGTGTATTTTTTGCTTAAAAAATTCTGGGTAAAGCCGTTGGGCGTCTCAATCAAAAGCAAGTTGTTTTCGAGACTGGCCGCGCGACTCTGACGAGCAAAGGACTCATAGGCTGGTTCAGAAATGCGCTCTTTGAGGCTTGCAAGGGTGTGTTGCCAGAGGGCATCAAGGTCGTGGGACATGCGGCGGCTTCCTCATCAGAATTGGGGTAGGTTATTAAAAATCGCGAATCTTCGGGAATAGCGAGTTGTTATGCGGGTCACAGATAGTGAGGGATCATTATAACACAGGGCGTCAGAAGATCAGCGGATCCATTTGGGTTCAATCGGAAGATTGAGTTCTGAACGCACTTGGTCGATGGGCAAGCCAAAATAATCCTCCCATTTGAGCCCCAAAAAGACGGGGCATTCCTTGCCCCGCTGCCAACCAAGCATAATGGCATCCATTAATTCTTCGATCCGCTCAGGTGAGCGCAAGATCGCTGTCAAAAAGCCAAAGCCGATCAGCAGGGCTGAGAGCGGAATATTGTTCTGAGAGAGATAAAAGGCCGAGATCGCCATCTCACCCGAATCAATCGCGGGAAAGCCGAGTACCACATGGTGAATATCATGGGTCTGGCGGGCCCGTTTGCGCAGATAGGCGATATCGTCGTCCTGGGTGTCTTCCAGGGGTGGATAAAAGACCACATCAAGTTTGTAATTCTGCATATGGCGGGCATAGACATGGCCCAAGCTATTTTCGGGCAGGGTTAATAATTGGGCCAGATCGTAAGGGGCTGGTGCCAGATAACGGCTGCGAATCAACGCAGAAGTGGCAGGATCTGCATGTAATGAACGCAGCGCCACTTGAAAGCTTTTGTGGTTGCGAAAGCTGCCCCCTTTAAAAATCGGGGAGATATCGTCAGGGTTGAGGATCAATTTGGAAAAACGCAGCAAGAGCAAAACAATATCCAGACTGAGTTTTCCCGTTTTGCACAGCCCTTGCAGGGATTGGGCCAAAGCCGCCCGCTCCTCCGGAAACTGGCCCGCCTGAGGCTTAAAATAGACCTGATTCAAAAATGCCTGATCCATACCCTTATCCCAATCCTATTTCTAAGTGAAAAAGTCGGCGTCCTGGGCTTGCAAAACGGTAATTGCTCAGCAATACCAGCTCTGAGCGAGACCCCGAAAAACGATCTAACCAGTATTGCAGTGGATCACGGCGATCTAAAGCAATCCCAAGCAAAAACATAGAATCTTTGCCCGCGCTCAAGGCCGCATCCAGCAAAGCGGGGAAGGCCTTGGGAGCATGCCCCGCGATACAGAGGTTCAACACCTGACGGACGGGGAGAATATCTCCTTGCCCTGGTAAAAAGGGCGTTTGCGCTGCCCCCCGCAAAAGTCTTTCCATGCTCCGGGCACCAGATAAAAGGGCGTGCACACGCAGCAAACGCACCCGGCGTATGGCCTGTTGATTCCACACGCCCAAAAAACCACAGAGTTCTCCCTGTGCATTGCGGGCCAAAAGGTAGTCCGAAAGCGCCAATCCGGGAGTCGCTTCGATCCATTTGCGCCATTGCAGCCGGTCCCAGGCCCGTGCCAAATGTTGTTTCGACTTCACAGCCTGCCAGAGGGCAAACATCTCAGCAAAATCACTTTCCTGGGCGCGCTGTACAGTAAAGCCCCAAGGACGGGGCCGGGTAAAACCCAGCAGAGGAAAAAGCATAGCCAAGCCGATTTCACCGATCGGCACAATTCTGGTAATGCCATCGCGCGCCAAATTGGCATTCATCTTGAGCCCCACAGGATTGTCTTTTAAAACACAATTAAACACCGGCAGGTTTTGTTCCTGCTGGGTCCGTGCAATGCTGCCCTGCATCAACTGATCTCCCAAACCCAAACCCCGAGCAGCCTGAGCCACACGCAAATCCCCGGTATAGACCGCATCCTGGGGTCGACCTTCGAGCCAAACCCGATTAAAACAGACAGAAATAAAGCCTTTGACCTCTCCGACGGGCCCAGCCACGAGAATTTCGCTGTGTGGAGCCTGGGCGCGGGCAAAGGCAAAAAAATCGGGACTGCGCTCCAAGGTATAGGCAAAAGCGGGGGTGCTCACAGGCACTTCGGCACTCAATGCCAAAAGTGCGGCATTGTCAGCCTCAGAAGCGACCCGAATGGGGATGGGCGTTGAAATGGACATGACTACCTGTCTGGAAGAATCTTGTTTTAAATTATATGCCAGAAGACGTGTCCCCGCTCAGTTCAACTTGAGTCTTTTAAGCAACGCTTCCCGCTCCGGTGAGGTTAACTCCCGCACCTGCCCCGGATTTAAACCAGCCAAGGTCAGGGTTTCGATCCGCCAGCGCACCAAGCGCAAGGTGGGAAAGCCCACGGCAGCGGTCATGCGCCGTACTTGGCGGTTGCGGCCCTCAGTCAGACTCAAACGGATCCAGGCTGTGGGGATCGCGGCCCGGTAGCGGATCGGCGGATTGCGGGGGGGCAGATCGGGTTCTGCCGTCAAGAGTTGGGCACGGGCAGGCAAAGTTGGACCATCTTTGAGCATCAGGCCAATACTCAGACGTTGCAAGGCCTCTGGGCTGGGAATGTTTTCGACCTGGGCCCAATACTCGCGCTCATGTTTGAATTTGGGATCGAGCAGACGGTGATTGAGGCGCTTGTCGTTGGTCAAGAGCAGCAGTCCTTCGCTGTCTTTATCCAAACGCCCAACGGGGTACACATCTTTGGGGAAGTCGTATTGCAGCACCTGAAGGGTTTCATCTGGTTTTTCGCCGCTGAACTGAGTCAGAACATTGAAGGGTTTATAGGCAATGAGATAGAGCAGGGGGTTCATTGGGCCAAGACCAAGAGGCAAAAACCACCCAGGGTTTTGGCCGCAAGATCGGGTTGCAGGGCAA